>NZ_JBFUFR010000041.1:0-56128 GCF_056403315.1 Roseateles sp. P2_H4 | reverse complement strand
GCGCTCGGCACCTCGGGGTGCTCTTCATTCGGACCGGCGTAGAAACCGACGATCTGGGCATGCGGGTCGGAGGCTCGCAGCGTGTTGCCCACGGTACGGGCGGCGACGCCGGTACCGAAGATCAGGATGCGGCTGCGCAGGCGCGCCTGGGTGCCCGAGTGGGCGGCATAGACGCGATGCACCATCACCGCGGCGACGGCCACCATGGCCACCAGGGTCAGCAGGTCACGATGGCTGGTGTTCGAAGGCACCAGGCTGAAGATGGCATAGGCCAGGGGCAGACCGAACAGCAGGCCGAACAGCGCACGCGCGCAGGACTCGGTGATGGAACGGTTGTGGACGTGCTGGTAGAAACCCGTCGCCGAATTGATCACGAACATGCAGCCTGCCAGCGACAGGCCATGAGAGGCGGCGAAGGGCAGCACCGTCTGTGCGGACTCGCCCTGGCTGAGGACGACGGCAATGACGGCAAAGACAATCAGGCCGAGGTCAAAGAAGACCTGTAGCAAGGTCTGCTTGTGCAGGTAATGGTTGAATATTCGAATCATTTGCATCCCCGATCACTACTGCCTGGCGTTTTCCGCATTTGCAATCCGATTAACGAAATTCGAATCAGTTTCGATATTCCATTCACCCTCGCACGGAGGCCGCCTGTCGCATCACCACCTTGCGGCAGCCCGACAGTCGCGGACCGCCTCGGAGACCGCCCGGCTGGCTTGTGGACGCCCCGACTTGCCGCAGCAACGGACGTGTCCGACCAACCCTTGATCGCGCCGGCATCATGCCTCCGCCCCCCAGGCTTGAAAGCCCCCCGTTTAGAGGGGGCCTGACCCTTGAATCCGTGTCGTGCCGCGGTCCCTCAAGCCCGCGGCTTCGGTCGCTTTGACAACGGGCGGCAGTAGACCCGAAAGCGGGCGACAGCACCATGACAGACGCCGCGCACCCTCCGCAAAACGTGCGGAAAGCACACGCGCCACATTGAAATCGGACGAAACCCGGTTTATGTGCGTCCGGCGCTTGGCCGAAAAGGTTTTCATGCGAAATGAATATTGCCGCCTTTATTTCTTGGGCAGTATTCACGATGGGCGCCGCAAGCTGTCGCAGCAGGCATCCCTTTGTCGTCCTTGATTTGCCTGTTCCGATTTCGCGACCCCGAAAGCAACGAGCCCGCCAAGGCGGGCTCGTCATGAAAAACGCCGGCCGAGGCGGGTTCATCATGAAAAACGCCCGCCGAGGCGGGCGTTCAGGAGGCTGAGCGGATCAGCGCACGACGGCGATCTGCTCGCGGGCACCACCCTTGTAGGTGAACAGCGTCAGGGCGCCATTCTTGATGTCACCCTTCTCGTCAAAGGCGATGGTGCCGGTCACACCCTTGTAGCCGGCCGTCTTGGCCAGCACGGGCAGGTACTTGGCCGGCTCGGCGGAACCGGCCTTGACCATGGCGGCAGCCATCACATTGACGGCGTCGTACACATAAGGTGCATAGATCTGCACGTCGACGTTGAACTTGGCCTTGAACTTGGCCTTGAAGTCGTCCATCGACTTCTTGGCTTCGCCTTCGACGCCACCGGCTTCGGCACAGACGACCTGGCCGTCACCCATGGTGCCGGCGGCCAGCTTGGGCAGTTCGCCCGAGCAGATGCCGTCGCCGCCCATGAACTTGGCTTCAATGCCCAGTTGCTTCATCTGGCGCAGCATCGGGCCGGCCACGGCGTCCATGCCGCCGAAGAAGACGACGTCGGGCTTCTTGCCCTTCAAGGAGGTCAGGATGGCGGTGAAGTCCGTGGCCTTGTCGTTGGTGAATTCGCGACCGACAACCTTGCCGCCCGCGCCCTTGACGCCCTTTTCGAACTCGTCGGCAACGCCCTGGCCATAGGCCGTGCGGTCATCGATGACGGCGATGGACTTGCCCTTCAGGTCCTTGGCGGCATAGCGGCCCAGCGTGCCACCCAGGTGCACGTCATCGGCCACGACGCGGAAGGTCGTCTTGTAGCCATTGCGGGTGAACTTGGGGTTGGTGGCCGACGGCGAGATCTGCGGAATGCCGGCGTCGCTGTAGACCTTGGAGGCCGGGATGGAGGTACCCGAGTTCAAGTGACCCACGACGCCGTTGACCTTGGAGTCCACCAGCTTTTGGGCGGCGGCGGTGCCCTGCTTCGGATCGCCGGCGTCGTCTTCAGCCAGCAGTTCGAACTTGGCCTTCTTGCCGCCGATCATGACGCCCTTGGCGTTCAGTTCCTCGATGGCCAGACGGGCGCCCAGTTCGTTGTCCTTGCCCAGGTGGGCGATGGCGCCGCTGGTCGGGCCGACGTGGCCGATCTTGACGACCAGGTCCTGAGACATCGCGGCACCGCTGAGCAGCGCTGCAACGGCACCCACCACCACATTCAATTTAACTTGCATGGATCAACTCCAGTTTGAAAGAGAGAGGAACAAACAGAGAACTGTTGATTTTTCAACCAATTGAACATACCCCAAATCCGGGGGGCTCTCATTCGGGAAAGCGTGGACGCAGCGTTGTCAACCTGCCGCTGAAAAGTGGTCCAGCTTGGCACCGGCCTGCTGATAGACGCGGTAGCGCGCACGCCCAGCCTGAACGCGCTCCGGCGCCTGTCCGATGACCTCCAACACGCGTTCAAATGCAAGCGCGTCCGAGGGCATGTCGTCGCACAGGTTCAGCAGCAGCCCGCGATGCGGCAGGCGCGCCGCGTCATCAACCAGGAGCACCTCGCCCGGCGCCGGCGGCGTGGCGCCGTCCCAACGCCGATGCGGGATGAACTCGGCCGCGTCGAAGCTCCACAGCAACTCGTCTAGACGAGTGGCGTGGGCGGCCGACACACAGACCCCCACCGGCTTGCCCGACGCGAGGGCGCGACGGATCAGCCGGCAGGCGTAATGCAGCGGTTCCGCCGCGTCGCTGTAGAAGCTGACCTGAACGACCACTTATTTCGCGTGGCTCAGCACGAAGTGCGTCAGCAGGCCCACGGGCCGGCCGGTCGAGCCCTTCGCAGCGCCGCCCTTCCAGGCGGTGCCGGCGATGTCGAGATGGCCCCAGCGGTATTTGCCGGCAAAGCGCTGCAGGAACTTGGCCGCCGTGATCGAGCCGCCCGCGCGGCCGGCGATGTTGGGCACGTCGGCAAAGTTGCTCTTCAGGCCTTCCGCGTACTCGTCGTCCAGCGGCATGCGCCAGCAGGGGTCCAGGGCCGCGTCGCCCGCCGCGGTCAGCGAGGCGGCGAGTTCGTCGTCGCTCGCGTACATGCCGCTGCGCACGCCACCCAGCGCGATGACGCAGGCGCCGGTCAGCGTGGCCACGTCGACGACGACGGCCGGCTTGAAGCGCTCCGCATAGGTCAGCGCATCGCAGAGGATGAGGCGGCCTTCGGCGTCGGTGTTCAGGATCTCGATGGTCTGGCCCGACATCGACGTGACGACGTCGCCCGGCTTGACGGCACGGCCGCTGGGCATGTTCTCGCAGGCAGCCACGATCATGACAAGGTTGAGCTTGGGCTTGAGTTCGGCCACCGCACGCAGCGTGCCGATGACGCTGGCCGCGCCGCCCATGTCGAACTTCATCTCGTCCATCTCGGCACCGGGCTTCAGCGAGATGCCGCCGGTGTCGAAGGTGATGCCCTTGCCCACCAGCACGACCGGCGCGACCGTCTTGGCCGCGCCTTCGTAACGGGCCACGATGAAGCGCAGCGGCTCGTCCGAGCCCTGGGCCACGGACAGGAAGCTGCCCATGCCGAGCTTTTCGACGGCCTTCTTGTCCAGCACCTCGACCTTCAGGCCATGGGCCTTGCCCAGGCCCTGCACCACCTCACCCAGATAGGTCGGCGTCGCATAGTTGGCCGGACGGTTGGCGCATTCGCGTGCCAGCTCGATGCCGGCAGCGATGGCCTCGCCGCGCGCCAGGCCCAGCTTGGCGGCCTTCACATCGGCCTTGCCCACCAACAGGGCCAGCTTGGCCAGCTTGGATGCGGCCGGCGCGCTGGGTTTGGTGTGGCGATAGACATAAACCGCATCGGTGCCGGCCACCGCGGCCTGCTCGGCCAGCGACTCGGCCAGGCCCGCATCGAAGCCCGCGAACGCCACGGCCGCGCTGACCACGCCGCGCGACTTGATCTGGGCCAGGCCCGCCGCCAGGGCGGCGCGCGCGGCGGCCAGCGTCGTCTTGCCACTGGCGACAAGCACGAGGCGGGGCGCCTTGACGCCTTCGACCTGCGTCAGCGTGAGCGCCTGACCGCCCTTCAACGCGAAGTCGCCCAGCTTGATCGCGGCCTGGGCATGCTTGGCGACGACAGCATCCAGACCCTTGGGCAGCGCCTCGCCGCCGAGCACGACGATCAGGGCGTCGGCACCTGCACCCGCGAGCCCATCCAGCTCAGCGGTTTGAATCTTGAAGTCCATAATGACCGAAAGTAGATAGAAGTGCGTTTGATGTTATTCGATTCATCCACGCGATCGGAGTTGGCCAAGAGCTTCGGCGTCACCCTTGTGGTCATCCTGACCATCATGTTGACGTCGACGCTGATCCGTACGCTGGGCCAGGCCGCCGGGGGCAATGTGGCGCCCCAGGACGTGGTGCTGCTGATGGGCTACGCCACCATCGCCCACCTCGCGACCATGCTCATCCTGTCGCTGTTCATCGCCGTCGTCCTCACGCTCAGCCGGTTCTACCGCGAGTCCGAGATGACGATCTGGTTCGCCAGCGGCGTGCCGCTGTCGCGCTTCGTGCGGCCGGTGCTGCGCATGGCCTGGCCGGTGCTGCTCGGCGTCATCGTGCTGGAGCTGCTGGTCTGGCCCTGGGGCAACCAGAACAGCGCCGAGCTGCGCGACCGCTACCAGAAGCGCGGCGACCTCTCGCGCGTCGCGCCGGGCCAGTTCCAGACCTCGCGCGACGGCAGCCGGGTCTTTTTCATCGAGCGCGACGGCGACAACGCCGCGACCGGCCGCAATGTCTTCATCCTGGCCAACCAGCATGAACGCGAGTCGGTGACGACCTCGGCCCGTGGCCATCTCGAGATGGAAGGCGATGACCGCTTCCTCGTGCTGGACCATGGCCAGCGCAACGAGAGCCAGCTCAAGACCGGCGAGAAGAGCCTGGCGCGCTTCGAGCAGTACAAGGTGATGACCGACACCCAGGTGCTGGCCAATGCCAACCAGCTGCCGCCCAAGGCCATGGCGACGCTGGACCTGCTGCGCCTGCCCACGCCGAAGAACCAGGGCGAACTGGCCTGGCGCTTCGGCATGATCCTGGGCGGCCTGAACATGGCGCTGCTCGGCGTCGGCCTGTCGGCGTCCAACCCGCGCCGCGCCAGCAACTGGAATCTGCTCTTCGCGCTGCTGGCCTTCATCATCTACTTCAATCTCATCAACCTGTCGCAGTCCTGGGTCGGCAACGGCCGCATGGCCCTGCCGCGTGCGCTGGTCGTCGTCCACGGCAGCGCCCTCTTCCTGGCCCTGACCGTCATCTGGCTGCGCGACAACGCCAACCGCTTCAGCCTGCGCCGGCGCGGCAGCAAGGAGGCGGTGGCATGAGAACCGTCCGCGCCCTGCTCTACAAGGACATCGCCGGCTCGGTGCTGCTGGTCGCGCTGGCCTTCCTGTCACTGTTTTTCTTCATCGACTTCGTCGACGAGATCGAGCGCATGACGCGCGTCGGCGCCGGCGCGGGCAAGGCCGCCCTGCTCGCCGTGATGGAGTTGCCGGGGCATTTCTACGAGCTCTTTCCCATCGCCGTGCTGATCGGCGCCATCGTCGCGCTGGCCCGGCTGGCGCAGAGCAGCGAATTCACCATCCTGCGCACCGGTGGCCTGGGCCCCGCACGGGCGCTGGCGCTGCTGGCCGGCCTGGCCGCCGCCTTCGCCGCGCTGACCTTCTTCATCGGCGACTACGTGGCCCCGCGTTTCGAGCGGGAAGGCGATGAGATGCGCGCCCGCTTCGTCCGCGACAGCAGCCCCGCCAAGCGCGGTGCCTGGCTGAAGGACCACCAGAAGATCGACGGCCAGGAGCGCAGCTATTCAGTCAAGGTCGGCCGGGTCGGCGGCGGCGGCGAACTGGAGGACGTGCGCATCTTCGAGTTCGACGCCGAAGGCCGGCTGATGTCGCGCACCGAGGCCGAGAACGTCGACGTCGACGCGCAGGGCCTGTGGCATCTGCAAAAGGTCAGGCGCACGGTCTGGAACCCCGGCACGGCCACGGCCAGTGGCAGCGTCGGCGACGTCGTCGTCAGCGAGCAGCAGCTCGACAAGCTCGACTGGCAGAGCTCCCTGCATGCCGGCGTCATCGCCGCGGCCGTGCTGCCGGCCATGTCGATGTCGACACTGGAGCTCTACCGCTACACCGAGCATCTGTCGGCGCAGGAGCAGTCGGCCCAGGCCCACAACATCCAGTTCTGGCGCAAGGCCTTCTATCCCTTCGCCTGCTTTGTCATGGTGGCCCTGGCCCTGCCCTTCGCCTATCTGCACGGGCGCTCAGGCGGCATCAGCATCAAGGTCTTCGGCGGCATCATGCTGGGCATCAGCTTCGTGCTGCTGAACAACGTGGCCGGCCATCTGGGCCTCTTGAAGAACTGGACGCCCTGGGTCGTCGCGGCGACACCGAGCCTGCTCTACCTGGGCCTGTCGATGGCGGCCTTCACGTGGCTGGTGAGATATCGATGAGCGAAGGGCTGCTGCTTTTCGCCCACGGCGCCCGCGATCCGGCTTGGGCAAGACCTTTCGAGACCATTGCCGAGCGATTGCGCGCGGCACGGCCCGGCACGCCGCTGGCGATGGCCTATCTCGAGTTCATGTCGCCGGGCATCGAAGAGGCCGCCGAACAACTGGTCAGTGCGGGTTGCACGCGCGTGCACGTGCTGCCCCTTTTCCTTGGCACCGGCGGCCATGTGCGCCGCGACATACCCCCGCTGCTGGACCGTCTGCGTGAGCGCCATGCCGTGGAATGGCTGCTGCACGCACCCCTCGGTGAACAGGAAGCCGTGCTCAACGCCATCAGCCTGGCCTGCCTGGGCGTCCTCGAATGAACCTCCACCAATTCCGCTTCGTCCAGGAAGCTGCCCGCCGCAACCTCAACCTCACCGAGACGGCCAAGGCGCTGTTCACCTCCCAGCCCGGCGTGTCCAAGGCCATCCTCGAGCTTGAGGAGGAATTGGGCGTCGACATCTTCTCGCGCCACGGCAAGCGGCTGCGCAGCATCACGGAGCCGGGCCAGCAGGTGCTGGCCTGCGTCGAGATCATCCTGCGCGAGGTCGGCAACCTGAAGCGCATCGGCGAGGAATATTCGCGCCAGGACAGCGGCACCTTCTCCATCGCGACCACCCACACCCAGGCCCGCTATGTGCTGCCCGCGCCGGTGGCCCAGCTGCGCAAGAACCTGCCGCAGCTGCGCATCAGCCTGCACCAGGGCAGCCCGGACCAGGTCGCCAAGATGCTGCTCGACGAGACCGCCGACCTCGGCCTCGCCACCGAGTCCCTGGCCCAGTACCCCGACCTCGTCACGCTGCCCTGCTACGAATGGCAGCACGTCATGGTCGTGCCGCGCGAGCATCCACTGGCCAGCGCCGAGCGTGTCAGCCTGGAGCAGCTCGCCAGCGAGCCGCTGGTGTCCTACCACCCCAGCTTCACGGGCCGCACCCGCATCGACAAGGCCTTCGCTGCGCGCCACCTGACGCCCAATGTCGTGCTCGAAGCCATCGACTCTGACGTCATCAAGACCTATGTGCGCCTGGGCATGGGCGTGGGCATCGTGGCCGAAATGGCCATGCGTGAAGAGCCGCCCACCAGCGACCTGGTGGCGCGCCCGCTGGGTGCCCTGCTCGGCAGCAACGTCACGCGCATCGCGTTCAAGCGCGGCGCCTATCTGCGCAACTACGTCTATGCCTTCGCCGAGCTGCTGTCGGACCGGCTGAGCCGCAAGCTCATCGAAAAGGCCATGAGCGGCGAAGCCGACGACTTCGATCTCTAGGACCGGGTGTCGCCGAAGCGGGAGTCGATCGGCAGCATCAGGTCGACCTCCTCGCCGCGCAGGCCGGCCTCGAAGAGATCGCGGGCCACGCTGTAGAGCGTCAGCAGGTCGCGGTAGGCCGGCAGCTCGAAGCTCGACACACCCGGGCCGCCACCGCGGGCGAGCAGGTCCTGCAACATCTGCATGGCGGTACCCGGATCGGTCCAGACCACTTGCAGATGCGCGATGACGCTGGGGCTGGTGTCCAGGCTGCGGCCGCGCGCCAGGCTTTGCGTCCATTGCGGAGCCTGCACGCGGAAACGCGGCTCGAACTGCTTGACGAGCTCGGCGAACACCTCGGGCTCGCCACGCTGCTGGCACAGCTCCATCAGCATCAGATAGGGCATGGCCCCGGCATTGCCGCGCGCCAGCCGCGTGGCCAGCAGGTCGGCGGCCGCCTCGTGCTGGCCGAGCAGTTGCAGGAAATCGACCTGCTGCTGCAGGTCCAGCAGCTCGTCCGCGACGGTCAGCTCGTTGGACAGCGTCGGGGCCGCGGCCGCCTGCAGGCGCTGGGTCATCTGCAGACGTTGGGTCGCCTGCAGATCGGGCGCGGGCGGCGCGACCGGCGCAGGCGGCGGTGGCGGTGATGCGATCGGCGCCGGCGGCCAGGCCATGGGCCGGGGCTGCGGCCGCGTGGCCTGGTGCTGGCCTTCGTCAGGCAAGGCCGCAGCACGGCCGGCGGAGGGTGGCGCCATGCCCGGCGAAACCGGCGGCGGCGCCGCCGGTGGCAGGCCGGCACCTTCCGCGGCGTGCAAGGCGCGCCAGTAGGCCAGCTCACGGCGCGCGCGCTGGTCGCGCCAGCGGCTGCCATAGAAGGCCGCCGAACCCGCCAGCAGGCCCAGCCCCAGCGTGAGCACCCAGGTCATGGGGTCGCGATAGGGCGACGCGTGCGCGCTGTGCACGACCGCCGGTGGCGGCGCCACGACCGGCGCGGAAGCCGCAGGGATGGCGGCCGCGGCCGATGCCGCGGCTTCGGCCTGCAGCCGCGCCTCCAGGTCGGCGCGCAACTGGGCCACCGTCTGTTCCAACTGGGCGATCTGGGCCTCCAGTTCGGGCGTCAGCTCCATCTCGGGCGCGCTGGCGGCGGGCTGGACCGGCCGCGGTGCTTCGGCCACCAGCACCTCGGGCCGCTCCAGCATCAGGCGCGGGCCGCTGGCGCGCGGCTTGGCGCGGGGCTTGTGCCGAATCACCGGGGCCGGCGCAGGCGCTGCCTCGGCCACTACCTGAGGGGCGGGGGCCGCGGCGGGCGGCGCCATCGGCAGCGGCGCCGGCGCGTTGCCAGCACCCGCCGCCGGATCGATGAAGGCGTTGAATTCGCGCGTCAGCCGCAGCGGGCAGCCCAGGGCCAGCGTGATGCGCAGCGCCGGCTCATCGATGCGGGCCAGGCTTTGCAGACGGATGCGCTGCTGACCGGGTTCACCCTCGACGCGCATCTGCAACAGCCCGGCCGGCACTCGCGCATCGCCGGCCGAGACCTCGGCGCGCACGCAGGAATCGGTCAGCTGTTCACCATCGGCCAGCGTCACCGGAATGCTGGCATCCAGCGGTTTGCCCAGGGCGGAGTGGATTTGCGGTCGCCCCAGACCCAGGCCCTGAGCGTCTTGCGCCAGGCCGAGCAGCAGTGCCAAAGCGGGTGTGAGGGCGCCAGCCAAGGTCAGGCGCGGGGCCGTAAGGGGCATCGACTGCAGGCGGCTAGCTATCGGTTGAATGAGGGGGTGGAGACAGCGCGGATCACTCTAGCATGGGGGGCACCCGCCAATGGCCCCAATCCCAGGGGATGCGCGGGCGGCACAATGCCTCCCAGACCATGAACGCACTCAGCCTCACTCCCGCCGAACGCCAGCAGATCGACCAGGGCCCCTGGTTCTCCAAGCTGTCCGAACCGCTGCGCAACGACATCCTGCAGCGCGCCTTCGTGCGCCGCCTGGCCGACGAGACCATGTTGTCCCACCGCGGCGAGCCTGCCGAGGAGTGGTCGGCCGTGGCCAAGGGCGCGGTGCGCGTCAGCTCGGTGTCGCTGGCCGGCAAGCAGATCTCGCTGACCTATGTCGAGCCCGGCACTTGGTTCGGCGACATCGCCCTCTTCGACGGCCTGCCCCGCACCCACGACGCCTATGCCCATGGCGAGACGACGCTGCTGTGCGTGCGCAAGTCGGACTTCCGCGCCCTGCTGCTGGCTCATTCCGAGCTCTACGACGCGCTGCTGAGGCTGAACTGCCGCCGCCTGCGGCTGATGTTCGACATGATCGAGGACCTCAACACCCGGCCCCTGGCCGCCCGCCTGGCCAAGCAGGTGCTGCTGCTGGCGCGCTCCTACGGCGTGCAGGAGGGCGACGAGACGCGCATCGGCCTGCAGCTCGCCCAGGAAGACCTGGCCCAGCTGCTCGGCGCCTCGCGCCAGCGCGTCAACCAGGAATTGAAAGCCTTCGAGCGTGAAGGCGCCGTGCGGGTTGAGCCCACGCGCCTCGTCGTGCTGAGCCGAGAGAAGCTGCTGGCTGCAGCGTCGCGATAGGGACACGCCCGCCGGCCCTTGCCTTTCAGAATGGAAAGTTCGACCCCTGCGAAACGACCTCCATGGAAGCATTCACCGGCACCCGCCCCCTCGCCCAATCGCTGGACACTGCGGCTCTTGAAGCCTGGCTGGCCGCCCATGTCGACGGCTTTGCCGGGCCGCTGACCCTCGAGCAGTTCAAGGGCGGGCAGTCCAACCCGACCTATCTGCTGAAGACGCCGGGCGCGCAGTACGTGATGCGCAGCAAGCCCGCGCCGGTGGCCAAGCTGCTGCCGTCGGCCCATGCCATCGAGCGTGAGTTCCAGGTCATGGGGGCGCTGGCCGGTACCGACGTGCCCGTGCCGGCCATGTATGCGCTGTGCGAGGACGAGGCCGTCATCGGCCGCGCCTTCTATGTGATGTCCTTCATGCCCGGCCGCGTGCTGTGGGACCAGAGCCTGCCCGGCATGAGCAATGCCGATCGCGCCGCCCACTACGACGAGATGAACCGCGTCATCGCGGCCCTGCACCAGGTCGATTTCAAGGCCGTGGGCCTGGAGGCCTACGGCAAGCCGGGCAATTACTTCGAGCGCCAGATCGGCCGCTGGAGCAAGCAATACCTGGCCTCGGTCACCGAGCCCAACCCGGCGATGGATGCACTGCTGGCCTGGTTGCCGGCCCACATCCCGGCCTCGGCACGCGACGAGAACGAGGTCGGCATCGTCCACGGCGACTACCGCATGGACAACGTCGTCTTCCATCCCACCGAGGCGCGCGTCATCGCCGTGCTGGACTGGGAGCTGTCCACGCTCGGCCATCCGCTGGCCGACTTCAGCTACCACTGCATGAGCTGGCACATCCAGACCTCGGGCGCCGCGCGCGGCCTGGGCGGCCAGGACCTGGCCGCGCTGGGCATTCCCAGCGAGCGCGAGTATGTGCAGCGCTACTGCGAGCGCACCGGCCGCGCCGACGTCGGCGCCGTCATGGCCGACTGGAACTTCTACATGGCCTACAACCTGTTCCGCATCGCGGCCATCGTGCAAGGCATCGCCAAACGCGTGGTGGACGGCACGGCGTCCAGCGATCAGGCCAGGGAAACCGCCAAGAACGCCCGCCCCCTCGCTGAGTTGGCTTGGAGCTTCGCGCAGAAGGCGTGAGCACCGTACCAGTTGCGGGCCGAGCGACGGGCCGCCCCTAGCCGGCCCGCGCAGGGCGATGTGCTTGCCGGTCGGCGTCCAGCGCGGCAAGACTGGACGAGGGGCTTCAGCTCACATCACCGGGGCGCGTTGACGGCGTCCAGGCGATCGACGTCGTCGTCGGCCAGGCCCCGCCCTCGGACAGCCGGCCGCTGACGCGTTGCGCCTCGCGCGCCGCGGTCTCGAGCAGGCGCACCAGGGCCTGCACCTTGGGCAGGTCGGCCTCGCTCATCTCGGTGCGCAGATACAGATTGCCGCGCATGCTCATCAGCACGAAGGGATGGCCTTCGGGCAGCAGGTCCTGGCTGGCCTGCACCAGCATTTCGCTGAGCTCGCCATCGATCCACGCGCTCGTCAGCTCCTTGGTCACGCCGACGATGCCGAAGCGCTGGCGCACGATCTGCGACGCCGCGTTGTTGAACTTGGGGAACATGACCAGCCAGCGCATCTCCTCCGGCGTGTCGGTGTCGACGCGGGTCTTGAGCGTGTCGGTATAGGCCTCGAAGACGGCGCGCTCCAGGTTCTCCATCAGCGCGCGGCACAGCACCATCATCTGCAGGTCGTGGTGCAGGCCCATCTCGCAGCGCATGCGCAACTCGAAGCCGGGCAGGTAGCTGCGCTGCGACACCCCCCACTCGATGCGCAGCGGGCCAGGCAGGGCCTTGGGCGCCTCGATGAGAAAGCCCAGGCCGTCGCGCGTCTGGCTGAACTCGGAATTGCGTGACTCCGCCCACTCCTCGATCGGGCGCCAGCGCGCTGCGTTGGCGCGCGTCACGAGCCAGTGCTTGACTTGCTTTACCACCATGAGTCGTGAGGAAGTCTGAGAATGGGGCCTGCTTGCTAGGCACACCGCATGGAGGCGACGAATGATCGAAGTGTATTCATGGCCCACGCCCAACGGCCACAAGGTGCACATCATGCTGGAGGAGTGTCGCCTCGCCTACCGGGTGCATCCCGTGGACATCGGCGCCGGCGAGCAGTTCGCACCGAATTTCCTCGCCATCAGCCCCAACAACAAGATCCCCGCCCTCACCGATACGGATGGCCCCGAGGGCAAGCCCATCTCGCTGTTCGAGAGTGGCGCCATCCTGCTCTACCTGGCCGGCAAAACGGCCAAGCTGCTGCCCACCGACGTGCATGGCAAATACGAGGTGCTGCAGTGGCTGATGTTCCAGATGGGGGGCGTCGGCCCCATGCTGGGCCAGGCGCATCACTTCCGCATCTACGCGCCCGAGAAGCTGCCCTATGCCATCGACCGCTACACCAACGAGGCCCGGCGGCTCTACAGCGTCATCAACAAGCGCCTGGCCCACTCCACCTATCTCGGGGGGCCTGACTACAGCATTGCCGATATCGCCGTCTTCCCCTGGCTGCGCTCCTGGAAAAACCAGGGCGTGGAAATGAGCGACTACCCGCACCTGAAGGGCTGGTTCGACGAGATCGCCAAGCGCCCCGCCGTGCAGCGCGGTGTGGAGGTACTGGCCGGCGCGCGCAAGCCGCTGACGGACGACAAGGCGCGCGAGGTGCTGTTCGGCAAGCGCCAACTCGAGCAACGCTGACGTCAGGCCGGCACCAGGCGCAGCTCGCGATGCGCCGGTGGCAGGCCATGGCTGGCGAGGATGAGGGGCTCATGCGCCGCCACGGCGCCGGGCACAAAAGCCGCCCGCCCCTCGACGTCGGCCAGGGCGACCACCGCCGGCTGGTCGGCGAAGGCCAGCACATCGGGCGCACCCAAGCCCATGGAAGCCGCGCCGAAGCCTGGATCGGCGAAGACCTGCAGTGCCGCGGCCCCGATGCTGCCCGCGCGCGGCGGCGGTAGATGCAAGGCCAGCCGTCCCTCGCCATCGCTCGCACCTTCGTGCACACGGCCTTCGGCATCGACCAGGGACACTCGGGCCCAGGCCGCCGGCTCGCCGTCGCCCTGCCAGGTCAGCAGGCCGTAGACGCTGCAGACACCCGGTGGCGGCCTGCGCGTCGGCGCACTGAGCAGGCCCACGCGCATCATGCGCATGCCTCCCAGCACCCGGTCACTGAGGATCTGGCCCACCGGCCTGGCTGGCAGCGGCCAGGGCAGGCTCAGGGGCTGGAAGCGTTGCAACTCATCGCGCACCAGCACGTCGGCGCTGAAGGCCTCCTGCGGCTGGCGCCAGCGCTCGGGCAGGTCGGGCCACACATGCAGGCCCGACGGCGTGACGACTGAACGACCGAGCAGCCGGCCGCCGCCGCGCTGCACCAGGCTGCAGCGCAGGCCCGTCGTGATGAGGTCTCCGCTGGCCAGGTCGACGAAGACCAGCGCTTCGCCCACCGGCAGCCGCAGGCGCTCCAGTGTCGGTTCGCGCCTTGTTGTCGTGACTGCCATGGCCCGATCCTAGGAAGGAGGGGGTGTAACAGTCACCCTGTTTGTTAGGGGCGCACTCCGGGAGGCTGGATTGCCATGCCGGCCGAACGCCGCGCCAGATACACCTCCAGCGCCAGCAGTTCAGCGCTGTCCCAGTCCCACACGGTCGCGCGCACGCCGCTCAGGCAACCGCGCAGGCGGCGCTGCAGGCTGCCCAGGGATTGCCATTCCAGGCGGAAGACCGGGTAGTCGTCAACATGGGCCTGGGGGATGAGGCTGCCGCCCAGGCGCAGTCCCGCGCGCTCGTCGTGGCACTGGGCGCAGGACAGGTTGAGGGCGCCGATGCGCGTCGTGTAAAGGCGCTGGCCCCGGCTGGCCGCCTGGTCCAGTTCAGGGCCGCGCGGGGGGCTGAGCGGCAGGCCGCGCGACCGCTGGGCGACCAGGGCACTCAGCGCAAGCAGCGGCTCGGCTTCGGGCGCCCAGGCAGGCTGCTGCTGATGGCGAACGCGGCAGCGCTGGATGCGACCGGTCAGGTCGACGAGGCCCTGATCCCAGGCCGGGTAGCGCGTCGCCGCGCCGCGCAGCTTCTCTGGCTCGCCATGGCAGCTCGCGCAGGACCTGGCGCCGGCACCCCACTGCTCACGGCCCAGGGCCAGCGCAAGTTGGGCGGGATGCTGGGCGTCGTCGGCCTGCAGCGTGCGCAGTGCCGGGCTCATCGTGTCGCGGCCGGAGCGGCGCTCGTCGGCGCCGGCGGCCAGCGCGATGAAGAGCAGCAGCCAGGCTCTCATGCCACGGTCAGCGGGCGAATCTCACGGTGCTCGAAGCCGTTGTCGCCGCGCCAGACGAAGCTCAGCTCGCCGGACCTGTCCGAGCGCATCCAGAAGGCCAGATAGGGATTGGCCGAGATGGCCGCGTAGAGATCGGCCGCGAAGACCAGTTCGCCATCCAGACGGCACTCGAAGCGCCGCACCAGATCGCGCAGCAGCCGTGCACCGTCGTCGCCGGTGCGGTAGCCCGTCTCCATCGCATGGGCCACGGTCGCCCTCACTTCAAAGGCTTCGCCGGCCTTGACGGCGGCGGGCAGGGTGATGACGGCGCGGCTGGCCATCCTCAGGGCTCCACGCAGGCGGCCAGCGTCACGATGACGTCCACACCCGTCTGCCAGCAACGCCCGTCGGCCGCCTTGGCCACGGCGACGATGCGCTGACTGCGCGCCAGGCGCATGCGCGTGCTGAACTCGGGCCGGGCCATGGCCGCGCCCAAGGCCGCATGCACGACCTCGGGCTCGGGATTCAACGGCGTGAACAGGGCCAGCCCCACCACAGCCTCGTCAGCCACGATGCGCACCGGCACCGCATTGCCGTTTTCCACCAGTTCGGCAATCTCGATCTTCAAGACGCCGGCCTCGGGCGTGCGCCCGGCCCAGGTGCGGATGGCCGCGCGCATGGCCTCGTCGCTGGCCTGCGCCTCGGGCAGCAACGCCAAGGCTGCAGCCGTCATGGCGAACTCGCGCCGCTTCATGGCCTGCCCAGCGTGCCCAGGTAGGACACGATGTCGTCCAGCTGCTGCTCGGTCAGGGCCGCTCTGCCCTGCCAGGCCGGCGCGACGTCACGCAGGCCCTCGGTCGAGCGAAACGGCGGCATGACGGTGGCCGGGTTGAAGCGGCGCATGTCGGCAATGCGCTCGCGCAGGCCCTTGGCATCCAGCCGCGTCGCCACAGCCTCCAGCGGCGGCGCGAGATTGCCCTGGTTGGCGTCGCCCGCACTGTGCAGTGCATGGCAGAGCAGGCACAGGCTCTGGGTGCGATCGGCCACCAGGGCGCGGCCGCGCTCCACGTCGGCGGCCTGCGCATGGGCCGCCCACAGCAGAGCGAGCAGCCAGCGCATCACACCAGCTTGTGCTTGGCCAGCGGCAGGTCGCGGATGCGCTTGCCCGTCGCCGCGAAGACCGCGTTCAACACCGCCGGTGCGGCGACCGCGATGGTCGGCTCGCCGACGCCGCCCCAGAAGCCACCCGACGGCATGACGATGGTCTCGACGGCCGGCATGTGCTCCATCTTGACGACCGGGTAGGTGTCGAAGTTCTGCTGCTCGACGCGGCCGTCCTTGACCGTGATCTCACCGAACAGTGCCGCCGACAGGCCATAGACAAAGCTGCCCTCGACCTGGGCCGCGATCTGCTGCGGGTTGACGGCATGGCCGGGATCGGTGGCGGCGACGATGCGGTGGATCTTCAATTCGCCCTTCTTGTTGACCGACACCTCGGCGCAGGCCGCCACATAGCTGCCAAAGCCCATGATCTGGGCCAGGCCCAGATGCCTTCCCTTCGCCCGCGGCTTGCCCCAGCCGGCCTTGGCCGCCACCGCGTTCAGCACGGCGAGATGCTTGGGCGAATTGGCCAGCAGTTCGCGACGCAGCTCCAGCGGGTCGCGCTTGGCGGCATGGGCCACCTCGTCGATGAAGCACTCCATGTAGACCGCGTTCTGATTCAGGTTCACGCCGCGCCAGAAGCCCGGCGGCACCGTCGGGTTGCGCATCGCATGGTCGACGAGCAGGTTGGGCACCGCGTAGCCGAGCGCGCCTTCCGCACCACCAGCGTTCAAGCCCTGGAAGACGACAGGATCCTTACCGTCCTTGATGTTCTGCGGAAAGATGCCCGCGATGATGCTCTGGCCCGAGATGCGCATGTGCAGGGCCGTCAGCTTGCCAGCCGCGTCCAGGCCCGCCGTCAGCTTGCATTGGGTCACCGGGTGGTAGCGGCCATGCAGCATGTCCTCCTCGCGGCTCCAGATCAGCTTGACCGGCGTGCCCGGCAGTTCCTTGGCGATGGCCACGGCCTGGCGCACCCAGTCATGCACGGCGCCGCGCCGGCCGAAGCCGCCGCCCAGATGCAGCTTGTAGACCTCGCACTGCGCCGGCGTCAGGCCCGAAGCCTCGCTCGCCGCGGCCAATGCGGCTTCACCGTTCTGCGTCGGCGTCCAGACCTCGCAGCGCTCAGGCGTCCCGGGCTTTGCAGGCGTGATGAGCGCGGTGGCGTTCATCACCTCCATGGTTGCGTGGTTCTGGTGCGGGTAGCTGTAGACGGCTTCGACCCTTTTCGCGGCACCGGCCAGCGCCGCCTTCACATCGCCCTGGCTGCTGCCGACTGCGGCCTCGGGCGCGTCCAGTGCTGCCTTCAGCGTGGCCGCCGTGTCGGCGCTGTTCTGGCTGATATTGGCGCCCTCGTCCCAGACGATGGGCAAGGCCTCCAGAGCCGTCTTGGCCCGCCACCAGGTGTCGGCCACGACGGCCACTGCCGAGTCGCCGACCTTGACGACCTTCTTCACGCCGGGCCGGCCCTCGATGGCCGCGGCGTCGAAACTCTTCAGCTTGCCGCCAAAAACGGGGCAGTCTTTGATGGCCGCGTTCAGCATGCCGGGCAGCTGCAGGTCCATGCCGTAGACCAGCGAGCCGTCCAGCTTGGGCTTGGTGTCCAGCCGCTTCATCGGCCGGCCGGCCAGCTTCCAGTCCTTGGCGGGTTTGAGCTGGATGTCGGCCGGTGCGGCCAGCTTGGCGGCCTCGGCAGCGAGCTGGCCATAGCTGAGCTTCTTGCCGGCGTGGGTCACCCAGCCCGAGTTGGTGGCGCATTCGACGACCGACACCTGCCACTGGTTGGCCGCCGCCTGGATCAGCAGGGCCCGCGCCAACGCGCCGCCCTTGCGCACATACTCATGCGATTCGCGCACGCCGCGGCTGCCGCCGGTGCTCATGCTGCCCCAGGCGCGGTTGCGCGCGAGGTTCTGGCCGGGCGTCGGGTACTCGGTCTTGACCTTGCTCCAGTCACACTCCAGCTCCTCGGCCACGAGCTGGGCCAGGCCAGTCAGCGTGCCCTGCCCCATCTCGGACCGCGCGATGCGGATGACGGTGGTTTCGTCGGGCAAGACCTGCACCCAGGCGTTCAGCTCGGGCGTCCCTGCCGATTGGGCGAGACCGGGCACATGGAAGCCCACCATCAAGCCGCCGGCCGCGGCCGAGGTGGTGTGCAGGAAGGACCTGCGTGAGAGAACCGCGCTCATGCCTGGCCTCCCTCGATGACGATGGGGATCTGCTTGCGCTGCACCTGGCCGGCGGCCAGGTGGATGGCGGCCCGCACGCGGTTGTAGGTGCCGCAGCGGCAGATATTGGTCATGGCCGCATCGATATCGGCATCGGTCGGCTTGGGCTTGGCTTTGAGCAACGCCGCGGCGGCCATCAACATGCCGCTCTGGCAGAAGCCGCACTGCGGCACGTCCAGCGCGTCCCAGGCCTTCTGCAGCGGGTGCGAGGCGTTGGGTGCCAGGCCTTCGATGGTGGTGATCTTCTGCGCCGTTGTCAGCGCCGAAGCCGGCATCACGCAGCTGCGCACCGGCGCGCCGTCGATGTGGACCGTGCAGGCGCCGCATTGCGCGACACCGCAACCGTACTTGGTGCCCGTGAGACTGAGCTGCTCACGCAGCACCCAGAGCAGCGGCGTGTCGGCTTCCGCCTCGAACTGCATCCGCTTGCCGTTGACCGTCAATTCCGCCATGCCGCTTGCTCCCATCCGCCACCGCTGGCGGGCGCGGGGCAGCCTAGCAGCATAGTCACCCTTCTGTCTTTAGGATGCTCAACATGGCTCGCATCCTCATCCCCCTGCCCGCCCAGGACTACGACCCGTCCGAGGCCGCCATCCCCTGGCGGCTGCTCAGCGCAAGCGGCCACGACATCCGCTTCGCGACGCCCGACGGCCGCCCCGCCCAGGCGGATCCGCGCATGCTGGACGGCAACGGTCTGGGCGTCTGGAAAGGCGCGCTGCGGGCCGATGCCAACGCCCGCGATGCCCATGCGGCGATGGTGCAGAGCGAGGCCTTCCGGCAACCGGTCCGCTATGACGACATCGACGCCAGCAGCGTCGACGCCCTGCTGCTGCCCGGTGGCCATGCGCCGGGCATGAAGGTCTATCTGGAGTCACTCCGGCTGCAGGCCCTGGTGGCGGCTCAGTTCGCGGCCGACAAGCCGGTGGCCGCCATCTGCCACGGCGTGCTGCTGGTGGCCCGATCCAGGCGTGCCGACGGCAAGTCCGTGCTGCATGGTCGGCGCACCACCGGCCTGACGAAACAGCAGGAGATGACCGCCTGGCTGATGACGGCGGCCTGGCTGGGCAGCTACTACCGCACCTATGCCACGCCGCTGCAGACCGAAGTGCAGTCCCTGCTGGCCAGGCCGCAGGACTTCGACACCGGTCCGCCGCCGCTGCTGCGCGACGACCCGGCGCATCTCGGCCGCGGCTTCACCGTCCGCGACGGCAACTACCTCAGCGCTCGCTGGCCGGGCGACGCCCACGCCTTCGCGCTGGCCTTGGCCCAACTGCTGCAAGCCTGATCAGACCGCCAGCGCAAAGCGCAACTCGACACGCAGGCCCTGGCCGTCGGCGCCGCGCGACAGGCGCAGCGCAACGCCGTGGCGGTCGGCCACCGCCTTGACGATGGCCAGGCCCAGGCCGCTGCCAGGTTGGGCCTGATCGGGTACGCGGAAGAAGCGGTCGAAGACGCGCCCATGCAGGTCCTCGGGGATGCCGGGGCCGGTGTCCTCGACCCACAGCAGCAGCTCCGCGCCCTGCTCGATCAGGCCGAGCTCCACGCTGGAACCCGCGGGCGAATACTTGATCGCGTTCTCGACCAGGTTGTCGATCAGCGACGTCAGGCCCTCGCGCTCGCCGTCGACCATGCCTTCGGTGTGAGCACGCAGCTCCAGCTCGATACGGCCCTGGCGCGCCAGGCCGCTCAAGGCCGCCAGCCTCTCCTGCACCAGTTCGGCCAGGCTCAGGCGCACCCGCTCGCTCAGCGGCCGTGCGGCGTCGCTGCGCATCAGGCCCAGCAGCTGCGCCACCAGGCGGCTGGTGCGCACACTGCTGCGCACCAGGCCGTCCAGCAGTTCCTGGTCGCGCGGGTTGTCACGGTGGCTGCGCAGGGCCTCGACGTTGATGCGCATGGCCGCCAGCGGCGTGCGCATCTCATGCGCCGCGTCGGCGATGAAGCTGCGCTCACGCTCCACGCTGGCCGCCACGCGCGCCAGCAGCTGGTTCACCGCCTTGGACAGCGGGCGCAGCTCGCTGTAGCTGCTGCCGAACTGCAGCGGCGCGAGGTCATCCGGGCCCCGCGACGAGATCTCCTCGGAGAAACGCCGCCACGGCCGCAGCGCCAGGCGCACCGACAGCCAGGCCGGCAACACCAGGAAAGGCAGGCTGATCAGCAGCGGCAGGATCAGGATGCCGCGCGAGCCCAGCGCAAAGATGATCTTCATCGTGTGACCCGAGCGGATCAGCGTGACGCGGGCGTCGGACACGTCGGAGGCCTGGCTGTAGGTGCGCCAGGGCGTGCCGTCGACTTCCAGCTTCTCCAGCTGGCGGTTTTTCAGCGTGCGCAGCACGCCGGGCTCGCCTGGCGACGCGTAGACCAGCCTGTCGCCCTTCCACACCACCATGGTCTGGCGCAGGGCGGGGTCGTCTTCCTCGTGGCTCTCGCGGCGCTGGAAGACGTCGATGCGCTTCAGCGCGGCGGCCAGCTTGTCGGGCTGGTCGGCCAGCGCATCGACGACGGCCAGGATCATGTCCGCCCGCGGGCTGGCCAGCCGGGGCTCGAGGATCTCGTCGTAGCGCGCGGTGTCGTGGATCAGATAGGCGCAGGCACTGCCCCACAGCAGCAGCACCAGGGCCATCTGGGCCAGCACCAGGCGCCCCACCAGCGACGAGAACAGCAGCCTGCGCAGACGGGCCCACATCAGCCCGGCTCCCCGGCGCTGTCGATGCGGTCGATGACATAGCCGACGCCGCGCACCGTGCGGATATAGCCCGGCCCGATCTTGCGGCGCAGATTGGAGATGTGCACGTCCAGCACATTGCTCTCGTTGTTGGCGCCGCCGGGCAGCACCTGCTCCTCGAGCATGCGGCGCGTCAGCACGCGGTCGGCACGCTTCATCAAGAGGTTCAGCAGGTCGAACTCGCTGCGCGACAGCTCAGCAAGCTTGCCGTCGACGGTGACCCGCATCGTCGCCGTGTGCAGCGCCAGCTTGCGCACCTCCAGCGTCTCGCCCGCCATGCCGTAGCTGCGACGCGCGAGCGCCCGCACGCGCGACACCAGCTCGGCCAGCGCGAAGGGCTTGACGAGATAGTCGTCCGCGCCGCGGTCCAGGCCCGCGAGCCGGTCGGCCAGCGCATCACGCGCGGTCAGGATGAGCACGGGCGTCGTCTCGCCCTCGCGGCGCAGGCGGGCCAGCAACGTCAGGCCGTCGCCGTCGGGCAGGCCCAGGTCCAGCAGCACGAGGTCGAAGGGCCGGCTGTCCAGCGCCTGCAGCGCATCGCCCAGGCGGCGCACCCAGAGCAGCGCCAGGCCCTGGTCTTCAAGCGCGATGCGCACGCCATTGCCCAGTTCGAGATCGTCTTCAACCAACAGGATGTTCATGCCAAGGATTGGAGCGGCCGTAGATGAAGAAAGCCTGAAGCGGCGTGCGAATGGTGCCCGTTCATGAAGCCTTCAGAAAGGCTTTGGCTTCGGTTCATCTGCGATTTCGACACTGCATTGGCGCCGAAACACAACTCGGCCGCCGGCACCGAAATGCGAAGCACGGCAGCCCGGCCACCTCTTCATCCGCTTCGACAACTCCAAGGAAACACCATGAACCGCATCCAACTCGCCACGCCCCTGCTCTGCATGCTCGCCATCTCCTCGGCCTGGGCCGGCAACACGGACACCACCACGCAGGAATCCGGCCCCTACGTCGGCGCCGCCCTCGGCCGCACCTCGTTCTCGGCCAAGAACCTCGGCCTGCCCAAGACCGGCAGCGACGAATCCGCCCAGGCCAGCAAGGTCTATGGCGGCTATCGCTTCAGCGATCGCCTGGGTGTCGAAGCCGGCTATGTGCGCCTGGGCAACGCCGTGGAGACCCTGACCGTCGGCAACAACGCGGTCTCGCAAACCGTGAAGGCCCGCAGCCTCTACGTCGCCGCCACCAGCCGCCTGCCGCTGTCCAGCGATTTCGCGCTGACCGGCAAGGCCGGCGTCTCCTTCGGCAGGGCCAGCGGCAGCAACGTGCTGCCGGTAGCGGCCGACATGACGGGTTCCAAGCGCTCCTTCATGTGGGGCATCGGCGCCGAGTACCAGCTGACGAACGCGCTCGCGCTGACGGCCGACTTCGACCACTTCGGTCAGGTCTCGAACAAGATGCGCGCCAACCTCTTCAGCGCCGGCGTCCGTTATCGCTTCTGAGCCTCAAGCCTCCAAAAGCCCTGCCCGGCCTTGGCCCGGCAGGGCTTTTCCGCGTCACGTGCACGCCGCGCCCAATCCTCGAATAATCGGCCGGCCCCGAGGCTCGGAGCAGGTCCAAACAAACACGGAGACTTCGATGACGACATTGCAGATCAATGGCCAGTCGACGACGGTGGAGGCCAGCGACGAGACGCCGCTGCTGTGGGTGCTGCGCGACCACCTCGGCATGACCGGCACCAAGTTCGGTTGCGGACTGGCGCTGTGCGGTGCCTGCACGGTGCACCTGGACGGCCAGCCGGTGCGCGCCTGCCAGACGCCGCTGTCCGCCGCGGCGGGCAAGCGCGTCGTGACCATCGAGGGCGTCGGCGCGACGAAGACCGGCCAGGCCGTTCAGCACGCCTGGGTCAAGCTCGGCGTGCCGCAGTGCGGCTACTGCCAGGCGGGTCAGATCATGAGCGCGACGGCCCTGCTGGAGCACAAACCCAAGCCGACCGACGCCGACATCGACGCGGCCATGAGTGGCAACCTCTGCCGCTGCGGCACCTACACGCGCATCCGCAGCGCCATCAAGACGGCCGCCGGCCTGGAAGGCGGTGCCGCATGAACGCCTTCATTCCCCAGCAGCTGCTGAGTGACACGGGCCTGAGCCGCCGCGCGCTGCTGAGCGCCCTGCCCTTGACGGGCCTGGTGCTCGCCGTCGGCCTGCCCGGCATGGCGGGCGCCGATGAACCCAAGAAATACGGCGGCGACGGCATGCCCCACGGCATCCAGGACAGCCCGCGCACCTTCGTGGCGATCGCGCCCGACGGCACGGTCAGCATCGTCGTCAACCGCTCCGAGATGGGCCAGGGCGTGCGCACCAGCCTGCCCAAGGTGCTGGCCGACGAGCTGGAGGCCGACTTCGCGCGCGTCAAGGTCGTGCAGGCCCCGGGCGACGAGGACAAATACGGCAACCAGGACACCGACGGCTCACGCAGCATGCGGCACTGGTTCATGCCCATGCGCCGCTGCGGCGCCGCCGCGCGCGCCATGCTGGAGCTGGCTGCGGCCCAGGCCTGGGGCGTACCGGTGGCCGAGGTACAGGCCGGCAACCACGCCGTCACGCACAAGGCCAGCGGCCGCTCGCTGGGCTATGGCGCACTCGCCGAGGCCGCCGCCAGGCTGGACGTGCCGGCCCGCGACAAGCTCAGGCTCAAGGACCCGAAAGACTTTCGCTACATCGGCAAGCAGGACAGCCACCTGGTGGACGCCGAGGTCATCGTCACCGGCAAGTCGCAGTACGGCATCGACACGCGGCTGCCGGGCATGCTGTATGCCGTCGTCGCGCGGCCACCTGTGCTGGGCGGCAAGCTCAAGTCCGTCGACTCTTCCGAGGCGCTGAAGGTGCCGGGCGTCGTCAAGGTCATCGAACTGGCGGGCACGCCGCCGCCGTCGGAGTTCCAGCCGCTGGGCGGCGTGGCCGTCGTGGCCAAGGACACCTGGGCCGCGATGAAGGGCCGCGAGGCGCTGAAGATCGTCTGGGACGATGGCCCGCACGCGAGCTATGACTCGGCCGCCTTCCGCAAGGAACTGGAGGCCGCCGTGGCCAAGCCGGGCGGCAAGGTGGTGCGCAATGACGGCGACGCCGAAGCCGCCCTGGGCAAGGCCGCCAGGCGCGTGGCGGCGGACTACTACGTGCCTCATCTCGCGCACGCGACGATGGAGCCGCCGGCCGCCACCGCGCGCATCGTGGACGGCCGCTGCGAGGTCTGGACCTCGGTGCAGTCGCCGCAGGCCGCGCGCGAGCGGGTCGCCCAGCGGCTCGGCCTGGACCTGGCCAAGGTGACGGTCAACGTGACGCTGCTCGGCGGCGGCTTCGGCCGCAAGTCCAAGCCCGACTTCGCCGTCGAGGCGGCGCTGGTGTCGCAGGCCATGCAGGGCGTGCCGGTCAAGCTGACCTGGACGCGCGAAGACGACCTGCATCACGACTATTTCCACACCGTCACCGCCCAGCACCTGGAAGCGGGGCTGGACGCCAAGGGCCGGGTCACCGCCTGGCTGCAGCGCGCGGCCGAGCCGACCATCCTGTCCATCTTCGCCCCCGACCCCAAGCAGTTGGCGGAGTTCGAACTGGGCCTGGGGCTGATCAACCTGCCCTATGCGATCCCGAACGTGCGCATCGAGAACCCGGCCGCGACGGCGCATACCCGCATCGGCTGGCTGCGCTCCGTCAACAACATCCAGCATGCCTTCGCGGCCCAGTCCTTCGTCGCCGAACTGGCCCACGCCGCCAAGCGCGACCACCGCGACTTCCTGCTGGAATTGCTCGGCCCGCCGGCGCAGATCCCGCCGCCGCAACTGGGCGACGGCTGGAACCATGGCGAGTCGCCCAAGCTCTACCCGGTCGACACCGGCCGGCTGCGCGGCTGCATCGAGCGCGTCACCAAGGAGGCCGGCTGGGGCCGCAAGCTACCCAAGGGCCAGGGCCTTGGGCTGGCGGCCAACTACAGCTTCGTGACCTATATGGCCGTCATCGTCGAGGTGCGCGTGTCGCCCAAGGGCGAGCTCAGCATCCCGCGCATCGACGTGGCGCTGGATTGCGGCCCGGCCATCAACCCGGACCGCATCCGCTCCCAGGTCGAAGGCGCCTGCATCATGGGCCTGAGCCAGGCGCTGTACAGCGAGATCACCTTCAAGAACGGCCGCGTCGAGCAGAGCAACTATCACGACTACGAGATCGCAAGGCTCAATATCGCGCCCAAGAAGATCGCCGTGCACATCATGCCGAGCAAGGGCTACGACGAACCGCTGGGCGGCGTCGGCGAGCCGGCCATCGGGCCCATCGCACCGGCGCTGATGAACGCGATCTTCGCGGCGACGGGCAAGCGCATCCGGCAGTTGCCGCTGAAGGACCAGCTGACGGCGAAGAAGGCCTGAGGCGGCTGGAGAAGACGCATGGCCAGGGCAGGCAAGGTCGCACTGATCACCGGCGGCGGCACGGGTGTCGGCGCCGCCACGGCGCTGATGCTGGCCGGCAAGGGCTACGACCTGTTGATCAACTACTCGCGCAGCGCGGACGAGGCCGCAGCCTGCGCCGCGGCCTGCCGTGCGGCCGGGGCCGACGTGCTCGTGAAGCAGGGCGACGTGGCGCAGGACGGCGACTGCCGCGCGCTGGCGCAGGCCGCGCTGGAGCGCTGGGGCCGCATCGACGCCCTGGTGAACAACGCCGGCGTGTCGGTGTTCGGCGCCGCGGCCGACTGGGACGCGCTGGACGCCGACACCTTCCAGCGCATCCTGGCCGTCAACACGCTGGGCAGCTTCCAGATGGTGCGCGCCTGCGTCGACGCGCTGAAGGCCGCGCAGGGCTGCATCGTCAACGTGTCGTCGGTGGCCGGCGCGCTGGGCGTGGGCTCGTCCATGCCCTACATCGCGTCCAAGGGCGCCATCAACGCGATGACGCTGCACCTGGCCCGGTCCCTGGCGCCCGCCGTGCGCGTGAACGCCGTGTGCCCCGGCCTCATCACGTCACGCTGGTTCGTGCAGGGCGTGGGGCAAGCGGGCTACGAGGCGGGCCTGAAGGCCTATGAAGCCGGCGTGCCGCTGCAGCGCGCCTGCTCCCCCGAGGACGTGGCGGAAGCCATCGTCTGGCTGGTGGACGGCGCCCGCACGGTCACCGGTGAGCTGCTGATGCTGGACAGCGGCATGCACCTGGCCGGCGTGAAGCCGCCGCGCTGAGCTGTCGTCAGCGGCCCAGCAGCCCGGCGTCCTGCATCACGCGGGTGAAGGCTTCCGGCGCTTCCAGCGACGGCAGGTGGGCCGTCCCCGGCAGCGCCACGTGGCGCGCACCAGGGATGCGCGCGGCCATCTGCCGGCAGCGCTGCACCAGATAAGGCAGGTCCAGGTCGCCGCACACCACGCACGTGGGCACGGCCAGTTGCTCCAGCCGCGGCCAGGCGTCGGGCGCGGGCTGCAGCTCGCCGATGGCAGGCGCGTGCAGCGCGATGCGGTTCATCGCCAGGAACAGCTCGCGCGCGGCGCCGCCGACCCGGCCTTCGGGCTGGCCGGGGCCATCCAGCCACAGGCGGGCCTGCAGGCGGTTGACCTCGTCGAGCTGGCCAGCGGCGCGGGCGGCCTGGGTGGCGTCGTTCAACTCACGGCTGGCGGCATCCAGCTCGGGCGTGGGGTCGGGTGCGCCGGTGACGGCAGGCGCCACCAGCGTCAGGCCGGCCACGCGATCGGACGAAGCCAGCGCGAAGTCGATGGCGATGCGGCCGCCCAGCGAGCAGCCCACCAGCTCCACGCGATCCAGCCGCAGCGCGTCCAGCACGGCGCGCAGGTCACTCACCCAGGCGTGCGGGCGGGCGACGGTGACACGAGTCTGGCCAAAGCCGCGGCGGTCCATGCGCAGCGCCGACCGCAGGCCAGCCGCGGCAGCCATGGCGCCGTCCCACAACCGGCCGTCGGTGACGCCGGCATGCAAAAAGACCAGCGGCGCGCGGCCATCGTCGTGGGGGCGGTATTCGACGGCCAGCTCGGCGCCGTCGACGGGGATCCAGTGGGTGACTTGCACGAGGGAGATCAATTCGGTTCGGCGATGCGGTAGCCCACGCCCGGCTCCGTCAGCAGCACGCAGGGCTCGGCAGGCTCGACCTCCAGCTTGGCGCGCAACTGGCCCATGTAAAGGCGCAGGTAGTGGGTCTGCTCGGTGTCGTCCGGGCCCCAGACGTCGGCCAGCAGGCGGCGGTGGGTGACGACCTGGCCGGCCTGGCGCACCAGGCGGGCCAGCAGCTTGAATTCGGTGGGCGTCAAGCGCACGTCGACACCGTCGCGACGTACGCGGTGGGCGGCCAGGTCGACCTCCAGGCCGGCACGGCGGTACATCGTGATGGCCGGCTGGGCGACGGTGCCACGGTGGCGCAGCGCCACGCGCAGCCGCGCCAGCAGCTCGCCGATGCCGAAGGGCTTGACGAGATAGTCGTCCGCCCCGGCATCGAGCAGGCGGATCTTCTGGCCCTCGACCTGGCGGGCCGAGATGACGATCAAGGGCGTCGAGCGGTCGCGGCGCAGGACCTGCAGCAGCTCCTCACCGTCGCCGTCGGGCAGGCCGAGGTCGAGCAGCACGGCGTCCAGGTGGCCGGCATGGGCGAGCTGGGCCATGGCGTCGGCGAGGCTGGCGGCGGTCAGCACCTCGTAGCCCTCCACGGCGAGGGCCTCGCGCAGCGTCACGCGCAGTTCGCGGTCGTCTTCGACAAGCAGGAGTTTCATCCGGCGGCCTCCGGCAACTCGGGCACCGCACGCAGCGGCAGACGCAACTCGAAGCTGCAGCCGCCATGGCCGCGCGGGCGCAGGCTCAAGGAGCCCTCATGCGCCTCGGCAATCGCGCGGCACAAGGCCAGGCCCACGCCCGAGCCCGGCGGGCGTTGCGAAAAGGCGGCCAGGTCGCCGCGCTGGAAGGCATCGAAGACGCGGTCGCGCCAGGCCGGGTCAATGCCCGGACCGCGGTCGCGCACGGCGAACAGGGCCTCGCCGCCCAGGCGACGCACCACCAGCTCGACCGGCGCCGTGGCCGGGCTGTACTTCAGCGCGTTGTCGACGAGGTTGTCCAGCAGTTGAGACATCAGGGCCGCATCACACCACAGCAGCGGCAGCCCCGGCTCGATGCGCGCCTTCACGCGCTCGCCGTCCGGCCGGCGGCGCACGCGGCGCAGGGCCGCACCGACGATCTCCTCGGCCGACTCCCAGTCGCAGCGCAGGGCCACGCCCGGCGCGCCCAGCCGGGCCAGCTGCAGGGTGTTGTCGGTCAGGCGCACGAGGCGGGCCGTCTCGTCGACGATACGGCTGGCCAGCTCGCTGCGCTGGGCCGCCGTCAGCCTGTCGCCCTGGGTCTGCAGGGCCGAGGCCGAGCCCATGATGGTGGCCAGCGGCGTGCGGTAGTCGTGAGAGATGGCGGCCAGCATGGCGTTGCGGGTGGACTGGGTCTCGGCCAGTTCGCCGGCCAGCCGGGCCTCGTCCTGCACGCGGCGGCGCTGCAGGGCCAGGCCCATCTGGTCGCACAGGGCCTGGGCATGGGCGAGCTGGTCGATGGCCAAGGCCTCGGTGCCCAGGCCGCGCAGCGTCACGGCGCCCAGGGCCGCATCGCGGCCGCGCAGCGGCAGATAGAGGTCGGGCTCCTCGGCATGGTGGGCCGTGCCGGGGCCCAGCGCCCGGCCGCTGTCGGCGCACAACTGCAGGCCGGCCAGCGCATTGGCATCGGGCTCGCCGACGACGATGTCCTGCGCACCCGGCGACGGCCGCAGCAGCGCCGCGGTGGCCAGGCCGGTGTTGCCGGCCAGGGCCTGCAGCAACTCGTGCACATGCACCTCGGGCTGGTCGGCATCGCGCATCAGGTCACCGAACTCGCGCAGGGCGCGTTCCAGCTGGGCGGCCCGCTGCGCGGCGCGCAGGCCCTCCCAGGCCTGGCGCAGCTTCCAGCCCACCCAGGCGAGCGCCATCAGCGAACCGGTGGCAATCCAGGGCAGGAACTGGACGATGGGGCGGGGAATCATGGGCGGCGCAGTTTAGGTGGCCTCCACGACGACCTGGGCCGGCTCCGGCCTGGCCAGGCGGTCCTTCACCAGGCCGGCCAGCAGCACGTCCACCAGCGTGCCGCCCTGCCCGCCCGTTTGCGCACCGCCCGCCACCAGCACTTCGGGCACCAGTTGCACGCCGGCGCCGGCCAGGGCCTGGGCGACCTGCACGATGGCGTAGTTGCCCGACTCCATGGAGCCGATCTTCTGGCGGATGACCTCGGCCTCGGCTTCACCGATGGCCAAGGTGCGACCAGCTTCGGCCTGGCCGGTGACACGCGTGACCTCGGCGTCGGCCTCGGCCGTGATCTTCTTGGAGCGCGCCGCACCGTCGGCCGTCTTCACCGCCGCCTGAGCGTTGAACTCGGCCATCGCCACCTTGCGCTCGGCGTCCACCACCTGGGCCTGGGTGCGGGCCAGGGCCGTGGCCTGCTCGAGCTGCTGGCGCACGCCCTGCGCTTCCATCTGGATCGTGAAGGTGACCTTCTCCTGTTCGGCCAGCTTGCGGTCGGTCAGCGTCTTCATCAGCTCGGCGGGCGGCACGATGTCGCCGATCAGCGTCTCGACGGCACCGACGTCGTAGGCCTTCAGCGCCGCGGCAATCGCGGCCTTGGCTTCGGCCTGACGCTCGCTGCGCTTCTTCAGGAAGTCGATGACGTCAGAGTTCTGCGCGGCATTGCGGAAGTAGTTGCCGATGGTGGGCTCCAGCACCTGCGTGACCAGGGCCTCCATGCTGCCGAAGCGGGCGATGACCTTGGGCGCGTCATTGCGCGGGATGTGGATGATCTGGCTCACGTCCAGGTTGAAGGTGAAGCCGTCGGCCGAGCGCACGGTGATGGTCGAGAGATTCGCGTCCAGCTTGTGGGCCTCGGTCTTGCCGGTGGCCCAGTTCAGCACGACGTTGGCCGTGGGCACCACGCGCACCTTGTGGGTGTAGGTGTTGATGGCGTATTTGCCGGGGTCGAGCACATCCACCCAGACGCCCTTCTCGCCGCGGCGGACCATGTTGGCGTGGCGGAAGCCCTCGCCCGTGACGTCCACGCCGGGCGTGCCGACGAAGGCGACGACGACACCGACGGAGGCGATGGGCACTTCGGTCATGTCGATGATCTCGACGGTGGCGAACATCGGGTTGATGAAGTAGCGGCCGGCCAGCAGCACCTGCTCCTGCAGGCCCTTGGTGCCGCCGGCATTGACGAAGGCCTGGGGCTCCTGGAAGAGGTTGTGGCCGGGCACTTCGGGGCCGGCAATCTCACCGGTGGTCAGGGACGCACCTTCGCGCGTCGTCACGATGCCGACCTTGTTGTCGGGCACGTCGGTGACCTGCACCTGCGCGACCTTGAACAGGCCGGGGTTGATGCGGTACTTGCCTTGGGGAATGACGCTCATCTGCGGGCCACGCTCGCCACCGCCGTCCATGAAGGCACGGGCGTCCTGGAAGCTGTCGCAGGCCACAGCGCGGCCGATGACACGGCCACCGGCCAGCGGGCGGCCGTCGCGCGCCTCGACGATGCCGATCTTGCCGGGCTCGATGATGGTCATGCGCTCCAGGCGCACGGTGAACAGCAGCGTGTTGATGCGCCAGGCACCGGGGGGCACGACGCTGGTCTGCAGGCCACGCTCGCCACTGGCGAGGAAGGCGCGGGCGTCCTGGAAGTTGTCGCAGGCCACATGGCGGGCCAGCACGCGGCCGTCCGGCAGCGGCGCGCCGTCGCAGGCTTCGACGATGCCGATGGCGTCATCGGGCACGACGGTGAACTTGACCAGCTCGACCTCGTACTGCCACGGCCACAGGCCGAGGTGCAGGCCGGGGGCCAGCGTGTCGGCCTGCAGGCCGGCTTCGCCGAACAGCGCGACGATGCGGCCAGGCGGCAGTTCGCGGTGGCTGCCGAACAGCACGAAGCCCTTGGTGACGGTGCCGATGGAATCGTCGGGCACGATGACGAAACCGAACAGGCGCAGCGTGCGCTTGTAGAAGACCAGGGCCAGCAGGGCTGCGACCACGAGGGCGGTCAGCCAGGGGTGAACGACGGGGAAGGACAGGATGTCCATGTGAGGCCACTGTTGTGAAGGAGCCTGCACTCTCGGCGGCACCGCGTTAGGGCCACATAAGGACGCCGCGGTCGTTGCGGCAAAACAAAAGGCGCCGGGCCGAAGCCGGGCGCCCTGGGGGGCGAAAGCGTGGGCGCGGCGTCAGCCGCGACGACGCCGGGCAGCGCCGCCGCAGGCCAGCAGCGCGACACCGGCCAAGGCCAGCGAAGCCGGCTCGGGCACGCGCGCAGCCGTCGTGATGTTGAAGGAGTAGAACGCCGCGTTCGTACCGTTGTAGAAGTTGGCAGTGTCGAAACGGAAGCTGGCCGTGCTGTCCGTGAAGCTGAAGCTGCCCAGGCCGCCGGCCGCCAGGTTCTTCGACGAGGCCAGTGCGAGCGCCGAGATGGACTCATCAAAGCCGGACAGGTCCAGGAAGAAGGAGCCCGCGGCGCTGTTCGTGGAGCCTGCAAAGCTGATGGTGATCGCCGTGTTCGAGATGTCGATGCCCACGAATAAGCCGGACGACGAGCAGTTGTTGGCCGACGGGCCCACGCAGGCAGCAAACTCGCCGCCTGCCCCGACCGTGGCAGAGGCCGGCCCGAAGGTCTTCATCTGTGTGGCGCCGGTGGCCGAGGCGTTGAAGTCCACCGTGGTGCCCACGAGGCCGGCCTGGGCCGAGGAGGCGGCCAGCGCTGCAAGGGCCGCAATGGCCAACGTTTTGTTGAAAAGCATGTGTGAGTTCTCCGGGGGTAGAAACTGACTTGATCACGCCGCCCAGCAAAGACGAGGCACTGATGTCCCAGAGGCGGCCCCGGGATAAAAGTAAGTTTCCGTAAGCAATTATCGAGCCGTTGAGCTAACCCATTGATTTATTGGATGGAAAGATGTAACGACAGGCAGCGCTGTCAATTTAGCCGACACCCTGCCCACCCCGGTGGGCAGGGTTTTCACGGTGAGGCACGCAGAGGCGCGCGAGCTCCGAGCACTCCTTCATGTGTCGGGGAACATCAGTGCGAAGCCACATCAGCAAGCGCCCTGACCCGGTGGAAGCGGCAGTACTGCCGCCGCCAGCCCTCATGGTCCCTGGCGTCGACGACGGTGCGCCACTGCATATTGGCAGCGGCGTCCTCGCCATCGGCACAGGTCGGCACGATGTGTCCGATCACATGGCCCGGGCAGACACCCGCGGTCTGGCCGGTCGCCGGGCAAGGGTTGGAGCGCTTGAATTCCGCCACGGCGGCGCTGGGCCGCTGCGGCCTCGCGTCGGCCAGCGGTGCCATCACCAGCAGTGCGGCGCCAACCAGGGCTGCAGCGACGGCGGCGACCGCCAACGTCAGCGCCCTCACAGCACCACCCGACGAACGTCGATTTCGGTGTCTTCCCACACCATGGCATCCGGCTTGGGCAGATCGACCGGGCCGCCGAAGAAGCCGATGGGCACGGCTTCTTGCGGACCAGTCTCGTGCAGGCGTTTCACGCGGCGCATCGCGTCGCGAATCTGCAGGACCGAGTCCTGGGCCAGGGTCTGGAAGGGAATCTGCATGGCGGGCTCCGTTGTCGAGAACGACAGTCTCGGCAGCAGCGGGCCATGCGGAAATCACCCTTAGGGGTGCAGCAGGGCGATGTGCTGGGGGGTGCCTCCCCCTCGCATCCCTCCAAAGGGGGATGGCAAAAAAATGCCCCGGCCAGTGGCCGGGGCTGCAATCGCTGGGACGCCTGAGAGGCCGTACCAGTGGTCTGCTCAGGGAGGGAGAAACAGACAAGCTCAGGTTAGCGCGACGAGGGCCGCACTGATGTAGGACGTCGCCGCAGCAGCGAGAAACATGCGCTGACAAACGACACGCCTCGCAACCGGCGCCGCGTGAGAAATCTCATGAGACAAATGCCACCGATGTATCGGTCTGTGAGACCCCACCCATTCAGGGGGGTGACTCCCTAGACTGCGCCGCTCGCGCAATTCAGCGCGGAAAAGGATGCAGTCCATGGTCCCTGTTGTTGAAGCGCGGCGCAGCCCGCCGCCCCACGCCTTTGCGGGCGCTGCGCTGGACATGAACAGCGACTTCGGCGCGCTCGATGGCGAGGCGCTGGGCCTCGTCGAGCGCCGCTATGGCGACCGCGGGCTGGTCATCTCGCGTGAGCGCTACAGCAGCCGCAACCAGGACGGCGACATCGTCTGCACCGGGCGCGACGGCGACCAGATCGTCGGCACCCTGTCCGTGCGTTTCGACGGCAAGGGCGGCCTGCACGCCGACCTGCTGTTCAAGGCCGAACTGGACGAATGGCGCGCCGCGGGCGTCAAGCTCTGCGAGTTCGGCGGCCTGGCCGTGGACAAGCATTCCCACGACCCCAAGCGCGTGCTGGCCCAGATCTTCCACCTCGGCTATCTGCACGCCCACCGCCGCGCGCGCTGCGAACGCCTCGTCATCGAAGTCAACCCGCGCCATGTGGGCTTCTACCGGCGCTGCCTGGGGCTGGTGCCCTACACGGCCGCCCGCCACAACCCGCGCGTCGATGCGCCGGCCGTGCTGATGAGCATCGATTTCGCGACCATCCGCGAGCAGATCGCGCTGTGGGGCGGCCACCCCGACTCGCTGGCGTCGGCACGAAGCCTCTACCCGCTGGCCTGGGACGAGGCGACCGAGGCCACGATGCTGGCTCGCCTGCCTTGAACTAAGTTGGGCGACGAGTCATTCCACCGGCAGCAGGGCCAGGAAACGGTCCAGCATGTGGAAGTGGTCGTCGAAGAACTGTTCTTCCATGCCCGCCAACTCGGCCACCGGCACCCAGCGCGCCTGGGCCGCATCGTCTGCTCCCTGCACTTCGGGCAGCTCGCGCTCACCCAGGTCGAAGTGATGGGCATGCGTGATGGTGCGGCCGCGTTGGCTGCGGTCCGGGTGATCGAACACGGCCACGCCCAGCAGCGCCTGCTGCAGCGTCTCGGGTAGCAGGCGCAGCCCGGTCTCCTCCTCCAGCTCGCGCACCGCCGATTGGTAAAGGGTGTCGCGCGGCTCGACAAAGCCGCCGGGCAAGGCCCACAGGCCCTGGCCCGGGTCCTGGGCGCGCTGGATCAACAGCACATGGCCGGCGCATTGCAGCACCAGGTCGACGGTGACGAAGACCGGCGCATAGGGCGCTGCCGCCCATGCCTGACGGTAGCGCTTGAGCATGGCCCACTCGCGCCGCAGCGCAGCCAGATACGGCAGATGCGCCCAGGCCTGCATGAAGGACCGCGTGCCCGGCGGCACCTGGTCGACCCAGCTGGCCAGCACGCCGTCCAAATCCTCGGGTTCGGCCTCGAACAGCGCGGCACGCAGGTCCGTCGCGTCCACGCGGTGCTGGCGCGGCAGGCTGTGCAGCTTCCACGGCGAGAAGCGGCGCAGATAGTCGCTGGTGGCGTCCTTGAAGTGGCCGACCAGCGTCACGTCGGCATTGCCCACGCGCTGCTGCACCGCGCCGCGCACGGCCTGCACCCAACGGGCTTCGTCGTAGAGGTCGCGCAAAGGCACGACCTCCACCCGTTCGCGTTCCTCCTCGCTCAGGGCCAGGCGCAGCATCTCGGCGCGCTCGGTCCAGCTGAAGGGGTGGCGCGGCGAGCGCGCCTGATGGGCCGAACCCAGCATGACGATGACACGCGGCGCCTCGGCCAGCGCCGCGCGCAGCAGGGCGAGATGGCCGTTGTGGACGGGTTGGAAGCGGCCGATGACGATGGCGACTTCGCTCATGACAGCACGCTCGGAAAAACCGCCGCGATCGGCATCTGCCGCCCCTGACCGAAGGCCCTCGCGCGCAAGCGGATCAGCGGCGGTGCCTGGCGGCGCTTGTACTCGCTGCGCTGGATCATGCGGGCGATCCGCTCGATCAGCGCCCTGCCCTCGGGCGTTGCGCGCAGGGCCGCCATGCGGGCCTCGGCGGCCTCGCGCTCCCCGCCCGCCAGGCGTTCGCCTTCGATGAGCACCTTGAGCATCTCGTCCAGCACGGGGTAAGGCGGCAGGCTGTCGCTGTCGCGCTGGCCCGGCGCGAGTTCGGCCGACGGCTCCTTCTCGATGATGGCCGTGGGGATGAGCTCGCGCCCGGCCGCTTCGTTCAGGTGGCGCGACAGCGCGAAGACCTCCGTCTTGTAGAGGTCGCCAATGAGGCCGAGGCCGCCATTGGTGTCGCCGTACAGCGTGCAATAGCCGACCGACACCTCGCTCTTGTTGCCCGTGGTCAGCAGCAGGTGGCCGTTGGCGTTGGAGTAGGCCATCAGGATGGTGCCGCGCACGCGGGCCTGCAGGTTCTCCAGCGTCAGGCCCTGCATGGGCGCGCCGAAGCTGTCGGCAAACTGGGCCTTCAGCGCCTCCACGGCGGCGTGGATGGGGTGGTTGAGCAGCTGGATGCCGAGGTTGCGGCACAGGGCTTCGGAGTCCGTCACCGAGCCGCTGGACGAGAAGCTGGACGGCATGGTGATGCCGACCACGTTGTCCGCGCCCAGGGCCTCGGCGGCCAGGGCCAGGGTCAGCGCGCTGTCGATGCCGCCCGAGCTGCCGACCACCGCCTTGGTGAAGCCGCAGCGGCGGGCGTAGTCGCGCAGACCCAGCACGGTCTGGGCGCGGTAGAAGGCCATGGCGCTCAGGCCCGCCGGCTCGGGCCGCGCGAGGCGGCTGCCGTCCGGTTCGACAAAGTGCCCTTCCTCGAAGCCCAGCGTGCGGACCGACTCGACGAAGCGCTCCGCCTCGAAGACGACGCCTGCCTCGGGCTCGACGGCGAAGCTGGCGCCGTCGTAGACGAGCTGGTCATGCCCGCCGACATGGTTGACGTAGAGGACCGGCAAGCCGTTGCGCCGGGAGGCCGACGCGAAGACCTGGTGGCGCTGCTCGCGTTTGCCGATGTTGCTGGGGCTGGCGTTGATGCTGATGACGAAGTCGGGCGCCGCATCGCGCAGCCGCTCGAAGGGGTTGACGCCATAGTCGGCACCGCCGTCATTCCAGCCGTCTTCGCAGATCAGCAGGCCGACCTGGGCCGAGCCGATGCGCAGCACCTTGGCGACATCGGGGCCGGGCTCGAAGTGGCGGCGCTCGTCGAAGATGTTGTAGGTGGGCAGCAGCTGCTTGGCATAACGCAGCAACACCTCACCACCCTTGAGCGCCAGCAGACCGTTCTCCAGCTTCTTGCCGGGCCCTTCGCGCGTCAGCGGCGCGCCGAACACCCAAGTCAGCTCGGGCAGCTCGCGCGAGGCCGCGCGCAGCGACTGCAGGCCCGCTTCGATCTGGCGCAGGAAGGCGGGTTCATCCAGCATGTCCCCCGGGTAGTAGCCGCTGACGGCCAGTTCCGGAAAGACGACCAGCTGCGAGCCGGCCCAGGCCGCCTGGCGCGCCGCGGCCACCATGCGGGCCACGTTGCCGGTCACGTCACCCACCGTGAGGTTGAGCTGGGCAAGGGTGAGCTTCATCATGACTTGATGCCAAACACCTGACGCAGATAGGCCAGGAAGGTCTCGTCGTCGCAGAGCGTCTTGCCGGGGCTGTCGCTGAGCTTGGCCACGGGCTGGCCGTTGGCATGGGTCAGCTTCATGACGATGTTCAGCGGCGTTGGCCCCAAGTCGTTGCTGAGGTGGGTGCCGATGCCGAAGCCGACCTGCACCCGATCAGCGAAATGACGATACAGCTCGATGGCCTTGGTGACGGTCAGCCCGTCGCTGAAGACGAGGCGCTTGGTGTGCGGGTCGATGCGCAGCTTGGCGTAGTGGGCCAGCGCCTTCTCGCCCCAGGCGACCGGGTCGCCGCTGTCGTGGCGCAAGCCGTCGAAGAGCTTGGCGAAGTAGAGATCGAAGTCGGCCAGGAAGGCATCCATGCCGACGACGTCGGTCAGCGCCGTGCCGAGGTCGCCGCGGTACTCCTGCACCCAGTCTTCCAGCGCGGCCTTCTGGTGGTCGCGCAGGCGCACCGTGCCCAGGGCCTGGTAGGTCTGCAGGTATTCGTGGGCCATGGTGCCGATGGGCACCAGGCCCAGCTCCTTGGCCAGCAGCACGTTGGAGCTGCCCTTGAAATGCTGGGGCAAGGCGTCGCGCAGCTGGGTCACCACCTCGCGCTGCCAGGCGCCCGAGAAGCGGCGGCGCAGGCCGAAGTCGAACAGGTCGAAAGGATGGCGCTGCGGCCGCGGCTCGGCCGCGAAGGCCTGCAGCGCGGCGATCTTGTCGTCCAGGCGGCGCTGGCCTTCAGCGCGCACGGCGGGGGTATCCAGGCGGCGGAAGTAGAGCTCGTTGACGATGGCCAGCACCGGGATCTCGAAGCCCATCACATGCACCTGCGGGCCGCGGGCGACGATGTTGAGCTGGGCGCCGTCGGTCGTCACTTCGACGAAATCGCGCTGGAACTTGAAGATGCGCAAGAAATCGACGAAGTCGCTTTTGATGAAGCGCAGGCCCTTCACATAGGCCAGCTCATCGGCGCGAAAACTCAAGCTGCACAGCGCCTCCAGCTCGCGCTCGACGTCGGCCTTCAACTCGGCCAGCGGGTAGCCCGGCTGGTTGCGGCAGACGAAGCGGTACTCGGCCTGGGTTTGCGGATGGCGATGCAGCAGGGTCTGCCACATCGTGAACTTGTAGAGGTCGGTGTCCAGCAGGCTGGTGATGACGGGAGTGCTCATGCTGTTGCTTCTCAAATCTCGGTGCTGAGGGCCAGTTGCAGGCCACGTGCCTGCATGGCAGCCAGGAACTCGGCCTGCTGGGCCTCGAAGCCTGCCACAGGGCTGATGCAGTCGGTCAGCAGCACCAGCTTGTTCATGCGACCGGAAGGCAGATGGGCCGCCAGATGCTCGACGGTGGCGCGCACGCAGTGGCTGCCGGCCTCACCGGCGATGAGCACGCGATCGAAGCGGTCCAGCTCGGCCAGCAGCGCCTGGTTCAGTTCAGTGCCCTCGTCGTCAGGGTCGGGCACCTCGGCCTGAAGCGCGCTGTAGTGCTCGGTCCAGGGGTTCTCGCCCTTGGTGACGACTTCCACCGAGCGCCCCTGCCCGTCCGACCAGGCGTCCAGTTGCGCCTGCAGGCCGGCGTGCACGCCATGCCCCCAACTGCCCATCTGGCAGTGCACGGGCCAGACCATCAGCGTGTAGCGGCCGGTGGCTTCCAGTGCGTCGAGATAGGCCAGCACGCGGTCGAGCTGGGCGGCATCACGCGGCAGATAGGCGCCGGCGCGCACCTGGGCCGCCGTGATGGGCGTGAAGGGTCCCGGCGCGCGCTGGTTGGCCGTCTCCACCCAGAAGCCCGGGTGGGCGATGTCGATACGGTGGTGGGAGTCCAGCGTCACGGTGACGGCGGCTATCGCGCCGCCCAGGCGCTTCACCAGGCTGGCCGCGCGCTGCAGGTCGGCGTGGGCGCCGGCCACCGGCAGCGCCGGCTTGATGAGCTCGCCCGTCACCGGCGAGCGTGGCAGCCAGTCCGGCGGCAGGTCGCAGAAGTCATTCTGGGGATCGATCAGCAGCAGATGCGTCTTCATGTGCATGTCCTCTTGTGGTGTGGCCACATGATAACTCCACTTAAATTAATTTTGCAACTAAGTAGTCGCCGAGCAGCCTTCGGTCCCATTGAAGGCTTATCCTTGCTTCGGTGAACAATTCAACGAACTCCTTGACGGACACCCGGCTGATCTGCACGGTCGACATCGTGCTGCTGACGCTGCGCGAGGGCCAATTGCAGGTCATGCTGCTCAAGCGCGACCGCGAACCCTTCGAAGGCGCCCTCGCCTTGCCGGGTGGCTATGTTCACACCAATGAAGACCAGGGCTGCGAGGATGCCGCCCAGCGCGTGCTGCTGCAAAAGGCCGGGCTGCAAAGCCCCTACCTCGAGCAACTGGCCAGCTTCAGCGGCCCCGCCCGCGACCCGCGCGGCTGGAGCGTGTCGGTGGCCTATTTCGCGCTGGTGGCCACGCCCGAGGCCAGCCAGCCCGGCCAGCACTGGCTGCCGGTGGACCGTCTGCCCCAACTGCCCTTCGACCATGGCCGCATCGTCGTCGCCGCCGCCGAGCGCGTGCGCAACAAGAGCCAGTACTCGTCCCTGCCCGTGCACCTCTGCCCCGAGCCCTTCACGCTGCCCGAACTGCACGCCATCTACCAGGCCCTGCTCGGCGAGGCCATCAACCCGGTGAGCTTTCGCCGCAAGATGGACGAACTGGCCATCCTCGAAGCGGTACCGGGCGCCAAGCGCGCCGACGGGCCGCACCGGCCGGCGCAGCTGTATCGGCTGAAGGAGGAGTTCAGGCAGACGCTGCGGCTGGTGGGGCGGGGGTTGAATGCCTGAGTCAGTCCTTGGCGGGCGTTCTCGATCGAATGAAGAGGTGCTTGCGCCCTCTCCTCGGGTTCGCAGCTACCGCGTAGTCCTGCGGCGAAAAGCCTTCGCGCTGGGAGCGCAAGGCGTCGCCGTCGACATGCTGGGCGGTCGAGGCGATATCTGCCTCCGACACCCCGCACGCCTTGAAGTGCTCTCGCCAACCGTTCACGGCTTGAATCACCCTGGCGACCTCTTGGGCTGCGTCGGGTGGTTGCAGGCCGAACGCCGCGCACTGCGACATCGCATTGCTCAGCGTCGAATCATGCCCTTCGGAGCCACAGACGAACTCCTGGTATCCATGCGCCCCTGCCGAGGGCAGGACATCGTATGCCGGTGAAAGTCTGTAGCGGCCGTTGCTGCGTGGCTCGACGACCATCAGCGAATGGTTCTTCTCGTGGTCGTCCGTGTTGTCGATCAGGATGTTGAACACCATGCGACGGAACAACTCTCGGGCATCAAGCTGGTTCACTCCTGCGGTCGCGACGCCGGCCCGCCTCAGCAAGAGTGCAAGCGCGGGGTAGGAAAGCTCAGGATCGTCAGCGTCCGGGGCGACGGCTCGCAACGCCGTTCCGGCCGAAATGCTGTGAATTCGACGCTGACCGTCGCGGTCAAAGCGCCGGATGGCAACGGCGTGGCGCCGGCGAAGCGGGATGGGCAAAGTGTCGGCCACGGCAATGCCGGCAAGCTTCGCCAAAGTCATGGCCGCGTGCTCGATGAGCGGTGAATTCAGTGGGTCGTCCTTGCGCGGAAATTTGACGACCCACTCATCACCCTCGATCTCCATCAGAGCCTTGGGCTGAGCGCCTCCCAGTGTCCCGCCCGCGGAAAGGATGCGCTGCTCCGCAACGGTGAGCGGCTCGGATGCCTCCAACTTGGCGACAACCTCGCTGACCGTTTGCACCATCTCGAGCCGCGGCAGCGCCTGGCCGCGATGAGGAAGGTATGCGGCGTCGGAAGTCGAGACACCCAATGCGCCAAACCGATCGTCTCCTGCATAGAAGAGGTACTCCATCAACGACAGCCGCGCCGGCTTGTCGACGTATCTGATCACCCGCTCGCCCCACCGATCGGGCCTCGCGTCGTCGACGGCCCCGACCGCTCGAGGCGAATCAGCCTGCAGCCGTCCTCGCGGCGCGTACTCGCCGTCACTCAGCGGCAGGTCTTCGCTCAGCGGGAAACCGGCATCGAGCCAGGAGGCGCTGTATTGCAGGGCCACGCCGCGGCCCGATTCCACGAGGCGCAACTGTCCAACGAGTACCGGCGAGCGGGGATCCTCGATGTACCAAAGGAAGAGGATGTCGTGCCGCATGGCTACTTGGGCTGACGCGCCTTGCTGGTGATGGCAGCCTCGGCGGTCGACCGTGCGCGATCCTCGGCAAGCTCGATGGCTTCCCTGACGCTGAGTTCCAAGGCGCCCCTGTCATGCTCGGGCGCCGCAAGCCGCGTCAACTCGCCGTCTCGCCCAATCAACCAGAGCGCCGTCGCGACGATGCCCACGCTGACCGAAGGATCCCCAGCCTCCAGCCGCAGCAACGTGGGGATGGTGATCCCCAATCGCTTCGCCCAGGTTCTCAGGGATTCCCTTCTTCGAAGCCTGGCGACCGTGAGGTCAGCCCCCAGCCGCTGCAAGGCATTCGCAGTCGCCGGAGGCATCTGAAGGATTGCTTTGGAAAGCTTAGGCATACAAATAGAATTTACCTCATCGCGACGCTTTGGTATGTTCTATTTGCACGAACCTAATCTAACCCGCCTTTTCTCTCGCCAAAAGCGGCAGCAAGCCGAGGCGCGCGTCTGGGAACAAAAAAGCGCCTAAGCCCTTGAAGGGATTAGACGCTTTGGGAGTCGCGGGACTTGAATTTGGCCTGCCCGGAGGGACTCGAACCCCCGACCTGCTGCTTAGAAGGCAGCTGCTCTATCCAGTTGAGCTACGGGCAGACAGAACAGGCGATTAGATCAGCACGCCGATGATCGCGTCGCCGATGCCCATCAGGGCGGCACCGGAGATCAGGCCGGCGCAGATGGGCTCCATGCCTTCGACCCAGATGCGGTGGCCGCGGGACTCGGCGGGGGCGTTCTTGTACTTCTTGGCCAAGTACCAGAACATCAGCGCGCCGACGAACATCATGAAGGTGGCTTGCGGCGGCAGCGTGACGCCCAGGCCGATGGCCACGGCCGACAGGCCCGACTTGCCCTTGGTGACGATGCGTGCCAGCTCGATGACGATGGCCGCCACGGCCGCGACGCCCATGGAGATCAGCGCAGAGGTGGGCAGGCTCTTCAGGCCCTTGGCGATGATGTCGGCCACGCCCTTCCATTGCAGCGCAGCGGGGAAACCGAACTGGTCGGACACCATGCCAGCCGCGCTGGCAGCGCCGTTCGCATCAGGCTTGATGAAGAGCAGGAAGAACAGCGGCACGCAGACCAGCACGCCAGCCAGGTTGCCGATGATGTGGCCGATGGCCTGGTGGCGCGGCTTGCCGCCCAGCATGTAGCCGGGCTTGATGTCGGACAGCAGGTTGGCCGCGTTGGAGGCGATCTCGGCCGTCATGCCGGCGGGCAGCAGGTTGGAGCCGGGGTTGGTGCGGTCCAGCGCGCCCATCGTGAACTGCGTGATCTTGGACAGCGATCCGGTCGGCGTCCAGGACGTCAGCGCCATGGAGTTGGTGCAGATCACGGTCAGCACGAAGATCAGCGGCAGCGACACGATGGCCAGCCACAGCGGCACGCCGAAGAAGGCATGCGTGGCATAGCAGCCCATCAGGCTGACGACGGGCACGCCGATCCAGCTGATCCACAGCGGCACCTCGATGTCCTTGAGCAGGTCGCTCTTGGGCTCGGCCTTGGCAGCGATCTGCGCCGGGGTCTTGCGCTTGAACGCACTCGTGAAGATCTCGGGCTTGGCCAGCAGCGACACCAGGGCGCCCACGACCATCATCGTCACGCCCCACCACAGCGACCATTGGTTGACGATCTCGACGCGGTTCAGCGGGATGAGCACGCCATTGGCGCCCAGGCGCGGTGCGATGTCGCCGGCCTGGATCATCAGCGGCGCCAGGATCACGAAGTTGACGATCACGCCCACAAAACAGCTCGCCGCCACCGCGAGGCCCATCAGGCCACCGGTGCCGATCAGCGCGGCGTCCACCACCAGGCGCAGGCCCAGGGTGCGGAAGTCGGTGCCCAGGATGCTCGGGATGAAGCCATGCGCCTTGACGGCCCAGGCGTAGTAGTAGTCATCGATGCGCTCGTGCAGATGCCAGGGCTCGGCCATGCCGGCCCACTTGTCCATGGCCAGCAGCTTGAACTGGACCAGCTTCATCCAGCCCTCGCCGCAGATGCCCTGCAGCAGCGCCGCACCGCCGGCCACCCAGCCCAGCAGCTTGGCCTTGAACATGCCCTCGCTGCCCTTGCCGTGGTACAGCGAGTCGAGCACCACGCCGCAGGCGCGGCCTTCCGGGAAAGGGGCCTGGTCTTCATTGATGAAGCGGCGCTTCAGCGGGAAGGCCAGCAGCACGCCCACCAGCGACACCAGGAACATCCAGATGGCGATCTGCCACCACAGCGGCACATGGCCCGTCACCAGCATGTAGGCCGGCAGGCTGGAGATCAGCGCCGTGGTCACATAGCCCGACGCCGTGGCGATGGACTGGGTGCAGTTGTTCTCGAGGATGGTGTAGTCCTGGGCTAGGCCGGCCGCGTGCAGCGCACGGAACAGCGCAAAGGCCAGGATGACCGACGTGAGGCCAACGCCGAGGGAGATGCCCGTCTTGGCGCCGATGTACAGGCCGGTGGAGGAGAGCACACCGCCGAGCAGGAAACCGGTGATGCCCGAGCGCAGCGAAAGCTGGGCCATGTCGCCGCGGAAGACGTTCTTGAACCACCACTCGTCCTTTTGGGCGCGTGACATGGTGGCGATCTGCTCGTCGGTCAGGTGTTGAATTGCCATGGGATCACGGCGGCGCTTGTGGCGCGGCCTGTTGAACAAAGCTGGGGATTGTCCCGGCCGACCGCTCGGTCGGACTTTGGGATATGCCCTGGGTCAAAGCCCCTGGGTTGCGGGGGCCTGAAAAAATGCCGCCACGGCAATGCCGACGGCGGCTCATTCGCATGCAGGCCGTTGGTTTGCCTGCAGCGGCAAGGGATTTTGCCAGCTTTCGCCGGGGCGGCCAGCGCCACACCACTCATGGCGACAAACACCACCGCAGTCCAACGTCGGCGATATCAACGGCGGCTTCTGGAATCGCCGAGTCGCAAAGGCCGAGTTACGTCCACCGCGACCGCACCAAGGACACTTGCGGCATGTTCCGCCTCGTCAAAGCCCTCTTCCGTATACCCCTCGCGCTTTGCGCCATCGGCGCTCCCGAGTCACATGCTTGGGGTGCGAACGGCCATCGACTCATCGCCGAGCTGGCTCAGATGCAGCTAACGCCCGCGGCGTCCGCTGAGGTCAATCGCCTGCTAAGCCTGGAGCCCGGCGCCACGATGGCGTCAGTATCGACCTGGGCAGACGAGAGACGGTCGAACGCCACGGCGCCGCTGCACTACGTCAACTTGCCAGAAGGAGAGTGCAATTACTACCTAGGGCGCGACTGCCCAAACGGTAGATGCGCGGTCGAGGCGATGTCGGCAAAGATCGCGATCCTGAGTTCAACAGCTCCGGATGCGGAACGGCTGATAGCGCTGAAGTGGGTCATCCATTTGGTGGCCGACATCCATCAGCCGTTGCATGTGGGCATGGCCGCTGACAAGGGAGGCAACCTGTTCCAGGTACGGGCGTTCGGACGCGGCTCCAACCTACACGCAGTCTGGGACGGCGAACTCATCCGGCGCCGCGCCGGCGGCCTAAGCCGGTTACTGCTCGACGCATCGACCCCAAGTCCCGACGGCGCGAGCACGGTTGACCCGGCGCAGTGGGTGAACGAGTCATGTGCAGCCCGAAGCGCCGCGGGTTTTTATCCTGAGGGGCGAGTGGTAGGCCCGGCCTATGCTGAACGGTGGGACGGCACGCTGGTGGAGCAGCTCGCGCTGGCAGGGCGCAGGCTCGCCAGCACGCTAAACGACAAACTCAGTCGAGCGCGCTGAGGACGGCTTCGCAGCGGCTACTGACGCTCGCGGCCGGCGTTCGTAGGGCAGCAAAGTGCCCAAAGCTGAAATCGGCGGCGCCTGAGTAGGCCGGCTCGAGAAACTGGTCAGGCGGCCCAGCAATTGCCAGCTGCTACGAGCTCAATCACGTTTCCGAAGCCTAGGACGTACCCAATTGCGAAGGCGGCCATTGTTGAACTCCATAACCATCAGGCCGTTGTTGTCGCATTGAGCGCCGTCATCTTCACCACACACGTCTCCCGCGAGCCAGAACTCCGGCATTCCGTTGTTGTCTATGTCAGTGATGGCCGACACGAACCCTGTGTTGTAGAGAAATCCGTGCATATACAACTCAGCTTCAGCGACATGGTCCGCATTCACTACAAATGCAAGCGGGTACTCCAAATATGCGTAGTACCCCTCATGTAGATCCTCCGGTGCCGCTTCCTTGATCGAAGAGAGCTTGCAAGGGACCAGCAGCACGATCGACGGTCTGCCCTGCTTCTTTAACAAATGTGCCTCGCCGGGAAGGCATCTATGTCTTTCAACAGACGCCTGAATCTTTGCAAAGGCCAGCGGTCGCAGATGAGTCGATGCAGATTCGACCCCTGAAACGATAAGTGATGTGAACTTCTCGTCCACTCGAGGAGGCTCAAGCCTGGCGTACCGCTCGGCTGCTTCCGAGTATGGCGACAACACTGCCGCGAGGACTACCAACAGGTGCAAGTGGCGGGATTTCATTACGCTCATTCCCCCAGCTCTTCGGCTGAAGACCAGTTCCATTTGAGCATTCTTCAGCCAGCCCACCGCGCAGTTCGTGTCGCCAAGGCTGACGCAAGCCAGACAACTCCTGGCCTGCAGCTGCCACCCAAACTTCCGCTTTGGGCACATTGCTGCCCCACGACTGACGAATCCGAGCGGCAGCAGCCAGCCTGACGCGGACTCGCGTCAGTGCCATGCCCCCAGGATGCCGCCCATCACCGTGTACGCCACCACCTGGTAACCGCTGTTGATGAGCCAGAGCTTGAGCGGGCGCTGCTCGAAGAGGTAGATGACGCCCAGGCTCATGGCCACCCAGCCGAGGCCGGTGGCGAAGCCGGCGAACAGGCCGAAGCTGAGGGTGGCTTTGGCGCCGAGGAAGGCGGCCAGGTTGAAGGCCATCACCAGCGAGGCCAGGCCCGACAGGCCGAAGACCTTGGCCGGGCTGGCCTGCCTGGTCTGGGCTTCGGTGAGGCCGGCCTCGGCCATCCACGACTTGGCGAACAGGATGGGCGAGTACCAGAGCCCGCCGATCAGGAAGCTGGTCAACGCCGCCACAATGACCGCCGGGAAGTTGAATTGCACTGCGTCCATCGCAGTCCCCTCGTGAAGTTGTTGGTGCGGCGATGCTGAGGCGCGCCGGTCGCCGGCAACAGTGGCCGCACGCCCAAGTCGAAGATGAGCACGCCCAAGCCCGACAAACCGCTGCCGAACCCGCCCACGCAGGCACGCCTGGACGACCGGTTGCTGATGACGGGCGGCTCGCTGGCCTTCGGCCTGGCCATCCCCTGGCTGACCGGGCTGTTCGGGCCGCTGGGACCGGGCGACGCGCGCTTCTGGGTCGGCTTTGCCGGCTTCATCGCGCTGGCCTTTGCCATCTGGGGCGGCAACCGCTGGCTGCTGTTCAAGCAGCGCGAGCACCTGAACTGGTTCGCCCACCCGCTGCGCAAGCTGCTGATGCTGGTCAGCGCCAATGTGCTCTACACCGCGCCGCTGACGCTGGCCGCCATCTGGGCCTGGTTCCAGGTTGCGGGCCTGCCGCTGGACGTGAATGCGCTCAAGCTCGTCGTGGCCACCAATGTCATCTGCGTGCTGTTCGTGACGCATGCCTACGAGACCATGTTCCTGATCCGCGAACGGGAGTCGGACATGCTGCGCGTCGAGCGCCTGGAGCGCGCACGCACGCAGGCCGAGCTGGGTGCGCTGAAGGCCCAGGTCGATCCGCATTTCCTGTTCAACAGCCTGAACACGCTGGGCCATCTGATCGAAAGCGACGCGCGCAGCGCCCGCGAGTTCAGCGACACCCTGGCCGAGATCTACCGCTATGTGCTGGACAGCCGCCAGCGCGACCTGGTGCCGCTGGACGAGGAGCTCGCCTTCCTGCGCCACTACCACCGGCTGCTGGCCCTGCGCTTTGGCGCCGCCATGCCGCTGGTGCTGGACCCGGCCCTGCAGACCGCGCAGTGGCTGGTGCCGCCGCTGGCCTTGCAGACGCTGCTGGAGAACGCCATCAAGCACAACGAAGCGAGCATCGCCCAGCCGCTGACCGTCAGCTTCACGCTGCAAGGTGACCACGTGAACGCACGCAATGCGCTGCAGCCGCGCCGCAGCGCCCTGCCCTCGTCAGGACTGGGCTTGGCCAATCTCGACGAACGCTGCCGCCTGCTGGCCGGCCGTGCGCTGCAGCGCAGCGCCGCGGGCGGCGTGTTCGAAGTCTCCATTCCGCTGCTGGCCCGCCCATGAAGATCTTCATCGCCGAAGACGAGACCCCGGCGCGCGAGCGCCTGACGGCCACGCTGACGCGCGTGGCGCCCGAGGCCCGCGTGCTGGGCCACAGCGACACGGTGCAGGGCACGCTGGCCTGGCTGGCTGCCAACGCGAAGCCCGACCTGTTGCTGCTCGACATCCAGCTCGCCGACGGCCTGTCGCTGGAGTTGTTCCGCGACCGCAGCCTGACCGTGCCCACGGTCTTCACGACGGCCTACGACCAGTTCGCGCTGCAGGCCTTCCAGGCCCTGGCGGTGGACTATCTGCTCAAGCCCGTGTCGGACACGGCACTCGCTCAGGCGCTGGCCAAGGCCGAGCAGTGGCGGCGCCATTTCGATGCGCAGGCTCAGGCGCGCTGGAATCACCAGCTCGACGGCCTGTTGCAGCGGTTGAGCCCGCCCACTGGCCGCCAGCGCATCGTCGGCCGCAAGGGGGGCCAGCAGTTCCATGCGCTGGAGCTGGCCGACATCGCCTATTTCGTGTCGGTGGACAAGCTCAGCTTCGCCGTCACCCAGGCGGGCGAACGCTATCTGGTCGAGCCGACGCTGGGTGTGCTGGAAGAGGAACTGGGGCCGCAGCGCTTCTTCCGCGCCAACAGGCAGCTGCTGGTGGCGGCCGGGGCCGTGCAGCGCTTCGCGCCGGCCGGCAAGGGGCGACTGAAGCTGGACCTCAGCCCGGCCCTGGACGGCGAGCTGCTGATCAGCCAGGAGCGGGCTGCGGCCTTTCGAGCCTGGCTGGAAGGCTGAGGCTCAACGGTAGCGCTGCATCAGCCGCGTGAGTTCACCGCGCTCCACCACGGCCCGCAGCGCCTGCTGCAGGCGACCGGCCGGCAACCGGGTCTTGCCACCCAGCAGGCAATGCGTCACCGTCTGGCTGACGACCTGCAGGGCTTGCAGCGTCTCAGCGGGCGCGCGGCCGCGGTTGTACTGGGTGAGCACGAAGCGATCGACCACCGCCGCTTCGGTGCGTCCGCGAGCCAGCTTGTCGAGCACACCTTGCTGTGTGGCGGCGTCTTCGCGCACGAGACGGCCGTCATCGAAGAGCGGGCCCAATTCCGTGTAGCGATAGCCCAGTACCGTGCCCACCCGCAGGCCGCGCTGGGCCGACAGGTCCAGCGGCTTGCCATCGCCCCGCCCCGCGGCCACGGCGAGCACGTCTTCCACCACCACCATGGGCGGGCCGACACGATCCCGCCCCAGCGGCTGGGCCAGCCACTTGGGGCTCATCATGCACATCAGGTCCGCCTCGCCGGCGTGCAGGGCGGCCTGGGTGCGCTTGGGCGGCAGCATCAGGTACTCGGGGCGGGCGCCGGCGGCGCGGGCCACCGCCTCCATCAACTCGAAGGCCAGGCCGCCGACGGGCTGGCCGTCGCGCAGCACCAGATAGGGCGGAGCCCAATCCTCACCGACGATGAAGCGCAGCGTTGGCGCCGCCTGTGCACCGGCCAACCCGGCCCAGAGTGCCAGGACCGTGGCCAGGCCTCGCATCAGGGGCTTTGTCGCGCCGCCGCTGGGCAAGGCCCTCACGGGCGGACAATCCGCTGAAATCGCCATGCCCCGAGTGTAGGAAGCCCAGCCGCCGCCACACCGCATCCCCTCGAGAGACCCGCTCGCATTCCATGGAAACCCAGCTGTTCGACTACACCAAGCAGGACGCCGCCGGCGCCTGCTCCACGGCCTTTGCGTGGGCCAAGACACCCGCGCCGCTGACGCCGCCCGAGCGCACTGCGCTGACTGCGCGAGCCAAGGCCCTGCTGAAGAAGCACAACGCCGTCCTCGTCGCCCATTACTACGTGGACGGCGCCCTGCAGGACCTGGCGCTGGAGACCGGCGGCATCGTGTCCGACTCGCTGGAGATGGCCCGCTTCGGCCGCGACCACGCTGCCCAGACCCTGGTCGTGGCCGGCGTGCGCTTCATGGGCGAGACGGCCAAGATCCTCAGCCCCGAGAAGCGCGTGCTGATGCCCGACCTGGACGCCACCTGCTCGCTGGACCTGGGCTGCCCGGAAGACGAGTTCGCGGCCTTCTGCGACGCCCACCCCGACCGCAAGGTCGTCGTCTACGCCAACACCAGCGCCGCCGTGAAGGCCCGCGCCGACTGGATGGTGACCAGCTCCTGCGCGCTGGAGATCGTGGCCGACCTGCATGCCAAGGGCGAGAAGATCCTGTGGGCGCCCGACCGGCATCTGGGCCGCTACATCCAGGAGCAGACCGGCGCCGACATGCTGATGTGGAACGGCGCCTGCATCGTGCACGACGAGTTCAAGGGGCTGGAGCTGGAGCTGCTGCGCGAGCAGCACCCGGGCGCCCTGGTGCTGGTGCATCCCGAGTCGCCCAAGAGCGTCGTCGAGCAGGCCGACGTCGTCGGCTCGACCTCGGCGCTCATCAAGGCCGTCGTCGAAGGCACGGCGCCGGCCTATATCGTCGCCACCGACAACGGCATCCTGCACCGCATGCGCCAGCTGGCGCCGGGCAAGGTGCTGATCGAGGCTCCGACGGCAGGCAACAGCGCCACGTGCAAGAGCTGCGCCCACTGCCCCTGGATGGCCATGAACGGCCTGGCCAACCTGGTCGACTGCCTGGAGAGCGGCCAGCCCGAGATCGAGGTCGACGAGGCTGTGCGCCTGAAGGCCCAGGCCTGCATCACGCGCATGCTGGATTTCGTCGCCGCGAGAAAGAGTGCCGCGGCGGGCATGACCCCAGGTATCGGCGCGGCCTGATGGGGCTATAAATCGGCATTCAACGTCTTTGACGAGGCCCGCCATGAACGCCGACTTCAGCTCCCTCTACAACCACCATGAGCGCGAGATCTTCGCGGCGGTGTTGGCCTCGGCACCCGACTATCCCGACATTGCCGCCAGCGCAGACCTGCTGTGCGACGTCGCCTGCGTCGCCCTGAACCGCCTGCCCCCGCGCTACATCCGCCACGAGGTGGACTTCAGCTTCTACCTGACCGAGCACGAACGCCTGGAGATCGACAACGCGATTGTTGAGGCGGTGTCGTATGCGTTCAACTTTGTGCAGGCACGCACGGCGTTGAGGTCGCGCAAGTAGGCGCGGCCATGAAAAAGGCCCGCGTCTCACGAAGCGGGCCTTTCACAAGATTCCTTAAGGGAATCAATCAGTTATAGATGGTCGGGGCGGCGGGATTCGAACTCGCGACCCTCTGCTCCCAAAGCAGATGCGCTACCAGGCTGCGCTACGCCCCGATCAAGCCCGCCATTCTAGTGCCAGTTTCGCGATCGTCACCAAGCCTGGGTGCACGTATCAGCCAGAAAGCCGCCGCGAGGTTCCAAACCAGTTGGGCCAGCAGCACCGTCAGGATGGAAGCCATCGTCATGTTGACGCCTGCGCCCAGCACCGCCGCAGCGACCGCGAGATTGGCGACAACGCCTACCGTGCCGACGATGCGAGTCCCTCCTGCCTCGACCAGCAACACGCCAGCCCAGAGCAGCGCGCCGGCGGCCTGCAGCAGCCAGCCGATCTTGGCCGCATCGGTCAGGGCCAGGCCAGCGGCGTGCACCAGCTCATAGCCGACCTGCAGCCGGGTGGCCGAGCCGGCCGCTGCGTCTGCCGCCAGGTGCGGGATGACGAAGCCGTCAACGACGGTGGCGCCGGCCAGGGCCACGCAGCCCATCAGATAGCAAACCAGGCCCGCCAGCACCGCGGGACGGCGCAGCGACAGGCGCCGGGCCAACGCCGTATAGCCGAAGGCGTAAGCGCACAGGCTGGCGATGGCGACGCCGTGGACCACGGCCTTGAGCAACTGCAGCCGCGCGATGCTCTGCAGGATCTCAAGCTGGCCCTGGCCGCCACCGCTTTCATCGAGGGCAACGAAGACGGTGGACAGCACGGTGGCCAGGCCGATGGCGATGCCGGCTGCACGCGTGCCCGCCGGGGCGGTCGCTTGCGGGTGGGAGTCATGGTGCATGAAGCGGTTTCCTGGAATGAAACGATGAGGAAACCGACCATACTCAGCGCCCCCGCCGATGGCCCGAACAGGCCGCAGGCGGTTGTTCGCTACCGAACAACCGCCTGCGCTTTGTTCGGCAAACCCCTCTTCCGATGCCAGAGACGCTTGCCAAGACCGACCGCCGCGCCCAGCGCTCGCGCGAGCTCATCCTCGAAGCCCTGTTCGCGCTGATGCTCGAGCGCGGCTACGAGAGACTGACCATCCAGAACCTCATCGACCGCGCCGGCGTCGGCCGCGCGACCTTCTACGCCCATTTCCAGAGCAAGGACGAGCTGCTGGCCGCCAGCATCGGGCGGCTGCGCGGCTGGCTGGAGCAGACCGGCCGGGCGCAGGGCGATGAGCCCCTGGGCTTCACCCTGCCCTTCTTCCAGCACCTGGCCAGCCATCGGCGCATCTACGAGATGACGGTGGCGCGCGAGAGCGAGGTCAGCGTCGAGCGCCATGTGAAGGCGATGCTGACCGACCTCGTGCGTCAGGACCTGCGGCGCCGGCACGCACCCATCACCGGCGCGCGGCTCGACCTCGCCACCCACTACGTCGTCGGCGCGCTGTGGTCCAGTTTCATCTGGTGGATGGAGAGCGCCCAACCCCTGGCGCCCGAGGACCTGAACGCACTGTTCCAACGCCTGAGCTTTCCGGGGTTGGAAGCGGCGGTGGCGGCCTGACTAGAGCTCGACCGGCACAAAGCGGCCGGTGCCGCTGATCAGCGCGGCCTTCACCGGCTCTCCCGGCTGCAGCAGCTGCACGGCCGCGACGTAACCGCGCATCTGCGCCAGATAGGCCGGCTCCCGCTCGGGCGTGGCACCGAGCTTGTAGTCCAGCACCCACCAGGTGCCGTCGCGCTTCTGCACGAGGCGGTCGATGCGCTGGTCTTCCCCGCCCTGCCCCACGGCCACCTCGTTGCCGGCCCAGAGCAGGTCGGCCGGATCGAAGAAGGGCCGGCAGTCGGCGCTGGCCAGGATGGCCCGGGCCGCCTGGGCATGCTGCTCACGGGCCTTGGCGTCGAGGCCGAAAGCCTGGGCCGACGCGGCCAGCAGCACGTCCAGCGCCTGGGTCTGGCCGGGTGCCGAAACCCACTCCAGCACGCGGTGCAGGGCTTCGCCGACCCTGGCCTCCCGCTCGTTGCGGGCCGTGCCGTCGCGCACGGGCGCGGCGGGCGGTGGCTGCCAGCGCGGCAGCGGTGCGAGGCGAGGTGCCAACATGTCGGTGCGCGCGCCGGCGTCCATCGCAAAAGGCCAGGGGCGCGCCAGCGGCTGCAGCCGGTCCCACCAGCTCGTGGCCTGGCTGCGGCCGGGCGTGTGGCTGAGCACCAGCGCGCGTCGCGCCCGCGTCAGCGCGACGTAGAGGCCGTTCAGCTCCTCACGCTCGCGAGCGACACGTTCCTCGTCGACCAGGGCTTGCAGCGAAGGCGGCGGCCGGGCCTCGGAGGCCAGGAAGGCCGCGCGCTTGGGCGCGAGCTGGCCGACGGGCCAGTCCAGCAGCAGGCCCAGCGTCTCGGCCTTGGGCGGCGCGGCATCGGTGTCGAGCAGGAAGACGACCTCGGCCTCCAGGCCCTTGGCGCCGTGGATGGTCAGCAGCTGCACGGCATCGGGCGCTGCGGCGGGCACGAACTTGACGGGCCGGCTCTTCAGCGCGCGCACGAAGCCGTAGAGCTGGGCGTAGCGGCCGCCGTCCAGGTCCAGCGCCGCGTGCAGCAGGGCGTGCACGCTTTGCAGGCGCACTGCCGCATCGGCAGCCGGCACGGCCGCTGCGATGCGCGCGAGCAGATCGCCTTCGTCGACGATGCGGTCCAGCAGCTCGTGCGGTGTGCGCTGGCGGGCCTGCGCGGCCCAGTCACGCAGCAGGGCCTGGGCGCGCGCCAGCGCCGGGCTGGGTGATTCGAGACCCTGCAGCGCGTCCCACCAGCGGCGGCGCTCGGCGGGCGGGCGCCCCAGCCACTCGGCCGTGCCGGCGGCTTCGGCCAGCGCCAGCAGCTCGGCTTCGGTGACGCCGAACAGCGGGCTGCGCAGCGAATGCGCCAGCGACAGGTCGTGGCCGGGCGAGGCCAGCACGTCCAGCAGGGCCAGCAGGTCGGCCACGTCGGGCAGCTCGGCGAGCGGCTGCTCCTCGGGCGCCGCGTGCGGCACGCCGGCGGCCGTCAGCGCTTCGCTGAGCTGGCGCAGCGGGTCGCGCTTGCGGGCCAGCACGAAGATGTCGCCGGGCTTGAGTTCGGGGCGCTCACGCAGCAGGCCGACGATGGCCCCGCAGACGCGTTCGCACTCCGGCGCACGGCGGCTGATCTCCGCTTCAACGCGGGCCTCGGTCAGGCTGGGACGCCAGCGCAGCGGGTCGACGTCCGCCTGGGCCGGCGCGGCCCTGACGTCGGCATCCAGCGCCCACAGCCCCGCCAGCTCGTCCACACCGGCCTGCTCGGTCGTGTGGACGCGAAAGCCCTCGTAGGCACCGGCGCGCTGGGCGCCGTCGAAAGTCGCATTGACGGCCGCCAGCACCTCGGGCGCGTTGCGGCGCGTGTGGTCGCAGGCCAGGCGCACACCGGCGAGGCCTTCGCAGACGAACTCCTGGGCCGCGGCAAACACGCGCGGGTCGGCACGCCGGAAGCGGTAGATGCTCTGCTTGGGGTCGCCGACGATGAAGACCGACAGCGCCGAGCCCGCACCCGCGCCGGCATAGGCCTGCAGCCAGCCATGCAGGGCCTGCCATTGCAGCGGGCTGGTGTCCTGGAATTCGTCGATGAGCAGGTGGCGCACCTGGGCGTCCAGCCGCTGCTGCACCCAGCCAGCCGTCTGGGCGTCTGCCAGCAGGGCCAGGGCGCCGCGCTCCAGGTCGTTCATGTCGACGAGGCCGCGTTCGCGCTTCAACGCCTCGAAGGCGTTGACCAGTTGCAGGGCCAGGCGGCGCATCGCGACGTGTTCGTCGGCGGCGCGCTGCTGGGCGATGGCCGCGCGCAGCAGCAGCAGCTCTTCGCAGAGCTCGTCCAGGTCCGCGCTGTCGACGCCGAGCTTGCGCGGCTCACCCTTCAGCGTGAACAGCGCGGCGAAACTGGCGTCAAAGTCCTGCGCCCGCTCCAGCGCCATGGCGGCGTCCTGCGCCTTCTTGCCCTTGGCCTGGCCGAGCTGGCGGGCCAGCGCGATCAACGGCTCGCGCAGATGCCCGAAGAACTGTTCCGGCGTCGTGCCCAGCAGGTCCACCGCTCCCGGCAGGCTGCCCTCGAGCACGCCAGCGGCTTCGGCGAGGCGCAGCTCGACGCGCTTCGCAAAGGCACCCAGCAGCCATTCGCGCAGATTGAAGCGGCCGCGCGACTGCGTCAGCGCCTGGAAGTCCGCCCGCAGCGTCTCATCCGCCAACACGGCGACGTGGAAGCGCCGCCACAGCGTGGGCATCAGCTCCTCTTCGTCTTCGATGAGCTGCAGCTCGGGGGCGATGGCTTGCGCCTGCAGGAAGGCCAGCGGCGCGGCACGCAGCAGTTGTGAGAACCAGCCGTGGAAGGTGCGCACCTCGACGGCCCGGCCGCCGCGCAACAGCTCGGCCTGCAGCATGGCCAGGCGCGGCCGCAGCGTGACGGCGTCTTCCGCCGAGATGCCGCGCTGGCGCAGCGCCACGATCTGCTCGGCCTCGGGCGCCTTCGCGAACTCGGCCAGCCATTCGGCCAGGCGCTGGCGCATTTCGCCAGCGGCCTTGCGCGTGAAGGTGATGGCGACGATCTGCTGCGGCTCGGTGCCGGCCAGGAGCGCACGCAGGATGCGCGAGACCAGCATCCAGGTCTTGCCGGCGCCGGCGCAGGCCTCGACAACGATGCTGCGCGCGGGGTCGCAAGCCAGCGCGTAGAAGCGCTCGCGCGGGATGCGGTAGCCGTCGGCCCAGTAGGCCAGTTCGGCGCTCATGTCGCGCTCCAGTCGTCGCGACGGCACAGGCCGCGGGCTTCGCAGTAGTCGCAGACCTTGCCCTCACCCAGCGCCGGCAAGGGCGTGCCCTCGCTGATGGCCATGAGGTCGGCTTGCAGCCCATCGCGCAGGGCCAGCGCCGTGTCGCTGACATCCTCGTGCGGCAGTAGCGCGATGCCCTTGCCGTCGTCCAGCACCAGATAGGCCGCCTTCAACCCGGGCTCGGCGCCAGTCAGCAGCGCATAGGTGGCGAGCTGGGTGTCCTCCAGCTTGCCGGCCACCTTGTCCTTCAGCCCCTTGGCGTCGCCGGTCTTGTAGTCCAGCAGCCAGGTCTGGCCGCCGGCCTCGTCGATGCGGTCGATGCGGCCCTTCACGACTAGACCATCCAGTGGCGCGTCGAAAGGGCGGGCTTCGCGGGCGACTTCACCCTCGGCATAGCGCTGGCCGCCAGCTTCTGTTTCGGCCAGCCAGGCCAGGTAGAGCGGGCACAGCCGCTCGAAGGCGGCCGAGAAAGGCAGGAAATCGGCCGCATCCAGCAGCGCCAGCTCGGCCTCTGCCGCGGCGCGCAGGGCGGTGTCGTCGTCGCCATCACGCGCCTCGTGGAAGCGCTTCAGCACCGCATGCAGCCAAGTGCCGTAGTCGCGCTTGCTCAGCTCCTGCTCCAGCTCATCCGCCTCGCGCAGGCCCAGCAGCACGCGGCTGAAGAACTGGTAGGGGCAGTTGCGCAGTGCGTCGATGGCGCTGGCGCTCAGCGCCGCGGGCAGGCGGCTGCCGGCGTCGGCGGCGGGCCGGGTCTGCGGATGAAGCGGCGGCACGACCGTCTCGCGCTCGTCGGCCCATGCCGGCAGCGCCTGCCCGGCCTTGGCCGCCGCGCCGGACAGGCGTTCCAGCAAGGGGCTGGGCGGCAGCGGCTCGGCGCCGGCAAAGGCGCAGCGCAACAGCGTCAGCACCGGCGCGCGCAGCAGTTGGGCAAAGCCCAGGGCCTCGGCCTCGCGCCGCTCAAGCAGGCTGGGCAAGCCCAGGGCGGACGCGTCCGCATCGGCCAGCAGGCCGGCCTGCGGGTTGACCGGCCCCAGCGTGGCGGCATCCGCGCCGGGCAGCACGATGGCGCCGAAGGGCCGCAGCATGGCGCGAGCCAGCGGCGTGATGACGACTTCGGGCGCGCCTGCTTCCTCGGCGGGCTCGAACTGGGCGGCCTCCAGCGTGTCGTTGACCCAGGCGAGAAATTCATCGGGCCGCAGCCGCGTCTGCGCCAACGCCGCCTCGTGGGCGCTGCCGGCCCAGGGGTTGCGAGAGATCCACAGCGTCTCGAGCAGCGCCTCCCCGCCTTCGACTTCGGCCAGCGGCGCCAGGCCGTTGAGCGCCTGGCCCAGCCCCACCAGCCAGCCGCCGAGCGAACGCGAGCCGCCTGCGAGCGGCTCCAGTTGGCGCCGCGCCCGCTGCCAGGCGGCGCCGGTGGCCGGCGGCAGCGTGGCCGCGGCGAGCTGGGCGGCCTGGCGC
>NZ_JBFUFR010000040.1:0-57137 GCF_056403315.1 Roseateles sp. P2_H4 | reverse complement strand
GGCTCGGCCACGGCGGCACCGGCCGCGCCGACTCCCGCACCGGCTCCGGCCCCTGCGCCCGCCCCGACGCCTGCGCCGTCCAACAAATGGAGCCTGGTCTGGAGCGACGAGTTCGACGATGCCGCCGGCACCGTGCCCAAGGCCGCGAACTGGAACTACGACCTCGGCAACAAGGAGGCCGATGGCTGGGGCAACCACGAGTACGAGTACTACACGTCCAGCGCCCGCAATGCGCAGACGGACGGCAACGGCATGCTCGTCATCACCGCCGAGAAGGCCAGCAACCCCGGACCCTGCTGGAACGGCAAGCCCTGCGAATACACCTCGGCCCGCATCCACACCAACGGCAAGGTCGGCTTCACCTACGGCAAGGTCGAGGCGCGCATGAAGCTGCCCTCGGGCCAGGGCATCTGGCCGGCGTTCTGGGCCCTGGGCACCGACCTCGCGACGGCCGGCTGGCCCAAGTCGGGCGAGATCGACATCATGGAGTTCATCGGCAAGACGCCGAACACCACCTACGGCACGCTGCATGGCCCGGGCTATTCGGGCGCCCAGGGTATTGGCAAGCCGCGCGACTTCGGCAAGCCGGTGGCGGATGACTTCCACACCTACACCATCATCAAGCGGCCCAACGAAATCATCTGGCAGGTCGACGGCGTCGACTTCCACCGCCTGACTCCGGCCTTGCTGCCGGCCGGCGGCACCTGGGTGTTCGAGAAGCCCTATTTCGTCATCCTCAACCTGGCCATCGGCGGCGACTGGCCCGGTGCACCGGATGCGACGACGCCGCTGCCGGCGCGGATGTTGGTCGACTGGGTCAGGATCTACAAGGAGGACTGATCATGCGCCGTCTGCTTCCCGCCCTGACCCTGAGCGCCGTCCTGCTCTGCGCGGCGGCCGCGCAAGCGGGTGAAGTGAAGACAGCCTTCGGCAGCTTCATCGCCCCCGAAGGCGTGTCCGAGGTGAATCGCGAGGAGAAGCCCGACAAGGCGGGCAACCCCATGGGCCTGGCCGTCTACTCGCGCACCGACGATCCCAAGGCCATCTTCATCGTCGTGTGGAACTTCGCCGAGCCCGACCCGGCCAAGCCCTATGACGCGCTGGACGGCGCGGTCAAGATCGGCAACCCTTTCGACAAGAAGCTGACCCGCGATGCCGCCAAGCCGGCCTCGATAGGCGGCGTCGAAGGCGGCCGTTACGAGGGCAAGCTGCCGAACGGCCTGCGCGCGGTCAGCTATGTGGCCGTGAAGGGCGGCAACCGCCTCATCGTGCTGCTCAAGGGGCCGAACGACAGCCCCTACAAGGAGACGATGGACGCCTTCGCCAAGGGCATCGAGGGGTTCACCTGGGCGCAGCCGGCGCCGGCGGCTTCGGCGCCGCAGCAGTGACGGCAGGCGCCTGGTAGCTGACGCGATAGATGCGCCCGGCAAAGTCGTCGGAGATGAGCATCGAGCCGTCAGGCAGCTGCGCGATGTCCACTGGCCGGCCGACCACCTTTTCGCGCTGCAGAAAGCCTTCCACGAAGACGGTGTCGCTGACCACCTTGTCGCCGTACAAGGTGATCAGCGCGACGCGGTAGCCGATCTTCTGGCTGCGGTTCCATGAGCCGTGCTCGGCGATGAAGAGCTGGTTGCTGTAGGCCTGCGGAAACTGCTGACCGGTGTAGAAATGCAGCCCCAGTGAGGCCACATGCGGGCCCAGCTTGGCGGCCGGTTCGGTGAATTCGCTGCACTGCCGGCCGGCCTGGAACTCCGGGTCCGGCAGCACGCCGCCCTGGCAGTAGGGAAAGCCAAAGTGCATGCCCGGCTTCGGCGCATGGTTGAGCTTGTCGGAGGGCATGTTGTCGCCCAGCATGTCGCGCCCGTTGTCGGTGAACCAGAACTCCCGCGTCAGCGGGTGCCAGCCGAAGCCGACCGAATTCCGCACGCCGCGCGCATAGACCTCGAACTGCGTGCCGTCGGGGTTCATGCGATGGATCTTGGCGTGCGGCTCGTTCTCCCGGTCGCAGCTGTTGCATGGCGCGCCGATGGGGACATAGAGCTTGCCGTCCGGACCGGCCTTGATGATCTTCTCCCCGTGCCAGGCATCCTTGGGGAAGTCGTCCTTCACCACGTGCAAGGGCGGCGACTTGTCGTAGCTGTGGGCGATGTCGTCGAAGCGCACCACGCGGAAGCGCTCGGACACGAACAGCGAGCCGTTCAGCAGCGTCAGGCCGATGGGCGAGTCCAGGCCGCTGGCCACGGTCACGACCTGGTCGGCCACGTGTTTGCCGGTGCCGTCGACCAGCGCGAACACCTTGCCGGTCGTGCGCGACGCGACGTAGACGATGCCGGAATCCGCCACGGCCATGCCGCGTGCACTCGGCACCTTGTCGCTGTAGACGGCGATCGAGAAGCCGACCGGCAGGCGGAAGTCCTTCAATTCCGGATAGGGGTCGGCCGCGGCGCCGACGGTGGGCGCCCCGCGTTTCGCGCGCGGCGGCGTCAGCAGATGGCCAGCCACGGCGCCTATCTGCTGGGACGTCAGGCGCTTGCTCCATCCCGGCATGCGGCCGTCGCTGGAGCCCTGGGCAATGAAGCTGGCCAGGCTTTCCTTGCCGGGCTGGACCTTGCTCCAGCTTGCGCCCGTCAGGTTGGGGCCGATGCCGCCTTCACGGTTGGCGCCATGGCATTGCGCGCAGTGCTGGGCATAGATGCTGGCGCCGTCGACGCCCTGTGCGGCTCGGGCGCCCAGGGCACCGAGCAGCAGCAACGGCAGCAGCTCCTTCAGTGCGAATGCTTTGGCCATGAGGTCAATAGCTCAGCTGGATGAAGGACACCGCCTGCCGTGGCAGTTGCATGTTGACGACCACCTGCTGGTCGCGGACCGGCAGCGTCTGGGGGCGGCCGAGGGTCGCGAGCTTGCTGCTCTTCTCCAGCTCTGCAATCTGTGCCGGACTGGGGGCGGCGGGCGAGCCCATCTTTTTCCAGGCCGCGTAGGAATTGCTGTGTTCCTGGTCGATGCGGTAGTGCGTCACCACCACCTTCTTGGCACGGATGCCCTTGATGGTGATGCCGACCGGCGACCCGGCGTCGATGATGTCCTTGTCGTGGTAATTCCAGACCAGCACGGTCGCACCCTTGCCGCTCTTTGCCGCCAGCGCATTGATGTCGGTGCGCTCGCCCAGCACGCCTGACTTGAGGATGGACGCGGCGTCGTAGGCCCCGTCGCCCGCGACGCCAACCCGGTTGCCCGTCATCATGCCCAGCATGCGAAACACATTCAGCACGGGTTTGTCCACGCCGTTGGTGGCCAGATCGCGAAAGCCGGCAAACCAGGGCTGGTCTTCAAACTCGAACGACCAGTTCACCACGCCGAGCAGATTCACCTCGCGGGCGGCAGCCAGGTCGTATTCGCGTGCGATCGATGCCGCCGTGTAGCTGGCATACRGGGTGCCGTTGCGATAGGCATTTTCCGGGTTGGTAGCCATGCCGCAGGCCGCGCAACCTTCCGGGTCGGATTCTCCGATGATGACGGGAATCCCCTTGAGCTGAGGGTAGGACGCCACGATGGCCATGCCGTCATCGAGATTCTTGAAATGCGTCTTCATGCTCATCTGCACCACGCCATTGACCACCGTCGGCCGCCCCTTGGCGTGATAGGCCAGGAAATCGACGGGCGCGCCTTTTGCACCGGTGGCGTGGTTCGTGTCGTTCAGGCAATGCTGGATGAAGTGATCGAAGAACTTGCCGCCATGGGCCGTGTGCGGGCCGCCCATGCGCGCGGTCGGCAGGGCGCGTTTCACCGCGTCGGCGGCGTAGTCGTACATCTTGAAGTATTCCTGCTCGACATTCGGCGCGATCAGATAGAAGCCGTCGGGTTCATTCCAAAGCTCCCAATACCAGCTTTCCACTTCCTTCTGGCCGTAGCGCTCGACGCTGTGCCTGACCCACTGATAGATCAGCTCCGACCACTTCTGGTAGTCGCTCGGCGGGTAGGCCCAGCCGGTCATGATTTCCGGATAGGGCGTGCCCGGCGCCCAGTGGTGCTGATAGGGCTGGGGTTTTACCGAAAGCGCCTCCGGCATGAAGCCGATCTGGGCCAGCGGTTTCATGCCGCGTTCAATATAGCTGTCGAAAATCTTGTCGACGATCGTCCAGTTATAGATCGGCTTGCCGTTTGAATCCTCGCTGTACATGCCGGTCGAACCCCATTTGAGCGCCGCCGTGCCATCGCCCGAGGTCATCAGATTGTGGGCGCGGACATACACGGGTACCGGGCTGAGGGCAGCCAGTTCGGTCAGCAGCTTCTTGCCGTCCTTCATATAGGTGTAATTCGGCTCGTCATAGCCGAACCAGGCCCACATCGGCTTGAGCGGCCCCTTGTCGATATTCAAGTCGACCTGCAAATTGACGCTCGGGGTTTGGGAAAAACAAAGCGTTGAGGCGAGCAGCAGGCAGGCCGAAAGAATATGGGTTTTCATGTCTCTTCTATCGTTGTGCTTGGGGTGGCGTTGCCGAGATATCACCCAAGGCATCGCGAATATCGATGTGCCTGCACACCGAGCGCGGACGATAGGCGTGGACGCCGCTGGAAAGCCAGTCACTTTTCCAAGCGCTTCGATGCCGAAATGGATATCGGCGCTGCAATGAACGCTGCGTCAGTCGCGCAGGAAGGCGATCTCGACGTCGGCCGTGCGCGCCTGAGGCAGCGGCGCGAACCGCCATTGCAGGATGGCGTCGGTTGCGGGCTTGGCCAGGCGGCGCGGCACATTGGCCGCGGCCTCCGCCTGCCGGACCGTGCCGTCGGCCTCGACCGTGAGCCGCACCCGGATATGCCGCGTGCCAGCGCCCAGCGTGGCCTGCACCGCAGGCGTGAGGACCGGGGCCACGAAGTTCTGCATGCGCAGCGGCACCTCCTCCGGTTCATCCGCTTCCGGCGCCGGCTCCATCGTCGGCGCTGCGCCGGCCGGCTCATCGGCCTGATCTGGAACCGACGGGGCGGCAGCAGGCGTGGGCGAGGTGGCCGCGGTCAGGGGGCTGGCTTGCGCCGCGCCCGTGCTGACGACGGGGTTGGTCTCGGTGGGCTCGGCAGCCGGCGCCGTGGCGTTGACCGGGCTCGGCGCGGGGCGATGTGCGGCGGGCGCAGGCGCGCGCGCCGGCTTGCTGGTCGTTTCGGCCGCCGGCTTGCTGCGGATGGTGTGGAACTTGATGACGCTGAACACGCGGTCGGCCTCGCGCTGTGCGCGCTCGGCAGCGGTCAGGGGAGGCGGGCTGGTCTGGGCGGCGGCCAGCAGGGGCAGCGCCAGGGCCAGCGCGGTCAGCAGGCTTGAAAGGTTAGAGCGTTCGGGCATGGCGGTGTCGAGCGGCGGGGCGCCGATTGCAGCAGGTCTTCGTGACAACTTCGGGTGGTTGACCCATGCAAGCCGCGTGCCGGCGGCACCCCCAAGCTCACAGTCCGCGTGGCGCTGGACGAGGCGCAGTCCGTGAGAGCATGCCCGGCCGTTCACGCCGCCTCGCATGTTTCGTCTCCCGTTGCGCCTCTTCACCCTTGCCAGCCTCGGCATCGCGCTGTGCGCCGCCGCACAGGCGCAGCCCCCGGCCGAACCCACCGAGCTGCGCCGCAATGACGCGCTGCTGACGCTGGAATACCAGACCGTCAAGGTGCCAGGCGACCAGTCCATCGACCTGCTGGGCTTTCACGCCTACCGCAAGCTGCTCGACGGCGTCTATGTGGGCGGCGGCTTCTATGCGCCGCTTGTCAGGGGTGCCTATGGCGGCTTCGTGGCCGCGGACCTGGGTCTGCACTTCAGGCGCCCGTTGGCCGGGCCGGTATTCGCGATGGCGGGCCTGTCGGCCGGCGGTGGCGGCGGCGGGCGCAGCGTCGAGCACAGCAAGCTGCTGTCGGGCAGCGGCGGCTTTGCCAAGGGCTATGCCGGCCTCGGCTATGACTTCGGCGAGTTCACCTTGGGCGCCACCGTCTCGCGGCTGAAGTTCCGCCAGGCCATCATCGACGGTACCCAGGCCAGCCTGCTGCTGGAGGTGCCCTTCAGCTACCTCACGGGGCCGTTCTCCGGCCACGGCCAGCCCTTGCCGGCCGCGGACGATCGCCGCGCCGGGCTGGAGATGGGCGAGAACATGTTGACGCTGTCCCTGGACAACTATCGGCAGCAGGATCCCCAGGGTTCGAACAGGAACACGGTGCGGCTGGCCGACCTGCAGTACGCCCATTTCTTCGCCGCCGACAGCTATTGGTTCGCCGCTCTCGGCATGGGCTACAGCGGCCTGCCGCTGTACAACCAGCTGTTGGGCGGCGTGGGCCAGCGCTGGCGCCTCACGCCCGAACTCACGCTGTACGGGCAGCTCGGTTTCGGTTCGGGGGGCTATTCGTCGGATGTGATCGACACCAGCTCCGGCCTGCTCGTGTATCCCAGGCTGGCCGCCGAATATTCGCTGACGCGCGACCTGGGGCTGGCGTTGTCGCTGGGCTATATGACGGCGCCCAAGGGCAGTTCGCGCAACCAGACCTGGGGCCTGAGCCTGACGCATCATCTGCGTTCCGGTCGCAGCGCCGAGGCGACCGATCCGGCCCGCTACCAGGGCCTGCGCCTGTCGGTGCTGCACCAGACGGACCTGCACCTGAGCTACCGGGAGACCGACCGCCCCTCCGTGCAGATGCTGGGCCTGCAGCTCGACATCCCCGTTGGCCAGCGCTGGTATCTGCCGCTGCAGGCCTCGGCGGCCTACAACGCCTACCTGGGCTACCCGGGCTATGCCGAAATCCTCGGCGGCCTGGGCGTGCAGACGCTGGCGGGGCCCGGTGAGCGCCTGCAGGCCTTCGGCCAGCTGATGGCTGGCGCCAATGTGCACGGCAAGTCCGCCAAGGCCAGTGCGGGTGTGCGCTGGCTGCTGGATGAACGCCTGGCGCTGAACTTCAGCGTCGGCCGCATCGAGGCGCGCAGCGCTGGCGGCGGCCGGTTCAAGGCCGACAACCTGGCGCTGGGGCTGGACTACCGGTTCTCGATCCCGACGCGTTAACAGACCCTCACACCTCGATGCGGTCTCCGGCCGCGTCGAACCACATCGTCTTGCCGGCATCGAAGCCCAAGCGCACCTTGGCGCCTTCCTGCACTTCCGGTTGACCCGGCAACACGGCGGAGATGGTCGAGCCGGCACAGCTCAGCCAGACGACATGCTGGTTGCCCAGCGGCTCGACGAGTTGGACCTCGGCCTCGAAGGACTCGCCGGCACCGACGCGAACGTTCTCCGGCCGGATGGCCAGCGTCAGCACCTCGCCTTGCGGGCGCGCCGCGAGCACGGCGGGCAGCGGCACGCTGAAGGCGGGAGACGCGAACACACCGCCTTCGCCCACCTGGCCTTCGACACGGTTGATGGCCGGCGAGCCCACGAAGCCCGCCACGCGCAGGTTCTTCGGCTTCTCGTAGACCTCGGCCGGCGTGCCGATCTGCTGGATGACGCCCTGGTGCATGACGACGATGCGCGTCGCCAGCGTCATCGCCTCGACCTGGTCATGGGTCACATAGATCATGGTGTTGCCCAGGCGGCTGTGCAGCAGCTTGAGCTCGCGGCGCAGGTCGGTGCGCAGCTTGGCGTCGAGGTTGGACAGCGGCTCGTCCAGCAGCAGCACCTTGGCCTCGCGCACGACGGCGCGGCCGATGGCGACGCGCTGGCGCTGGCCGCCGGAGAGCTGGCCGGGGCGGCGCTCCAGCAGCGCGGTCAGCTGCAGCATGTCGGCGGCCGCGGCGACACGCTTTTCCAGCTCGGCCTTGGGCGTCTTGGCCATCTTCAGCGGGAAGGCGAGGTTCTCCTTCACCGTCATCGTCGGGTACAGCGCATAGCTCTGGAACACCATGCCGACGCCGCGCTGGCTGGGCTCGGCGCGCGTCATGTCCTGCTCGCCGATGTGGATGCTGCCGCCGCTGACCTGGTTGAGCCCCGCGATGGTGTGCAGCAGCGTCGACTTGCCGCAGCCCGAGGGGCCGAGCAGCACGAGGAACTCGCCGCTGTTGACGTCGAGGTCCAGACCCTTGATGACCTCGTGGTTGCCGAAGCGGATGCTGAGGTCCTGGATGTGTACGCGGGTCAAGGCTGTCTCCTGTTGTCTGTGTTGTCTTGCAAGATCTTGGCGAGGGTCTGCTGCACCGTCTGCACGGGGATGTCGCGGTTCCAATAGTCGCTGACGGCACGTTCGAGCGCCGTCAATTGCTCGGGCGCGAGCAGCAATTCGGTGTTGCCCACCAGCCGGCCGGCATCGCGCAGGGCGGCGGCGCCGGCCTGGGCGCAGGCGTCCAGCGTGCGGGTGTCGATGTCGGTGCGCACCGGCACCGAGCCCTTGCGGGCGCTGAAGGCCAGCTGGGTGGTGGGCGCCGTCGCCGCGCGGGCGAGCAAGGCTTGAGCGGGCCGGGCGCTGCCGTCCTTGTCCTTCGGGAAGACGAGCACGTCGCCGCTGACGATATAGGGCGAGCGCGGGCCCAGGCCGGGCATGCAGCCGAAGTCGCGGCCCGGCTGCTGGCCGGCCTGCGTGAACTCGCCCTTGGACCAGTCACCCATGAACTGCAGGCCGGCGCGGCCGCTGACGAGCAGGGCTGTCGTGTCGGCCCAGCTGCGCCCGGGGGAGGCGGGGTCGACATAGCGGCGCAGCTTCTTGTAGCTCAACAGCACCTGGCGCAACGCGCCGCCCTGCACGGCCGTCGCATCGCGGTTGCGCAGCACGGCCAGATACAGGTCGCGCCCGCCCTGGTTGGCCAGCAGCGCGATGAAGAGGTTCAAGTCCTGCCAGGGCTGGCCGCCATGGGCCAGCGGGATCAGGCCGGCGGCCTGCAGCCTGTCCAGCGTGGCGAAGAGCTCGTCCATGCTGCGCGGCTCGGCCTTGACGCCGGCCTTGGCCAGCGCCGCCTTGGAGCTCCACAGCCATATCGGCATGTGGATGCTGACGGGGGCGGCATAGACATGGCCGTCCACCTTCACGGCGTCCAGCAGCACGGCGGGCAGCACCTCGGCCCAGCGGCCCTGGGCCGCCACGTCGTCGATGGCGTTGAGCCGGCCTTCGCGCGCCAGCCGCGCCAGCGCCCGGGAAGGGTTGAACTGTGCGGCCAGCGGCGGGTTGCCCGCGGCGATGCGCGCGAAAACGACCGTGCGGGCCTGCTCCGAAGCCCCGACGCCCAGTTCGCGCCATTGGCCGCCGGCGGCGCGATAGGACTCGGCGAGGGCCTGCTTGGCGGCGATCTCGCCGGGCGAGGTCCACCAATGCACGACGTCCGTTGGCGTACCGGCCTGGGCCGTGGCGGCAAGCAAGGCAGGGGCGACACGGAGCAAAGCGCGCAGCATGCCGGCATCATTACCGACAATTAAGAAACTTAATATCGTATTAACCATGAGGCTCTGCGCGACTAAAGTCCGGCCCATGAACCTGCTGCTCGCCGAAGACGACCCCCTGCTGGCCGACGCGCTGCAGCAGCAGTTGTTGAACGCCTCGTTCAAGGTCGAGTGGGCCGAGAACGGCGCCGTGGCCGAGTACCTGCTGCGCAAGCAGGATTTCGACGTCGCCATCCTCGACCTCGGCCTGCCGCTGGTGGATGGCCTCACGGTGCTCAAGCGCGTGCGCGAGGCCGGCCGCACCCTGCCCATCCTGGTGCTGACGGCGCTGGACGCGCTGGAGCACCGCGTCGCCGGCCTGCAGGCCGGTGCCGATGACTACCTCACCAAGCCCTTCGACTTCCCCGAGCTGGAGGCCCGCCTGCATGCCCTGCTGCGCCGCGGCCGGCCGGCCTCGCAGACCCAGCAGCTGCGCCGCCTCAGCGTTGACCGCGCCGCACGCCGCGCCAGCATCGGCGGTGAGGCGCTGGAGTTGAGCCCGCGCGAGTGGACGCTGCTGGACCTGCTGCTGACCGAGCGCGACCGCGTCGTCACCAAGCAGCAGATCGTCGACGCCTGGGGTGCCGACGAGGGCGGTTCCATCGAGGTCTACATCCACCGCCTGCGCAAGAAGCTCGAAGGCTCGGGCCTGGCCGTGCGCACCGTGCGCGGCCTGGGCTATCTGCTCGAAGCCACCGCGTCACCGTGAGCGCGCCGGCCGGTCGTTCCCTGCACCGGCAACTGCTGCTGTGGCTGCTGCTGCCGCAGATCGTGCTGTGGCTCGTCGCCGCCTTCGGGGCCTACCGCCTCGCCACCCGCCATGCCGACGAGCTGGTCGACGCCAGCCTGCTGCAGGCCGCCCGCGCGCTGGCGCGCCAGATCAAGCCCACCGCCAGCGGCCTCTTCGTCGACCTGCCGCGCTCGGCCCAGGACATCCTGGCTGCCGACCCCGACGACCGGGTCATGTACATGGTCAGCTCGCCGCCGGGCCAATTGCTGCTGGGCGACGCGCGCATGCCGCCGCCGCCGGGGCTGCCGGCGCTGAACGAGCCGCTGTTCTACGACGCCACCGTGCCCGAGGCGATGCGCGTCGTGTCGCTGGACCTGCACCTGGGTGCGGCCGGCGCGGCGGACTCGGCGCTGCGCGTGCAGATCGCCCGCTCCAGCGCGCCGCGTGATCTGCTGGCGCGGCGCATGCTGCTGGACACGGCGCTGCCGCTGTCGCTGCTGATCGCGCTGATGAGCATGGTGGTGTGGGCCGGCATCCGCAAGGGGCTCAAGGCGCTGGCCGAACTGCAGCAGCAGGTGGAAGGCCGGCGCGCCGATGCGCTGGACCCGGTGCAGCTGCGCGCCGCGCCGCCCGAGGTCAGCGCGCTGGCCGGCGCCGTCAACGAGTTGCTCGGCCAGGTGCAGCACAGCCTGGCCACGCAGCGCCGTTTCATCAGCGACGCGGCGCATCAGCTGCGCACGCCGCTGGCCGGGCTGAAGAGCCAGACCGAGCTGGCGCTGGAGGCCAACACCGACCCGGCCCTGCGCCAGCGCCTGGAGCGCGTGCACGAGAGCGCCGTGCGTGGCGCACGGCTGGTGTCGCAGCTGCTGGTGCTGGCCCGCGCCGAGCCCGAGGCGGTCGCGGCTCAAGGCTGGGCGACCGTGGACTGCGACCGGCTGGTGCACGAGGTGACGACGGAGAGCGTGCCGCGCGCGCTGGCCGCGGGTTGCGACCTGGGCGTGGACATCGTCAACGAGGGCTTGCAAGTGCAGGGCGTTGAGCTGCTGCTGCGCGAGGCCCTGGTCAACCTGATCGACAACGCGGTGCGCTATGCCGGCCGGGGTGCGGCCATTACCGTCAAGCTGCGCCGCGCGGGGGACGACGTGTGGCTGGACGTCGAAGACAACGGCCCCGGCCTCGCGCCCGAGCTGCGCGAGCGCGCCTTCGAGCGTTTCGTGCGCGGCGCGACGACCGGCGAGGGCTGCGGCCTGGGCCTGGCCATCGTCCGCGAGATTGCCGAGCGCCATGGCGGCAGCGCCGAGCTGCTGCCGGCGGCGCCACAGGGCTGCATCGCGCGGCTGACGTTGCCGGCGGCTTAGGCCAGCAGCTCGGCGACGCGGCCCAGTGCCTCGGCTATGCCCTCGGGCGGGACGCGCCCAAAGCCCATCAGCAAGCCATCCCGCCCGGCCGCAAATGCCTGCAGCGGATACAGGCCGACATCCACCCGGCGCGCCAGCGCCGCGAGCTGCGGTGCGTCGATGGCAACGCCCGGCTTGAACAGCGCCGCCTGGTGGAAGCCAGCCTCCGCGGGCAGCAGCGTCAGCCACGGCGCCAGTGGCCCGGCAAAGCCCGCCATCAGTCGCTCGCGCCGCAGCGCGTACTCGGCCACGCAGCGGCGCAAGTGCTTGCGGTAGTTGCCCTCGGCCATGAAGCGGGCCAGCACGTTCTGCAGCAGGCTGGGGCCGTGCACGTCCGTCAGGTGCTTGGCGTGCAAGAGGGCGTCGCGCAAGGCCGGCGGCGCGATGACATAGCCCAGCCGCAGCGACGGCGCCAGCGTCTTGGAAAAGCTGCCGACAAAGGCCACGCGGCCGTCCGTGTCCAGCCCCTGCAGGCTGTCGCGCGGCTGGCCTTCGAAGCGGAACTCGCTGTCGTAGTCGTCCTCGATGACGACGGCGCCGGTGCGCGCGGCCCGGGCCAGCAGCGCGCGCCGCCGCGACGCGCTCATCGCCACGCCCAGCGGGAACTGGTGGGCCGGCGTCGTGTAGACGAGCTTGGCGTCGGGCGGCAGCGCGTCGGTCACCAGCCCCTGTTCGTCCACCGGCACGGGCGCAATGCGCGCGCCCTGCGCCTGCAGCAGCCCGATGATGGGCGGGTAGCCTGGCGACTCGATGGCCGCCACATCGCCCGGCCCGACCAGCACGCGGATGAGCAGGTCAAACGCCTGTTGCGCGCCCTGCGTGACGATGACATCCGCCGCCGAGCAGCGCACGCCGCGGGCATAGGCCAGGTGTTCGGCAATCGCCTCGCGCAGCGCGGCCAGCCCGGCCGGCGGGGCATGCGCGCCGCCCTGGCCGAGCTGGCGCTGCGCCGCGTGCAGGTGGCGCCGCCAGTCCTCGTGCGGGAAGAGGGCGGGCTCGGGCGAGCCGCCGATGAAATCCCAGCGCGCCAGCGGGTTGTCGGCAAAGCGCAGCAGCGGCACCGGCAGGGCCTGGAAGGCGGCGATGCGTTCGGCGCTGGCGAGGCGCACGGTGGTTGCCACGGGCCGTTCGGCCTCGGCCGCCGGCAGCGCTCGCACAAAGCTGCCGCGCCCGCGCCGCGCCTCGATGAGCTGCTCCAGCGTCAGCCGCTCATAGGCCTCGGCCACGGTCTGGCGCGCCAGGCCCAGTTGCTCGGCCAGCAGGCGCGTCGGCGGCAGCTGGGCGCCGGTGGCCAGCCGCCCGCTGCGGATCAGGCCGCGCAGCTGGCGCAGCAGCTGCTCGCCCAGCGGCTGGTCGCGGTCGATGACGATGTGGAGATCCATGCGACGGGACGGCGGTGGACTGGTTGATTTGGTCGGGATTGGACTGCTCGCGGCGCCGGGGCGCGTTCACCATTTGCTCACCCCAACACCAGCTTCTGGAGCATCTCATGACCACCCCCCGCATCGACTTCTACAGCGCCTCGCCCGCCGCCATCAAGGCCATGCTGACCCTGGAGGGCAGTATCGGCAAGCTGGGCCTGGAGGCCAGCCTGATCGAGCTGGTGAAGATGCGCACTTCGCAGATCAACGGCTGCGCCTTCTGCCTGGACATGCACAGCCGCGACGCGCGCAAGGCCGGCGAGAGCGAGCGGCGCCTCTACGTGCTGCCGGCCTGGCGCGAGACTACGCTGTTCACGCCGCGCGAGCAGGCGGCTCTCGCCTGGACCGAGGCGCTGACCTTGGTGACGCAGGGTCATGCCAGCGACGCCGACTACGAGTTCGCCAAGGCCGAGTTCAGCGAAGCGGAGCTCGTGAACCTGACGCTGGCCATCGTCACCATCAACGCCTGGAACCGCTTCGCCATCGGCTTTCGCAGCCAGCTTCCCGCCGAGCAATGAATCAGGCGCGCGGCGCCACGGCGCCGGCCGCGAGGGCGCGCAGCCGGGCGCGCTCGCCGCGGTACCAGCCGATCAGTTCCGCGGCCGGCATGGGCCGCGCGATCAGATAGCCCTGGGCGACGTCGCAGCCCAGCTCGGCCAGCAGCCGCCAGTCCTCCACGGTCTCCACGCCTTCGGCCACGGTGCACACGCCCAGGCGCCGGCCCATGTCCAGCGAGCTGTTCAGGATGGCGCGGCGGTTGCTGCGCTCGCTGGCGCCGTTGACGAAGATGCGGTCGATCTTCAGCTCCGTGAAGGGGCTGCGCGACAGCGTCTGCATAGACGAATAACCGATGCCGTAGTCGTCCATCGACAGACCGAAGCCCTTCAGCCCCAGGCGCGCCAGGTTGGCCATGGCCTGGCTGTTCATGATCATGGTCTCGGTCACCTCCCAGATCACCGACGCGGGCGCCGCGCCGTGCTGGACGACCAGGGCGGTCAGGTGATCGATGAAGTCGCGGTCGGCCAGGTCATCGGCCGACAGGTTCAGTGACAGCGTCAGTGCCGGCAGCGAACGTGCCCATTCCTGCAGTTGACGCAGGGCCTGTTCGACCATGGACAGCGTGAAACGCGCCATCAACGGCGTGCCCTCGATGCGGGCGATGAAGGTGGCGGGGCTGAGCAGGCCATGCTGCGGGTGCTGCCAGCGGGCCAACGCCTCGACGCCCTTGATCAACCCGGTCGCGATGCTGACCTTGGGCTGGAAGAAGGGGATGAATTCCCCGGCGTCCAGGCCCCGGCCGATCTCCTCCTGACTGGGTTCGAACTGCGGGCGCAGACCCGCGCCACCCTTGCGGGGGCGGGCATGGTCCAGCATGCGCGCCAGCGCAGCGGCCGTGACCGGTTTGGGCAGGGTGCCCAGCAGCTTCAGGCGCGCGTCGCCAGCGCCCATGCTCTCGACGGTCTCCAGCAGGCGCGGGTCGCGCGCGCTGGTGACGATGAGGTTGTCCACCTGGCGGCCCTCGGCGAGGCGGCCGATCAGCTCGATGCCGTCCATGCCCGGCATGTCGATGTCGGTGATGACGAGGAAGATGCGCTGCTGCGGCTGCTGCTCCAGCATGCGCAGGGCCTCCAGGCCATCGGCGGCTTGCAGCACCGTGCCGATCTTGAGCTCCTGCACCAGCGACACCAGATGGTTGCGCTGCACGGCGCTGTCCTCGACGACGAGGGCGACCAATTGGCTCATGGCCTCGTCCGTCATCAGGACTCTCCCCGAATGCCGCCGCCACGCGACATCTGCTGCACGATCTCGGCGGCGATGCTGCCCAGCGGCAAGCTGCGCTCGACGGCGCCGCGCTTGACCGCCTCCTTGGGCATGCCGTAGACGACGCAGCTGCGTTCGTCCTGGCCCAGGGTGCGGGCACCGGCCTGGCGCATCTCCAGCAGCCCGGCCGCGCCGTCGTCGCCCATGCCGGTCATGATGATGCCCAGCGCATTGGCACCGGCGCAGCGGCTGACCGAGCGGAACAGCACGTCCACCGACGGCCGGTGGCGGTTGACGAGGGGTCCGTCGGTGACCTCGACGAAATACTGCGCACCATTGCGGCGCAGCAGCATGTGCTTGCCACCCGGTGCGATCAGGGCTCGGCCCGGCAGCACGCGGTCGTTGTTGGCGGCCTCCTTGACCTCGATCTCGGACAAGGTGTTGAGCCGAGCGGCGAACGCGGCCGTGAACTTCTCGGGCATGTGCTGCACGACGACGATGCCGGGGCAGACCCGTGGCAGGGCCGTCAGCACCTCCTCCAAGGCCTGGGTGCCGCCGGTCGACGTGCCGATGGCCACGACCTGCTCGGTGGTCTGGGCCATGGCGCGGCCTTCGGCGGGTGGCAGCATGGCATCGGCCGTCAGCTTGGCGCGCGCCACTGGGGCGGGGCCAGCGCGCGGAGCCAGCCGGGCCACGTTTGCACCCGCCGCGGCCCGCACGGCCGCGACCAGCTCGGCCGCGTTGGACTGCAGGAAGTTCTTCAGGTCGAGCTTGGGCTTGGTGACGATGGCCACGGCGCCGGCCGCCAGCGCGTCCATCGAAGTCTGCGCGCCCTTTTCGGTCAGCGTCGAGCAGATCACCACCGGCGTGGGCCGCTCGGCCATGATCTTGCGCAGGAAGGTGATGCCGTCCATGCGCGGCATCTCCACGTCCAGCACGATGACGTCGGGCCAGGCCGTCTTCATGCGCTCCATGGCCAGCAGCGGGTCCGACACGGCATTCAGCACCTCGATGCCCGACGCGGCATTGAGCAGGCCGGACAGCACCTGGCGCACCACCGCCGAATCGTCAACCACCATCACCTTGATGCTCATGCCGGGCTCCTGGCGGCGCCGGCGCCCTGATGGCCATGGCGCATCCAGACCTCGCCGGTGCGGATGCTGAAGATGATCTGCCGGTGACCCTCGCCGAACAAGCTCTCCGACACGWTGGGGATGCCTTGCTGAAGCAGCAGTTCGCGGGCCGCTTCGCCGTTTTTGCGGCCGACGTCGGGCAGCTTGGTACCGGTCTCAAACATCGCGCCGCCGCCGAACACCTTGGCCTGGCAGTCGGCCGGCGCGACGCCCAGCTCGCGCAGGTCGGCCAGCATCAGGGCCAGCGCCTCGTTGCCGTAGCGGCCGTTGAGCTCGCCGTCGTTCACGGCGCTGCCGCCGGCCAGCACGAAATGCGACATCGCGCCGATGCGCCTGTGCGGTTGCCACAGCACGATGGACACGCAGGAGCCCAGCAGGGTGCGCACGCGAAACCTCTCGTCGCCGGCAAAGTGTTCGCCGGGCAGCAGCACGATGGTCTTGGCGGCAGCCATGGCGTCAAGGTTTGCAGTAGACCGATGGCATCAGCGGCCGCACCTGGCTGTTGATGTCGTTGAGCGTCTCGGAATGCCCGATCAGCAGGTGGCCGCCCGGCCGCAGCTGGCCCACCAGCCGGGCCACGACGCGACGCTTGGTGTCGTTGCTGAAATAGATCATCACGTTGCGCAGGAAGATCACGTCGAAGGCGGCCTGGGGCGGCAGCGTCTGGTCGAGGTTGATCTGCGTGAACTGCACGCGCTGCCGAAGTGTGCGCTGAACCAGCAGGGTGCCGGCCTGCTCGCCGGTGCCGCGCAGGCAAAAGCGTTGCAAATAGCCGAGCGGGATCTGCGTCGTGCGCTCGACCGGGTAGTGACCATAACGCGCCCTTTGCAGCACGCGGCTGCTGATGTCCGAGGCCACGACCTCCCAGGGCCGGTGCTCGCCCAGGCAGTCGGCCAGCACCATGGCAATGCTGTACGCCTCCTCACCGCTGGAGCAGGCGGCGCTCCAGACGCGCAGGCCGCGGCCCGCGTCGCGTGCCGCCAGGGCCCATTCGCGCAGCAGCTCGAAATGACGCGGCTCGCGGAAGAAATAGGTCTCGTTGGTGGTCAGCTGGTCGATGGCGATCTGGCGCTCCGCCGCCTGGCCCGGCTGGCTGAGCAGGGCCAGATAGTCGCCGTAGCTGTTCAGGTGGTGGTGGCGCAGGCGCTTTTCGAGGCGGCCGCTGACCAGCACCTTCTTGCTGTCGGACAGGCTGATGCCGGCCGCTTCGTAGATGAAGGCCTGGAAGCGTGTGAACTCCTTGTCGCCGAGCTCGATCACATCAGGCGCCCCACCGCGCGTCGCATGGAGTTTGCGGGCCAGGCGCCGGGCCGCTCCCTAGCCGGCCCGCGCTGGCGATGTGCTTGCGGCTCAATGCCGCAAGCATCGCCGTCCCCGCGGGGGCTGAGGCCGGACACGTTACGCCCGGTGGGCGTGACGTGCCTGCCGAAGGGCTGCGGCTCAAGCCGCAGCGCGGTCTGCAAGACCGGCCAAGGTAATCCTTGGACGAGGGGCTCATGTTTCCGCGGGCTTGAGCGCCTGCAGCTGGTCCATCTCGTGCATGGACAGCACCTGTTCGATGTCCAGCAGGATGACGAACTTGCCGTTGACCTTGCCCATGCCGGCGATGAAATGCGGCGCGATGCGCATGCCAAAGCCCGGCGCCGGCTCGATGTCGGCGGGGCCAATCTCCTGCACCGCGTTGACCGAGTCCACGATGACGCCGATGACCTGCTGCTCCTCCTGGGCGCGCAGCTCGACGATGACGATGCAAGTGCGCTTGCTGGGCTCGGAGCTGGGCCGGCCGAAGCGCGCCGCCAGGTCCATGACGGGCACGACGGCGCCGCGCAGGTTGATGACGCCGCGTATCGTGCTCGGCATCATCGGCACGGGCGTCAGGCCGCCGTATTCGATGATCTCCTTGATGGCCAGGATGCCGATGGCGAAGACCTCGCCGCCGAGCATGAAGGTGAGGTATTGCTGGGGTTCGGCGGCGGCGCCCGCCGCGAGCTGACGGCCGCCGGCCTGGGTGACGAGGGCGTTCATGGGACCGGGTCCTCGGGGCTCAGTACTTGACGAACTGCGACTCGTCCGGCTCGACGTCGGAGAAGCCGGCGCGGGTGTCGGCCAGGCCGGCGCGAGCGATCGGTCGCTTGCCTGGTGCAGCAGGGCGGCGGCGCAGCGGCATCGAACGCCCGCCGCCGTCTACCTTGAAGAAGGCGATGGTGGCTTGCAGCTCCTCGGCCTGGCTGCTCATCTCCTCGGCCGTGGCGGCGAGCTGCTCGGAGCCGGCTGCATTCTGTTGCGTGGTCTGGCTGAGCTGGCTGACGGCCGAATTGATCTGGGCGACGCCGCTGGACTGTTCCTCGGAAGCGGCGGTGATTTCCTGCACCAGGTCGGAGGTCTTCCTGATGTTGGGCACGATGGCGTCCAGCAGCGTGCCGGCCCGCTCGGCGAGTTCGACACTGCTGCTGGCGACCTCGCCGATCTCCTGGGCCGCGACCTGGCTGCGCTCGGCCAGCTTGCGCACCTCGGCAGCGACGACAGCGAAGCCCTTGCCATGCTCGCCGGCGCGCGCCGCCTCGATGGCCGCGTTCAGCGCCAGCAGATTGGTCTGGTAGGCGATGTCGTCGATGATGACGATCTTCTTGGCGATCTGCTTCATGGCTGCAACGGTGGACTTGACCGCGTCGCCACCTTCGGCCGCCTCGGTGGCGGCCTTGCTGGCCATTGCATCGGTGACCTTGGCGTTCTCGGTGTTCTGGGCGATGGAGGCGGTCATCTGCTCGACCGAGGCGCTGGTCTCCTCGACGCCGGCGGCCTGCTCGCTGGTCGCCTGCGACAGCGACTGGGCCGTCGCGCTGACCTGCTCGGCGGCGCCGGTGATGCCCTCGGCGCCGCTGCTCACTTCGGAGACGACCTGGCTGAGCTTCTCGACCATGGTCTTCATGGCAGCCAGCAGGCTCCTGGTGTCGCCCGGCTTGGTCTGGATGTCGACGGTCAGGTTGCCGGCCGCCACCTCACTCACCATGGCCGCCGCGTAGCCGGGCTCGCCACCGAGCTGTGCCATCAGATTGCGGATGATGACGAACGCAAACAGCGCGCCGAGCACCAAACCGCCAACGATCAGGGCGATGTTGACCTTGAAGGTTGCAGCGGCCTGCGCGGTCGCCTCCTCGTACTCCTGCTTGGCGACGTTTTCCTGCAGCTCGCGCAGCTTGGACAAGGCGGTGCGGGCGGTGCGAAACGGGGACTCGCTGCCCGGCACCTTCTCCACCGCAGCCTTCAGGTTGCCGGCTCTGACCAGCGACAGAACCTGCCCGCGTGCCTCGGTGTAGGCCCCCCAGCTCTGCTGCAGCTCGTCGGCCAGCCGCTTCTCCTCGGGCGTCAGAGTGGTGGCCAGATAGGCCTTCATCTGGCCGTTGAAGATCTCTTCCTGCTTGACGATGGTCTGCATGAAGGGTTCGGCTTCCTGCGCCTTGTCGGCCTCGGCAGACTTCTGCGTGTTGATCCGGATCTGATAGGCGGCATCGGCAATCTTGCTGAGCTGGACCAGCGCGATCGTGCGGTCTTCGTAGACCGTCTTGAGCTTGTCGTTGCTGAACTGCATGCCACGCAGGCCGGCAAAGCCGATCAGCAGCATTGCAATCGCCATCACGGCGACCAGCAGGCCCAGTCGCATCGCGACGGTCATCTTGTTGAGCATGGTTCTTCCTTTCGAAGGGGCGGACTCAATGGGCTCGTGCGGCGTGAGCGATGTTGGCGAGCTGGTGACGCTGGCTGGTCTGGTGCAGCAGCGCGGCGACATCCAGGATCAGCGCGACGGCGCCGCTGCCGAGGATGGTCGAACCGCTGATGCACTTGACCTGCTGGAAGACCCGGCTCAGCGGCTTGATGACAGTCTGGAACTCACCCAGCAGCGCGTCGACCACCAGGCCGGCGCGCTGGCCGGCGTGCTGGATGACGACGACGCTCTCGCGCCGTGCCGGCGCGGCGTCGATGTCGAAGAACTCGCGCAGCTTCACGAAAGGCAGCACCTCGCCGCGCAGATTGCAATAGTCGTGGCCGGACTCGGTGCTGAATTCGATGCATTCCTCGATCAGGTCCAGCGGCACGACGAAGACGGAGTCGCCGACCTTGACGAGGAAGCCGTCGATGATGGCCAGCGTCAGCGGCAGTCGCACGCTGACGGTGGTGCCCTGGCCCTCGGCGCTGCGTATGCCCACGGTGCCGCGCAGCGCGGTGATGTTGCGTTTGACGACGTCCATGCCGACGCCGCGGCCGGACAAATTGGTGACCTGTTCCGCCGTCGAGAAGCCCGGTTCGAAGATCAGTTCGTAGACCTCGGCGTCGCTCAGCCGCGCCTCGGCATCGACGAGGCCGCGCTCGATGGCCTTGGCCAGGATGCGCTCGCGCTTGAGGCCGCCACCATCGTCGCTGACCTCGATGACGATGCTGCCCGAGTCGTGAAAGGCGTTGAGCTTGACCAGGCCCTTGGCTGCCTTGCCGCGCGCCAGGCGGGCCTCGGCCGGCTCGATGCCGTGGTCGATGGCGTTGCGCACCAGGTGCAGCAGCGGGTCGCCGATCTTCTCGACGACGGTCTTGTCCAGCTCGGCGTCCTCGCCGCTGACCTGCAGCGCGATGTCCTTGCCGATCTCGCGCGACACGTCGTGCACGACGCGCTGGAACTTGTTGAAGGTGGCGCCGATCTTGACCATGCGCAGCTGCAGCGCGCCGTCGCGCACCTCCTGCACCAGGCCCGCCATGCGCGAGGTGGCCTCCTGCAGTTCGGGGTTGCGCACCTGGCGGGCCAGCAGGTCGGCGCTGGCGCCGGCGATGATGAGCTCGCCGACCAGGTTGATGAGATGGTCCAGCCGGTCGGCATCGACGCGGATGGAGCGGTTTTCCTGGCTGCGCGTCTCGCTGCTCTGGCGCTGCTTGGCCAGGGCGGCATCCACGACGGCCGGCGGCACGGCCTGCTGCTCGATGAGGATGGCGCCGAGCTTTTGTTCCACGCCGCCAGCAGCGCCGCTCTCGGCCTGGGCGGCCAGCGCGGCCTCGAGCTCGCGCGCGGTGACGCTGCCGCAGTTGATCAGGATCTCGCCCAGGCGCGCGGGCTCCTCGGGCAGGCCCTTGATGAGGGCCACATAGTCTTCGACGCGGCTGTTCGGCGGCAGGATGCGCAGGCTGCAGTCGTCCTGCACGAACTCGAACACGCCTTCGATGGTGGCCTTGTCGGCTTTGCTCTGCAGCGCGATCTCGAAGCCGAGATAGCAGCTTTCCGGGTCCATGTCGTCGGCATCCGCGGGCAGGGCGTCGGCCAGCGTCACCAGCGCGGCGACGCGGCCGATCTGGCCCAGGTAGCGGATGAAGGACAGCGGGTCCATGCCGATGCGCAGCACGTCGCGGCTGAAGCGCAGCGACAGATGCCACAGTTCCTCCGTCGTGCCAGCCTCGTCCTGGCGGGCGATCCTCTCCACCTCGGCCAGCGGCACCTCCGGCACGGCCAGGGCCGAGGAGCCGGACTCCAGCCAGCGGCTCAGCTGCGCGATGAGCAGCTCGGCATTGCGCGCGCTGGCGGCATCCTCTTCGGTCTGGCCGGCCTCCAGCCGGTCGGTCAGCACGGTCAGGTGGTCGCAGCAGGACAGCAGCAGCACGACGAGTTCGTCGCCTATGGCCAGCTTGCCATCGCGGACCTGATCCAGCAGGCTCTCCACCACATGGGTGAAGCTGACGAAATGGTCCAGGCCGAACAGGCCGGCCGAGCCCTTGATGGTGTGGGCGGCGCGGAAGATGGCATTGACCGCCTCCTCCGGTTGGCTGGCCTGTTCGATGCCGAGCAGGGCGGTCTCCATGTCGGCCAGCAGTTCGCGGCATTCGGCGATGAAGGTCTGCAGGGCGGCATCAAGATCCATGGCGACCTCCGGCGGCTGGCGCGGCCACGATCAGCGGGTCGCCGAAATAGGCGGCCACGTTGAGCAACTCGAACACCTCCAGCACGGCCGGGCTGTGGCCCACCAGGCGCAGCTCGCGCTGAAGCGCACGCGCCTGCTGCTTGGCCAGCATCAGCAGCTGCAGGCCGGCCGTGTCGAATTCGGTGACGGCGGACAGGTCAATCTCCAGCCCGCCTTCGGCCGCCCCGAGCGCCTGTAGCAGCACGGGCTTGAGTTCGGCTGCACGGTAGATACTGAGCTCGCCGTCCAGGCGCAGGGGCGCGGCACTCACTGGTGCACCCTTCGCGCTGCGCGCTGTCCCGCCGAGCGGGAGCGAGCTTGCTTGGGGCGGCCCGGCGCGGCGCTCACGGCAGCACCAGCTTCTGCACGGCGTTGAGCATGACCTCGGGCCGGAAGGGCTTGACCACCCAGGCCTTGGCGCCCGCAGCCTGCCCCTCCGCCTTCTTGGACTCTGCGGACTCGGTCGTCAGCATGATGACCGGTGTGAAGCGGTAGGCCGGCATGGCCTTCATGGCCTTGACGAAGCTGATGCCGTCCATATTGGGCATGTTCACGTCGCTGATGACGAGGTGGATCTTCTGGCCGTTGAGCTTGGTCAGCGCGTCACGGCCATCGCAACCCTCGATGACGGTGTAGCCCGCACCCTTGAGAGCGATGCCCACGACCTGTCGCAGCGAGGCGGAGTCGTCCACCACCAGGATTGTCTTGCTCATGCTGGTTGTTCCTAGAAGAGGGCCTAGAAGAAAGTGATCTCGTCTGCAGCGGCCGGGGCGGGCGCGCTGGCGCTGGCGCCGCCGCGGTGCACCTTGCGTTCATCGGCCATTGCATAGGTTTTCTCAAGGGAGGCCAGCAGACTTTTTGCATCCAGCGGGCGCAACCGGCCCTGGCTCTCGTACTCGTCCTGCAAGGCGCGCATGGCTGGCGGTACCGCGTCGATGCTGTCGCGCACATGGCTCATGACCTGGCTGATGCGGTCCTGGAACTGCAGGTGCACCAGGGCCTCGCTGATCTCCTGTTGCAGATAGTCGCGGCCGCTCTTCAGGTGGCTGCCGGACTCGACGAGTGCGTCGGTGGAGCGTCGGAACTGCTGCAGCACGGTGTCGATGATCTGGGCCGAATGGGTGGTGGCGGCGTCGTCCTGGACCCGTGACTTGGCGGCAGCGGCGCTGGTGGCCGCGATCGCCTCGCTGATCATCGTCACCTTGGCGGCGATGTTGCGGCCGGTGTCGGCCGACATCTGCGACAGCTGCCTGACCTCCTGGGCCACGACGGCGAAACTGCGTCCCTGCTCGCCGGCGCGCGCGGCCTCGATGGCGGCGTTCAGCGCCAGCAGATTGGTCTGCTGGGCGATGCGGGCCACGGCCGCCGCCATGTCCTGCAGCTCGCGGATGTATTGCTCCAGCGCCTGGATCTTGGCCAGCATCTCGGCCTTGCCACCCATGGCCTCTTCCAGCGACTTCACGACCTGGCCGAGATCACGCTCGCCCTGGGCGAACACCGCCACCAGGCCACCCTCGCCGTTGGCGATGGAGTCGGCCGCCATGTCAGACAGGCGTGCAGTCTGGTCCAGCTGCTGGACGATGCCGGCGAAGCGCTCGGCCAGGGCCGAGATGGCCGTCTCGACCTGGCCGCGGGTGGATTCGATGTGGCCGCTCCAGACCGGTAACAGCGTCTCGCCCAGCTGCCGTTCGCCGTCCAGATAAGCCTGGACGTCGGCGCGCTGACCCGCCTGCCAGCGGCCGAGGCTGCTCGTCAGCGCAAGGCCGGCGGCTGCCAGGGCCAGGGCCAGGATGATGGGCAGCGGGCCGAGGCCGCCACAGCCCAGCACCGCCAGGGCCGCGGCCAACCCCAGGCCCAATGGCGCAAAGCGCTGCCAGGCGGCCGGGGCCGAGGTGCTGGCCGAGCTGTCGTGAACTCGCATGCGCTGTCTCCCGTTGGCTTCTCCCGTCCGGGGGTATCAGCGCCGGGCGGCCTTGAGCTGGATCGCATTGTTTCGACCTGCCTCGGTCCCTTTCGAGGCCCTGGCAAGCCGGCAATTTACCCCTGCCGGTCCCCCGGCGGGGCGAATCCTTCCCCAGGGAATCCCTTGCTGAGCCTGCTCTCTTGAAGCGGGCGTGCCAAACGTCACTGTGCGTGGCGCCATCCGGCGCTCGCGCAGGGTTTCAGGCGTGGGCGTCCAGGCCATCGACCAGGCGCTGGCACAGCCGCGCGTCGGTCAGCTTCTCCAGCCACCAGGCCAGGGCGCGACCGTCGCTGGCTCGCCAGCCGACGTAAAGCGTGTTGGGCTCGCGCGGCACGGCCACCTGCTTTTGCACCAGCTCGCCGCGCTTGAGCAGCGAGGCCACGCGCGCCTCGGGCAGCCAACCCACGCCCAGGCCCGCACGCTGGGCGGCGATCTTGGCGGCCATGCTGGGCAAGGCCAGCCGGGCCTGGCCGGCGCCGTGACCATAGGCCCGGCCGTCGTTGCGGCGTGAGGTGTCGGCCACGACGACGGCGCGGTGGGACTGCATCTGCTCGGCGCTCAGCGGCTCGCGCGCCTTGGCCAGGGGGTGACGCGGCGCCACGGCGTAGACCCAGCGCAGGGAGCCCAGCTCGCGCCATTGCACGCTCATGCCGGCCGGCGGCTCGTTGGTGGCGCCGATGACGAGGTCGGCCCGACCCTCGGCCAGAGCCTCCCAGGTGCCGCCCAGCACCTCGTGAGTGATGCGCAGGCTGACGCCGGAGTCGAGCGCATCGAAGTCGCGAATGACGGGCAGCAGGCTGTCGAACTCGATCAGCTCGTCGGTGACGATCCACAGCCGGTCCTCCCAGCCCTTGGCCACCTGGGTGACGCGCCGCGTCAGGCGCTGCATGTCGTCGCGCAGCCGCGTGGCCTCGCGCACCAGCAGGGCGCCGGCGGGCGTGAGCTGCAGCCGGTAGCGGCGGCGGTCGAAGAGCAGGGCGTCGAAGCGGCCTTCGATCTGGCGCAGCGTGTACGAGACGGTCGACGGGGCCTTGCCCAGGCTGGCCGCGGCGCGCGTCAGGCTGCCGCTGGCAAGGATGGCCTCCATCAACTGGATCTCGTCGTCGCTGAGCATGTTCGAAAGCCTTGCACGTGTTGACCAACGCGGCCGGACGTCAAAAAAGGGTGCGCGGCCGAGTATCGAGTCCACGGCAGACAAGCCGCTCAACCGCAAACCCAAAGGAAACCATCATGTCGACACGCTTCACCCACAAGACCGTCCTCGTCACCGGCGGCACCTCCGGCATCGGCCTGGCCGCCGCTCGCGCCTTCAAGACCGAAGGCGCCCATGTCATCGTCACCGCCCGCCCGGGCAAGCAGCACGAGGCCGAAGGCTTCGAGCTGGTGGCGCTGGATGCGTCTGACGTGCTCGGCGCCCGCGCGCTGGGTGCCCACCTCGCCGCCGCCGGCCGTCAGCTGGATGCCGTCTTCGTCAACGCCGGCATCGCCGAGTTCGCCTCCCTGGCCGATGCCAGCGAAGACCTGTGGGACCGCACGTTCAACACCAATGCCAAGGGCGCCTTCTTCCTGATCCAGGCACTGCGCCCGGTGCTGGCCAGGGGCGCGTCCATCGTGCTGAACGGCTCCATCAATGCCCACATCGGCATGCCCAACTCGGCCATCTACGCCGCCAGCAAGGCCGCGCTGATCTCCATGGCCAAGACGCTGTCGGCCGAGTTGCTGCCCCAAGGCGCCCGCGTCAACGTCATCAGCCCCGGCCCGGTGACCACGCCGCTGTACGGCAAGCTGGGCTTTGACGCCGACACGCTGACGCAGGTCGCCGCGCAGATCCAGAGTCAGGTGCCGCTGGGCCGCTTCGGTACACCGGATGAGATCGCGTCCACCGTGCTGCATCTGGCCGCGCCCGAATCGGCCTTCATCGTCGGCACGGAAATCATTGTCGACGGCGGCATGAGCCAACTTTAAGGAGCGAGAGCCATGAAGCGCTTCATCTCCACCATCGCCGCCTTGCTGTTCGCAGCAGGCGTGCATGCCGCCACCATCGAAGACCGCAGCGCCACCGCCAACGGCGTGCAACTGCGCTATCTGCAGGCCGGTGCCGGCAGCGAGACGCCGGTCGTGCTGCTGCACGGCTACACCGAGACCAGCCATATGTGGCGGCCGCTGATCGACAAGCTGGCCGACCGCCGCATCGTCATCGCACCCGACCTGCGCGGCGCTGGTGGCTCGGCCAAGCCCGACGGCGTCTACGACAAGAAGACCTTGGCGCAGGACGTGCACGCCCTCGTCAAGGGCCTGGGCCATCGCAAGGTCAAGGTGGTGGGCCACGACATCGGCCTGATGGTGGCCTATGCCTACGCGGCGCAGTTCCCGGACGAGGTGGAAAGCATCGTGCTGATGGACGCCTTCCTGCCTGGCGTGGGCGACTGGAAGAACGTCTGGCTGCTTCGCGACCTGTGGCATTTCCACTTCCACGGCGACACCGCGCTGCAGCTGGTGGCGGGCCGCGAGCGCATCTACTTCGAGCATTTCTGGAACGACTTCGCGGCCGACAAGACGCGCTCGCTGTCCGAGGCCGACCGGCAGTTCTACACGGCAGCCTATGCCCAACCGGGCGGCATGAAGGCGGGCTTCGGCTACTTCAAGGCTTTCGAGCAGGATGCGGCCGACTTCGCCGGCTTCGCAAAAGTCAAGCTGCAGCAGCCCATGCTGGTGCTGACCGGCGAGAAGGCCTCGGGCAGCTTCCTGATCGAGCAGGCCAAGCTGGTGGATGACAAGGTCGAAGGCGTCGTCATCCAGGGCTCGGGCCACTGGTTGATGGAGGAAGCGCCGGCGCAAGTCATACCCAGGCTGGTGGACTTCCTGAACCGCCGCTGACCTTGGCGGTGCGGGTTGCGACAATCGAGGTTCTGCCTGAATCTCGATTGCCATGACCACCCGTACCGTCTTCGGCGCCTGCCCTCACGACTGCCCCGACACCTGCGCGATGCAGATCACCGTCGAGAACGAACGCGTCATCAAGGTGCAGGGCCGCGCCGACCATCCCAACACCCATGGCGCGCTGTGCACCAAGGTCTCGCGCTACCCCGAACGCACCTATCACGCCGAGCGCCTGCTGCACCCTCTCAAGCGCGTCAGCAAGAAGACCGAGGCGCCGGCCTTCGTGCAGGTCAGCTGGGCCGAGGCCATCGCCGACATCGCCGCGCGGCTCAAGGCAGTGAAAGACCCGCAGACCATCCAGCCTTACAGCTATGCCGGCACCATGGGCCTGATCCAGGGCGAGGCGATGGCCGGCCGGTTGTGGAACGCTTTGGGCGCCGCGCGCCTGGACCGGACCATCTGCGCCTCCGCCGGCGGCGCCGGCCTGGCCGCCACCTATGGCCACAAGCTGGGCATGCACACGCGGCACTTCGCGGGCGCCAAGCTCATCGTCATCTGGGGCAGCAACAGCATTGCGTCCAATCTGCATTTCTGGACCTATGCCAACCAGGCCAAGCGCGAAGGCGCCAAGCTGATCTGCATCGACCCGCGCAAGACCGAGACGGCCGACAAATGCCACCAGCACATCGCCGTGCTGCCTGGCACCGATGGCGCGCTGGCCCTGGGCCTGATGCACGAGCTGATCCAGAACGACTGGCTGGACCATGACTACATAAACAACTACGTGGACGGCTGGGACGAGCTGCGCGCCAAGGCCCTGGCCTGGCCGCCGGAGCGTGTGGCCGAGACCTGTGGCATCACAGCTGACGAAGTGCGCGCCCTGGCCCGCGACTACGCCACCACCAAGCCCGCTGCCATCCGCATGAACTACGGCCTGCAGCGCGTGCGTGGCGGTGGCAATGCGGTGCGCCTGATCGCGCTGCTGCCCTGCCTGACCGGTGCCTGGCGCCACCAGAGCGGCGGCGTGCTGTTGTCGGCCTCGGGCTGGAACGCGCCCTACAAGAACGCGAATCTGGAGCGGCCCGACCTGCTCGCCGGCCGCAACCCGCGCATGGTCAACATGAGCACCATCGGCGACGCACTGCTGCAGGCCGACCCGCCCATAGCGGCGCTGATCGTCTACAACAGCAACCCGGCCGCCGTGGCGCCCGAGTCGCCCAAGGTCATCAAGGGCTTCCAGCGCGAAGACCTGTTCACAGTCGTCCTCGAGCACTTCATGACCGACACGGCCGACCTGGCCGACTATGTGCTGCCGGCCACGACCCAGCTCGAGCATCTGGACGTGCACACCTCCTACGGCCACACCGATGTGCTGATGAACCAGGCGGCCATAGCGCCGCTCGGCGAGGCCAAGACCAACACGCAGATCTTCCGCGAGCTGGCCGCGGCGATGGGCCTGACCGATCCCTGCTTCATGGACAGCGACGAGGACCTGGCCGCCCAGGCCTTCACGTCCGACATCGACATGGACTTGCTGCGCAGCCAGGGCTGGCAGCCGCTGCCCATTGCCGAGGCCCCGTTTGCGCAAGGCGGTTTCCGCACCCCCAATGGCCGCGCCCAGGCGGCGGGTGCGGATTTCGTGCCGAACTATGAGAGTGCGCAAAGCTCACCGGAGCTGGCCGCACGCTACCCGCTGGCCATGATCTCGCCGCCGGCGCGCAACTTCCTGAACAGCAGTTTCGTGAACGTGAAGAGCCTGCGCGACATCGAGGGCGAGCCCATCATCGAGATGCATGCCGACGACGCCACGGCGCGCGGCCTGGCCGATGGCGCGCTGGTCTCAGCCTTCAACGACCGCGGCCGTTATGTGGCCACGCTCAAGGTCAGCAAGCGCGCCCGCCCCGGCGTCGTCAACGGCCTGGGCGTGTGGTGGCGCAAGCTGGGCGTGCAGGGCAGCAATGTCAACGAGGTCACGCACCAGCGCCTGACCGACATGGGCAATGCGCCGGCCTTCTACGACTGCCTGGTGCAGGTCGAAGCGGCCTGAACGCCTACTCCATTTTTTTGGTGATTCTTAACGCCCGGGCTAGGGGCGGCTAACGGTTTGACGCCAGGGTGGCTCCCGCACAATGCGCGCCGCGGCGTGCGCACAAGGGTGCGGCGCAGGAATGAAAAAGACAGGGAGAACCATGAAGAGCCGTTTCAACGGTGGGCTGCGCCATGCGCTGGCGGCCTGTGGGCTGGTGTTGCTTGCCGCCTGTGGCGGTGGTGGTGGCGGAGGCGGCACGCCGACGCCCCCCGCGCCGGTCGTGCCCGACCCGGTCGTGCGCCCCAGTGCCTCGGCCAGCCAGCTCTATGCGGGTGAGTATGTGCAGTTCACCGCCGGCGACGTCCAGTCCGGCGTCAGCTGGCGCTGGGAATTCAGCGATGGTGGCGTGGCCGATGGCCTGGTCGTGGAGCGGCGCTTCGCCCAGGCGGGCAGCTTCACCGCCACGGCCGTGGGTCAGAACAGTGCCGGCACGACGGTGCGGGCCAGCACCACCGTGCAGGTCGAGGCGGCACCCGCGAAGCTGGCGCGCGCCGACGGCGCGGTGCTGCCGGGCTGCAGCGGCCTGCACTGCGCGGTCGCAGCCGATGGGCGCTATGCCGGCAGCGGCACGGGCGTCTGGCGTCTGCGCAATGCCGGCACCACGTCGCAGTTGGTCGACGTGGACATCGCCAATGTGAAGGCCGGGCAGGCCGTGACGCTGGTCTTCAGCAACGGCCGCACCAGTGATGCCACCGAGCTGCCCAAGGGTGGCAGCATCGCTTTGGCCGGCCTGAGCGCAGTGCCGGGCGCCCGCACGCTGGCGGCGCTTGATTCGGACGGCGCGCAGGCCGGCGAGGCCCGCCATGACGCCAGGCACGCCCGCATGCTCAGCCAGATGCGCCAGCAGTGGCTTGACGACCAGCAGGACCAGCTTCGGCCGCCGCAGGCCCCGCCGGCCGGCGAGCCGCGCCGCCGTGCGCTGGCGGCCACCGAGGTGGGCAGCACGCGGGTCTGGAACGACCTCTACGACGACCCCGCCAAGCCAGTGCCCTTCACGGCCAGCGTGCTGAGCACCTGCAGCACCGGAGGCGCAGGCGGTAGCCGCCGCCTCGTCTTCTGGGTGGATCAGGAACTGACCTCGGCCCGCACCATCGAGGCTGCACAGGTCGAGCCGCTCAAGCGCAGCTTCTGCGGCGACCAGGGCGGCTATGCGCGCGTCATTGCCTTGCTCGGCGATGTGTGGGGCGGCAGCGAGGTGGCCAACCGGCCCTGGCTGGTGCAGGAAAGCGCCGCACAGCCCCAGGACATGAACATCGTCATCACCAACCACATGGGTGCCGACAGTGGCGCCGCCGGCTACTTCTACGGCCTCAACAACTCCTATCGCTGGCGCAGCAGCCGCTATGCGAATTCCAACGAGGCGCTGGCCTTCTTCATGAGCGGCACCGGCCTGGCCAGCAACCCGACCTTCTACACCTCCACKCTGGTGCACGAGCTGACACACATGGTGAACTACCACCAGCGCTCGATCCAGCGCGGCGTCGCCCACGACACCTGGCTGGAGGAAACCTCGGCCATGGCCACCGAGGACCTGCTGGCCGAGACCGTCACGCCGGGTGTGAACAAGATCGTCGGCTCTCGACTGCCCAGCTATCTGCGTTCGGGTGGCAGCACGTCCATGATCGACTGGCTGGACAGCGCGGACACCGTGAACTACGGCGTCGGCGGCAGCCTGGCAGCCTTCCTGAACCGCCGCTACGGCAGCATCTGGGCGCGGCAACTGGTGACCGATTGCGGCAGCAGCGCCACCAGCTACACCTGCCTGGACACGCTGCTCAAGCGCGCCGGCAGCGATGGCCTCGCCGACGAGTGGGAGCGCCTGGGCAGCAGCGTGTTCGGTGGCATGCCCCAGCGCCATGCACCCTGGGGCTATGGCTTCCCGCAGGTGCAATGGGACGGCTTCTGGCTGATGGGCGCCGACACCGCACAACAGGCCAACAGCCGCAAGGCCGCGCCCCTGGACGGCCTGACACGCTTCGGCAGCACCGGCCACACCTATCTGGACGACAGCGTGCCGGTGGGCGCCACGCGCTATGTGCGCCGTGGCGTGCGCGTGCCCGCGGGCACCGTGCTGACGGTGGTGCTGCGCTGAGGGGATGAGCCTGGCGTGGTGGACTGACGGTAACCTTGGGCGCATGACGTTTTCCCGCGCCTTGCTCGCCGCCGCCGCCGTGCTGGCCTTGAGTGGCTGCAGCGCCGTCGGCCACTGGGGCCAGGCGGCCGGTGGTCATCTGGGCATCGTGCGCGCGGCCAAGCCGGTCGAGGAGTGGCTGGCCGACCCGGCAACACCACCCGAGCTGGCGGAGCGTCTCAAACTGTCGCAGCAGATGCGCGACTACGCCAGCAGCCAGCTGGCCCTGCCGGAGAACAACAGCTACCGCCGCTACGCCGACCTCAAGCGGCCGGCCGTCGTCTGGAACATCGTCGCCGCCCCCGAGTTCGGCTTCCAGCTCAAGACCTGGTGCTATCCCATCATGGGCTGCGCCGGCTACCAGGGCTGGTTCGACCGCGATGCCGCCCAGGCCCATGCCGACGAACTCAAGGCCGAGGGCTGGGAGGTGCAGGTGCAACCCATTCCCGCCTACTCGACGCTGGGCTGGAGCCGCTGGCTCGGCGGCGACCCGCTGCTCAACACCTTCATCCGCTACCCCGAGGGTGAGTTGGCGGCCATGATCTTCCACGAGCTCACCCACCAGCGCGTCTACACCAGCGACGACACAGGCTTCAACGAGGCCTATGCCAGCGCCGTCGAGATGCTCGGCGCGCGCCAATGGCTGGCCGCCAAGCCCGAGGCGCTGGCCGCCTTCGAGGCCGGCCGTGCGCGGCGGGCACGCTTCCTCGCATTGGCGCGCGAAGGGCGGGACAAGCTCAAGGCCGTCTACGCCGGCCCGGCCGAGTCCCGCGCCACGGGCAAGGCCGCCGTCATGGCCGAGCTGCGCGAACGCGCGCCCAAGGAAGCGCCGGGCTACGAGGCCTGGTTCCAGCGCGCCAACAACGCCAGTTTTGCCATCCTGTCGGCCTATGACGAACTGGTACCGGCCTTCATGCGGCTGTTCGAGCGCGAAGGGCGGGACTGGGTGAAGTTTCACGCTGCCGTCGAGCGGCTGAAACCGCTGCCGCGTGAGGAGCGTCGGGCTACATTGCGCAGCCAAGGAGGTCCTGATGTCCCTGATCCTCAGACGCGCACGGCCCACTGACGCGCAGGCCGTGGCGGAGCAACTGGCCGCGCCCGACATCTTTCCCGGCCTGCTGCAAGTGCCTTTTGCGCATGTGGAGCTGTGGGAGCAAAGGCTCAAGACGCCGCCCGTGGCGGGCTCGCCCGAGCTCTTCCTCGTCGCCGAACGCGAAGGCCGCGTCATCGGCAGCGCCGGCCTGCATCCCGCGGCCACCCAGCTGCGCCGGCGTCACGCCATGATGATGGGTATCTCGGTGCTGTCGGAAGCCCAGGGCCAGGGCGTGGCCAGCGCGTTGATGAAGGCGCTGCTGGACTACGCCGACAACTGGGCCCAGGTCTTGCGCGTCGAGCTGACGGTGTTCAGCGACAACGAGCGCGCGATCCGGCTGTACGAACGCCATGGCTTCGAGCACGAGGGGCGGCTCAAGGCCTATGCCTTGCGTGATGGTGTCTACGTGGACGCGCTGGCGATGGCGAGGCTGCATCCGAGGCAGCCGCTGGTGCGCACCTCGACGGCTTGAGACATTGGAAGCTGCTAAGAATTCGAGCGGTGATCCCAGATGAATCCGATGCCTGCAGCGACGCCTAGCGTGACATAGATCGGCCAGGTCGGCAGTTCGGTGGGCAGCGCCAGCCAATACGAGATTGCAAGCAAGACGGCTGCAATGCCCACACAGAGACTTGGGCGCCCCCAGGTGGGGTAGCCAACCAGAGCCACGATGGCGATGACCAGGTGACGAAGCATGCGAATGACTGGGTCTGCCAGCGCGCTCAAGGCAGCGCCTGCCCCCGCGCCGTCACGTACAGCCGATACCACTCGTCCCGGCTCAGCTGAATCTTGGTTGCGTCGCCGCAAGCGCGGATGCGTTCCGCATTGCCGCTGCCGATGACCGGCTGAATGCCCGCCGGATGGCGCAGCAGCCAGGCCAGCAGCACGGCATTGGCCGTCGTGCTGTGCGCCTCGGCAATCTCATGCACGACCTTGGCCGCGGTCGACGCTGCCGGATCGTTGAAGCGTCCCTGGGCCAGCGAGCCCCAGGCCTGCAGCTGCACGCCGTGCTGCTGCGCATATTCCAGCGTGCCGCCCCAGGCGATGCCACCGGGCCGCGTCGCGGCCTGCGGGTCGTTGAAGGTGGTGCCGACGTCGATGGCATCGAGCTTGGCCAGGCTCAGCTCCAACTGGTTGGCGACGATGGGCTCGGCCAGCGCCGTCTGCAGCCAGCGCATCTGGCCGGCGTGCATGTTCGAGACGCCCAGGTGGCCGACCTTGCCCGCGGCCTTGAGGCGACCGAAGGCGCGCGCGACCTCGGCGGGTTCCATCAGCGCGTCGGGGCGGTGCAGCAGCAGGATGTCGATGCGCTCGACGGCCAGGCGCTTCAGGATGCCGTCGACGCTGTACTCGATGTAGTCGGCGCTGAGGTCATAGCGGCCGGGGTTGCTGTCGTCGGCGAAGCGGATACCGCATTTGCTTTGCAGCCTGATCCTGGCGCGCAGACCCGGATCGCGCTTGAGCAGTTCGCCGAACACGGCCTCGGCCTTGCCGCGCCGGTAGATGTCGGCGTGGTCGAAAAGCTTGACGCCGATCTCCAGAGCCGCCTCGACGGCTTCGTGGGCCTGGGCAACATCGGCCTCGGTGATGGGGCCGCCGCCCCAGTCACCGCCCAGGGCCATGCAGCCGTAGACGAGGGGGCCRACGTCAATTAGGTGGGCGTTCAGGGGCAGGGGGCGGGTCATGTTCAGGCGATGGAGGTGGGACCGGAATCATGGCCCAGCGGTTGGTTGTTACGCCAGCCGAACAGGCCAGCCAGCGCGGCAGCCAGGCCGGCGATGACGGCCGTGATGCTGGCGAGGTGCAGCAGGCGGCGGCGCTGGCGGGCGTTCAGCATGGCCTTGCGTGCCGGGTTGCCGGAGAGGTCGTGAATCAGCGCGATCTCGTGCTGGCGCTCTTCGATGATGCGGCCCAGTTCGCTGCCCACCTCGAGGCGGCGCGCGAGTTCGCGCACGGCGTCCAGTTCGCGCTCCCGGATGCGCAGGCCCGGCGCCTTCAGCGGGCTGCCCATGGCGCGGGCGCGCATGAACAAGGCCTTGGCAGCCAGCTTGTCCGGTTGGCAACCCCAGCCGGCGTCCAGGCAGCTGGCGAGGTTGAAGGTGGCGTCGGCATGGCCCATGGCCGCGGCGGCGGTGTACAGGGCCACGCCGCGCGGCGCGTCCGGGTCGCCTCCCCAGCCGGCAACGAGGATGCGGCCCAGGTGGAACTTGGCCGTCAGGCTGCCTTCCCTGGACGCGTTCTCCATGCCCTCGCGAGCCTTGGCGGGGTCGCGCGGCAGGCCCGTGCCCTCGAGCTGGCAAAGGGCGAGCAGCGCCATGCCTTCGGCGTCGCCCGCATCGGCGGCGACGCGGAACCAGTAGACGGCCTGCTCGTGATCGGGCTCGGCCGCGCGGAAATGCACCAGCCCCTCGATGAGCGGGTCCTGGACGAGCGGGTCGGGGTCGGCAAGGCGCATGGATCCTCCCTGGACTTCAGCTGGCTTGGCGCCAGGCTTTTAGGCGGCGAAGTATGCGTGCAAATGCGACGCCGGCGGTAGAGTGCGCGGCACGAGACAAGGAGAGCCGCCGATGGCTGAGATCCGCATCCACCGAGACCACGAGCTGGGCCTGAAGAAGGCCCGCGAGATTGCCTGGAAGTGGGCCGAGCAGGTCGAAGAGAAGTTCGACATGGAATGCACGGTGCACGAGGGCGACGACGGCGACACCGTGGAGTTCACGCGCTCCGGCGTGAAGGGCGAATTGACCGTGGCGGCCGATCATTTCGACCTGGTCGCCCAGCTCGGCTTCCTGCTCGGGGCCTTCAAGAAGACCATCGAGGGCGAGATCGAGAAGGAACTCGACGCGCTGCTGGCGGCCGGGGCCAAGAAAAAGGCGGCGGCCAAAAAGAAACCGGCCTGAGCAAACGCCCGGCCGGTTCCTGGTGAGGCGGTGGAGCCGCTTACTTCAGAGATTCGATGAGATCGACGTACTGCTGCATCGCGTCATCGGTCGACGTGCCCTTGAGTTCGTTCCAGGCGTCCCACTTGGCGCGACCGACCATGTCGGTGAAGCCGGGGCGCTTGCCGTCGACGTCGCCGGCGCTGCCCTGCTTGTAGAGGGCATAGAGCTTCAGCAGCGTCATGTTGTCCGGCCGCTCGGGCAGGTCCTTGGAGCCGGCAACGGCGGCTTCGAATTGGTCTTTCAGGCTCACGGGGGTTCTCCAGGCTGATTCGCGGGGTTCGACTTGGTCACAATCGAACGACGGGCCGCCGAGTTTAGGCCCGGCCAATAACGATTCCGAGGAGACGCATGGGCCCCAGCAGCGAACGCATGTCCAAGGTGGATACCGCCTGGCTGCGCATGGACACCGAGGCCAATCTGATGATGATCGTCGGGGTCTGGTCCATCCGCCCCGGCATCACTTTGGCCGCCCTGCGCGAGCGGGTGGCCGAGCGGCTCTTGCAGTACCCGCGCTTCCGGCAGAGGGTCGTCGAGGACGCCCTGCTCGGTGCCCAATGGGTGACGGACCGCGACTTCGACATCGCCCGCCATGTCGTCGCCGAGGTGCCGCTGCCGCTGCGCGGCCAGAGCCGCGACGAGGTGCTGCGTGAGCGCGTGGGCGAGCTGTGCTCTGAAGCACTGGACCCGGCTCACCCGCTGTGGCAGTTCCAGCTCATCGAGGACATGGGTGACGGCACCAGCGCGCTGATCGCCCGCATCCATCACTGCATCGCCGACGGCATTGCGCTGATCGCCGTCATGCTGTCCATCACCGACGGCGGCAAGGCGCCGCCCAAGCGCGCGGCGAAGGAGCCGGAAGAAGCCGACTGGCTGCTGGACGCCTTCCTGCGCCCCATGAGCAACCTGACCGTCAAGGCCATCGGCATGACGGGCAAGGGCGTGGCCAAAGGGGTGGACCTGGCCATGCGCGGTGACACGCCGATGGATTCATCGCTGGAGATGGCCCGCATGGGCTACCAGGCCGTGTCCGACGTGGCGGCCTTTGCGTTGATGCCCGACGACTCGCCGACGCGCCTCAAGGGCAAGCCCGGCACCACCAAGACGGTGGCCTGGGACGACAGCTTGGCGCTGGACGAGGTCAAGGCCGTCGGCAAGGCGCTGGGCGCGTCCATCAACGACGTGCTGCTGGCCTGCGCGGCCGGCGCCATCGGCCGCTATCTCGCCGACAAGGGCGAGGACCCGGCGGGCAAGGAGATCCGCGCCATGGTGCCGGTCAACCTGCGCCCGCTGGAGCAGGCCTGGCAGCTCGGCAACCGTTTCGGCCTCGTGCCGCTGGTGCTGCCCATCGGCATCGCCAACCCCATCGAGCGGCTGTTCGCGGTGCGGGCACGCATGAGCGAGCTGAAGGGCAGCTTCCAGCCGGTGATGGCCTTCGGGCTGCTGTCGGTGGCCGGCCTGCTGATCAAGCCGGTGCAGCACGCGATGCTCAACCTCTTCGCCAAGAAGGCGACGGCGGTCATGACCAATGTGCCCGGCCCGGCCGAGGCGCTGAAGTTCTGCGGCTCGACGGTCGAGAAGGTGATGTTCTGGGTGCCGCAGTCCGGCGACATCGGCATGGGGGTCAGCATCCTGACCTATGCCGGCCGCGTTCAGTTCGGCCTCATCACCGACACCGGCCTGTGCCCCGACCCCGAGGCCATCATCGCCAACTTCGCACCGGAGTTCGAGAAGCTGCTGATGCTGTCGCTGATGATGCCCTGGGAAGCCTGAGCCCCTCGTCCAAGGAGTACCTTGGCCGGTCCCCCGAGGTGACGGCGATGCGTGTCGGATCGACCGACACGCACATCGCCGTGGCGGGCCGGCTAGGGAGCGGCCCGGCGCTCGGCCCGGGGGGCAAACTCACTTGGCCTTCACGGGCCCAGACGCCGCGGCGCCGGGCTTCTTCGCCTTGGCCTTCTTGCCGGCCCCGGTCGGGTAGGCCATCGTCACCGTGGCCGGGTCCGCCTTCTCGAGGTAGGCGGCGTACTGCGCTTCGTCGCAGGGCTGGGCGTTGTTGTAGTAGCGGTTGTCGCCCTTGTAGCGTTCACCGCTGAACGCCGGGGCGGGGCTGCCGGTCGGGTAGTAGGCGCTGTAGCTGGCGTAGCTCTGCGCGCAGCCTTCGCGCAACGTCGCCTGCGCGTAGTCGGCAGGCGTGTCGGCAAAGGCGGGGAGGGCAGACACCAGAGCGGCAATTGCGGCTGCGAGGGTTCTCATGGCGACCTCCAAACTGCCAGAGGCAGTGGTGGGAGATTACGCCTAGCCGGCCGCAAATGCACGCGTGCTGTGCCCCCCGTTCTCAACGGCTCGCAGCTTGTCGGGGGACGCGCCGCAAAAAACAAAAGGCGCTCCGAAGAGCGCCTTGTTTTGCCGAAGGGTCTAAACGATCAGCAGCGATTCACGAGCGAATCACAGACGGAAGGGCTCGGCCTTCTTCTTGGGCGCGGTCGGGCGGCCGGCGGCGGTCGGGTAGGCAGCCATCACCTTGGCCGGATCGGCCTTGTCCAGGTAGGCGGCGTACTGGCCTTCGGTGCAAGCCAGCAGCTTGCCGGGCTTGGCTTCGCCCTTGTACTTGCCGTTGGCGTAGACGAACTGGTATTCGTTGGACGAGACCGGCGTGCCGATGCTGCTGGTGTCGGTGTAGCTCTTGGCGCACTCGGCGCGCAGCTCGGCTTGCTCGGGGGTCGCGTTGTTGGCGGCCTGGGCGGCAAAGACGGTGACGGCAGCGAAAGCGGGGATCAGGAACTTCATGGTGCGGTCTCGTTTGGGGGGTGGCTGATGGAGACGAAGCTTACGCCGCCGTGCGCAGACTTGCACCCCCGGAGGCGCGGGAGATCGGGTTGTGACGGAGTTCACGACCGGTTGTCGGCATCGTGACTTATGCCCGCTTCTTTGCAAAGAAGCGGGCGTTCGCGAGGCGTCGGACAGGACGCAGGTCCTGTCCTCGGTCCGCGCTCACTCCTCGAGTTCTTCCTTCGCGAGCTCGATGTCGAGCAGCTCCATTGCGTCCATCGCGTCGCAGCCGGCCGCGTCGGCGTACAGCTTTTCGGCTTCCTTCATGCGCTTGTCGCCCTCCAGCATGACGAGGCCGTTGGCGCGCTCGATCATCGCGATGGCGCTGGTCGGGTTGAGCTTGATGGCCTGCTCGAACATCTTCAGGCCGGTGGCCGTGTCGGCACCCTGGGTGCGGCCCAGCAGCTTGCCGACCTTGTCGATGACCTCGGCGTGGAAGGCGCCCAACGCGATGTGGGCGTCGGCATGCTTGGGTGCGAGCTCGATGGTGGTTTCGAGCGCGTTCTTGACCTTGCTGCCCAGGCCCTGGGCCAGCGCCTTGGCGACGCTGATGCCCTGGCCGTAGCGACCGATCGCATAGGCCTGCCAGTAGTAAGCGTTGGGATTCTTGGGCTCCTCGCCTTGCTGCGCTTCGGCACGCTCGGCGATCTCCAGGAACATCTCCAGCTTCACCTTCTCCTTCTTCTCGAGGTAGTTGGCGTAGATGCCCTGGGCCTTGTTGGCGACCGTGATGCCGGCGCCACCGGCGGCCAGGCCCGCGTCATAGGCAGCCTGGAATTCACCGGCGTGGAAATGGATCCAGGCCTGCACGACGACTGCGTCCTTGGGGAAGGGCTCGGCATCGCCGGCATGCAGGCGCGCCCAGTGCTTCTTCAGCGTGGCTGGGGTGTAGACGAAGGCGCTGTTGTCGTAGGGAAAGGCGGTCCATTTGGCCATGGCTTGTCTCCTATTGGTAGTTGCCGGCGAGCTTGAACAGATGATCCTTGGATGCGGGCTCAAGGTAGGGTAGCAGCAGGCTCAGCGCGTGGAAGGCGCCGCGCATCAGTGCGGCGCCCGCGCGGTCGGGCTCCAGTGCACGGCGCGGGTCGCGCACGTATTCGTAGCTCAGCCAGTAGCTGACGACGACAACCATGGCGTTGGCCGTTGGTGCGGCTTCGCGCAGGTCCATCTTCAGCGCGCCGCCCAGGTGCAGGCCCGACAGCACATGGCGCATGGCCTGCTCCTTGCCTGCGAGCAGCGTCTGGAAGTGCGTCTCCAGTCGGCGGTTCTTGAACAGCAGGTCGTTCAGGTCGCGGTAGAGGAAGCGGTGCTTCCAGATCAGCTCGAACAGCATGTGGAAGAACAGCCAGGCGTCCTCCACATTGCGCACGTTGTCGGCGGCGGCCAGCAACTCGTTGAGCTCGGCCTCGTAGCGGCCGAACAGCGCATTGACGAGCTCGTCCTTGGCCGGGTAGTGGTAGTAGAGATTGCCCGGGCTGATCTTCAGTTCGGCCGAGATCAGCGTCGTCGATACATTGGGCTCACCGAAGCTGTTGAAGAGCTCCAGGGTGACCTCCAGGATGCGTTCGGCGGTGCGGCGGGGGCGTTTGGGGGTCGGCATGCTCAGGGCATTCTGGCAGCGATCAGCACCGAAATAGGGACGACTTTTAGAATCGCGCCCCATGCCGAATTCAGCCTCCCCGCCCGCCATCTCCTTCGAGAACGTCAAGAAAACATACCGGGGAGGGCAGGTGAAGGCGCTGGACGGCGTCAGCTTCGACATCCATTGCGGTGAATTCTTCGGCCTGCTGGGGCCCAACGGCGCCGGCAAGACGACGCTGATCAGCGTGCTGGCCGGCCTGGCCAAGGCCACCGAGGGCCGTGTGCGCGTGATGGGCCACGATGTGGTCGACGACTACGCCGCTGCCCGCAAGGCCCTGGGCGTGGTGCCGCAGGAACTGGTGTTCGACCCCTTCTTCAGCGTGCGCGAGTCGCTGCGCATCCAGAGCGGCTATTTCGGCGTGCATGGCAACGACGACTGGATCGACGAGCTGCTGCACAACCTGGGCCTGACCGACAAGGCCAACGCCAACATGCGCCAGCTGTCGGGTGGCATGAAGCGCCGCGTGCTGGTGGCTCAGGCCCTCGTGCACCGCCCGCCCGTCATCGTGCTGGACGAGCCGACGGCCGGTGTCGACGTCGAGTTGCGCCAGACGTTGTGGCAGTTCATCGCCCGCCTCAACAAGGAAGGCCACACGGTGCTGCTGACGACGCACTACCTCGAAGAAGCCGAGGCCCTGTGCCAGCGCATCGGCATGCTGAAGAACGGCCGCATCGTCGCGCTGGACCGCACCTCGCAGCTGCTGGCCGGCACCGCATCGACGATGCTGCGCTTCAAGACCGATGCGGCGCTACCGCCGGACATTGCGGCGCGCGCCCGGGTGACGGGCCGCATCGTGCAGGTGACGGCGCATGACGCCGCCGAGGTCGAGACCACGCTGGCCGCGCTGCGCGCCGCGGGCGTGCCCGTCGAAGACCTGGAGATCGGCCGTGCCGACCTCGAAGACGTGTTCCTTGAAATCATGCAGGGAGAACACGCATGAATGGCGCCTCCACCCTCTTCAAGAAGGAAGTGCTGCGCTTCTGGAAGGTTGCCTTCCAGACCGTCTGCGCCCCGGTGCTGACGGCCGTCATGTACCTGCTCGTCTTCGGCCACACGCTGGAAGACCATGTGAAGGTCTACGACAGCGTCGGCTACACGCAGTTCCTGATCCCCGGCCTGGTGATGATGAGCGTGCTGCAGAACGCCTTCGCCAACAGCTCGTCCAGCCTGATCCAGAGCAAGATCACCGGCAACCTGATCTTCCTGCTGCTGACGCCGCTGTCGCCTTCGGCCTGGTTCGTCGCCTACGTGGGCGCCGCCGTCGTGCGCGGCCTGGCGGTGGGGGCGGGCGTGCTGCTGGTGACGGCCTGGTTCGCGCCGCCGGGCCTGGACAACGTCCTGTGGGTGCTGACCTTCACGGTGCTGGGCGCCGGCCTGATGGGCACGCTTGGGCTCATCGCCGGCCTCTGGGCCGAGAAGTTCGATCAGCTCGCGGCCTTCCAGAACTTCATCATCATGCCGATGACGTTCCTGTCGGGCGTCTTCTACTCGGTGCATTCGCTGCCCGGCTTCTGGCAGGGCATCAGCCACCTGAACCCCTTCTTCTACATGATCGACGGCTTCCGTCGCGGCTTTTTCGGGGTCAGCGATGTGTCGCCGTGGCTGAGCCTGGGCGTCGTCGGCGTGAGCTTCGCGGTCACCGCCGGGCTGGCCTTGTCGCTGCTGAAGCGGGGCTACAAGATCAGGTCATGAGGGGCGAGACCCTCGACTGAGGGGCCCTCGTATCGGTGCGCCGCGGCCATTTCGCCGGGCTGCCGCCCCTACGATTTCGGATTCACCAAAAAGATCAGCGCTGACTCGGCACCGCATGACGCTGCCGGCGCGCGAGGGAGGACTGTGGGATTGAAGCTTGGATATGCCCTGCTGGGCCTGGTGTTGGTCGGCTGCGGCGGTGGCGGCTCGGGGTCGACGCCAGCGCCGCAAGGCATGCAATTGGCTTTCACGCCGGGGACGCTCGAAGCGAGCTTCTACCAAGGCGAAGGGCCGACCTTCGAGGTTGCCGCAACCGCTGGGGGCGTGCTGCCGGACCCGGGCAGCCAGGTCAATGTCGGTGTGGTCGACGCGACCGGCGTGTTGCAGCCCGACGCGCAGATCATGCAAACCAGCAGCACGACGTTCAAGGCCACGCTCAAGGTGGCGCCGACCCTGGGTGCCGGCGTGCACAAGGGCGCCATCGTCGTGCGCGCCTGTCTGGACGACCCCCGCACCTGCGCCAGGCCCGTCGCCGGTTCCCCCTGGAACCTGAGCTACAGCTTCACGGTGCGGCCCGAGACGGATGCGCATGTGCTGGCTCCCCTGCCGGACTCGAGCAACCACTTCGGCAGCGCCGGTCACAACGCCCTGTCGAGCGCCGTGCTCGACCCCTCCCGCTTCAACAGGCGCTGGAGCAATGCGAATGCCTTTGCCAGCCTGCCTTCGGCTGCGGGCGGCGGCCAGCTGTTTGTCACGGGCTGGACGACGCTGACGGCGTACAGCGAGCGCGACGGCACGCAGACCTGGCAGCGCAATTTTGAGGACGCGCCAGTCACTGGCCCCACCTGGGCCGGAGATCGCGTGTTCATGATCACCACCTCGCGCGAGTCTCCCGCCGTCAGCACCTTGCGCAGCTTCGACGTCACGTCGGGCCAGCCGCTGGCTCAGGTCCAGTTGAGAGACCGTGTGTCGACCAGCGCCAACCCAGTCGTTCGCGACGGCAAGGTCTACGTATGCGAGTCCGCCTACTCGATGAGCCGCTTCGATGCGAAGACGTTGACGAAGGAGTGGACGGCGAGTCTGGACGGGATTGGCGGCAACCCGCTGTGTTCACCGGCGGTGGATGACCGCCATGTCTACATCTATCAGCAGGCAGGCTTTTTCATCCAGCAGCCCAGCCTGCAGGTTTTCGACCGGGACACAGGGGTGCGGCTCTTCTGGATCGCAGCACCCAGCGAAGGCTATGTGCCGCCGTCTCTGCAGCAGGCGCCCGTGCTGGGCCCCAATGGCCGCGTCTACTTCGCCTTGTGGTCCCCCTGGAGCGGGACTCCCTTCGTTTCCCGGCTGATCGCCTTCGACACCGTGAAGCGCAGCGTGCTGTGGAATGTGGTCGGCTCGCGTTTCAGCAGCCATGCCGTGGTCGGGAACGACGCCATCTACATCGTCAACGGCTCCTGGCTGGAAGCCCGTTCACCGGACACCGGAGAAGTGCTGTGGACGTGGATGAGCGGCGAGTCGGGGCTGGGTGACTTCGAGGGTGGGCTGGTGGTCAGCGGCAAGCACGCCTTCGTGTCCAACTTCTGGCGGACCCTTGCCGTCGACCTGACGACGCGCAAGGAAGTCTGGCGGGACAACGGCGGCGGCCCCATGACGTTGTCGCCCAACGGTGCCCTGTATGTCCAGAGGCACTTCGACGGCGGCATGCGGGCCTTCAATCTGCAGTGAGGCCGGCGTTTCTGACGGGTGCTTTGCGCATGCCCGAAGAGGGCAGCGCGAACCCTCTCTAAAGGGTGCTTTGCGCAGCGCCGAAGGGCGCCGCGCGAACCCTCTCTAAAATCCCGGGTTTCTCCCAAGGACCCGTGATGGCCGACCCGACCCCGCAAGAAGTGCGCGATTTCATTGCCGCAGGCCTGCCCTGCGCGCATCTGGAAGTCGAGGGCGACGGCCGCCACTTCTTCGCCACCATCGTGTCGGACGAGTTCAACGGCCTCTCGCGCATCAAGCGCCACCAGCGTGTCTACGCGGCCCTGGGCGAGCGCATGCGCGAGCAGATCCATGCGCTGTCGATGAAGACGCTCAGCCCCGAAGAGTGGAGCGCCCAATGAGCGCCGTTGACCGCGGCCTGACCCTCGCGCTCTCCAAGGGCCGCATCTTCGAAGAGACCTTGCCGCTGCTGCGCGCCGCCGGCATCGAGGTGCTGGAAGACCCCGAGACCTCGCGCAAGCTCATCCTGCCGACCAACCGAGACGGCGTGCGCGTGGTGCTGGTGCGTGCCAGCGATGTGCCGACCTATGTGCAATACGGCGGCGCCGACCTCGGCGTGGCCGGCCGCGACGTGCTGCATGAGCAGGCCCTGGCCCAGGGCGGCTCGCATGGCCTCTACCAGCCGCTGGACCTGAAGATCGCCCGCTGCCGCATGAGCGTGGCCACGCGCGCCGACTTCGACTACGCCGCGGCCGTCAAGCAGGGCTCGCGCATCCGCGTCGCCACCAAATACACCGAGATCGCGCGCCAGCATTTCGCCGACAAGGGCGTGCACGTCGACCTCATCAAGCTCTACGGCTCCATGGAGCTGGCCCCGCTGACGGGGCTGGCCGAGGCCATCGTCGACCTGGTCTCCACCGGCGGCACGCTGCGGGCGAACAAGCTCGTCGAGGTCGAGCAGATCATGGACATCTCGTCCCGCCTCGTCGTCAACCAGGCCGCACTCAAGCTCAAGCGCGACGCGCTGCGTCCGCTGATCGACGCCTTTGCCTCGGCCATCGCATGAAACTCGTTCGCCAACTCTCCACGGCTGATGCCGACTTCGCGACCGAGTTCGAGCGCCTGCGCTTCTGGTCGGCCGCGGACGATGCCGCCATCGAAGCCCGCGTCGCCGAGATCCTGGCCGATGTGCGCGAGCGGGGTGATGCTGCCGTGCTGGACTACACCGCGCGCTTCGACCGCGTGACGGCCGACAAGGTCGCCGCGCTGGAGATCACGCAGGCGGATTTGCAGGCCGCGCTGGCCTCGATCACGCCGGCCCAGGCCACCGCGTTGCAGGCCGCCGCCAAGCGCGTGCGGGCCTATCACGAGCGCCAGATGGAGGCCTGCGGGCGCAGCTGGAGCTACCGCGACGAGGACGGCAACCTGCTCGGCCAGAAGGTCACGCCGCTTGACCGCGTCGGCATCTATGTGCCGGGCGGCAAGGCGGCCTATCCGAGCAGCGTGCTGATGAACGCCATCCCCGCACAGGTCGCGGGCGTTGGCGAGATCATCATGGTCGTGCCCACGCCTGACGGCGTGCGCAACCCGCTGGTGCTGGCTGCTGCGGCCGTGGCCGGCGTGCACCGCGTGTTCACCATCGGCGGCGCGCAGGCCGTCGCGGCCCTGGCCTACGGCACGGCCACCATCCCGCGCGTCGACAAGATCACCGGCCCTGGCAACGCCTACGTCGCCTCGGCCAAGAAGCATGTGTTTGGCCAGGTCGGCATCGACATGATTGCCGGCCCCAGCGAGATCCTCGTCATTGCCGATGGCACGACGCCGCCCGACTGGGTGGCCATGGACCTGTTCAGCCAGGCCGAGCATGACGAGCTGGCCCAAAGCATCTTGCTCAGCCCGGACGCTGCCTTCCTGGATGCCGTCAGCGCCAGCATGGAGCGTCTTGTCGAAGAGATGCCGCGCGAGGCCGTCATCCGCGCCTCGCTGGCCGGCCGCGGCGCGTTGATCCTGACGCGCTCGATGGAAGAGGCCTGCGAGATCAGCAACGCCATCGCACCCGAGCACCTGGAGATCAGCGCCGCCGAACCGCAGCGCTGGGAGCCGCTGCTGCGCCATGCCGGTGCCATCTTCATGGGGGCCTACACCAGCGAATCGCTCGGCGACTACTGCGCCGGCCCCAACCATGTGCTGCCCACGGCCGGCACCGCACGCTTCTCGTCGCCGCTGGGGGTCTACGACTTCCAGAAGCGCAGCAGCCTTATCGAAGTCAGCGCCGAGGGCGCGCAGGCCCTGGGCCGTATCGCCAGCGAATTGGCTCACGGCGAGGGCCTGCAGGCCCATGCACGTGCGGCCGAGATGCGCTTGAAATGACTCTCAGGACGACTCGCTCGGCGCAGCCTTGAACGGGCTGCGCTCCGGCGGCTCGTCGTGTTCGGCCGTCTTGGTCAGGGCGGTGGTGATCCAGTTCAGCGCCGACACGCGGTGCCGCACCGCGCAGCTCAGCGGCTCGGGCTTGCAGCCCATCTTGGCCTTGGGCTCCAGCGCCGTGCGCCCCAGGCTCAGCCGGGCCGAGCCGAAGGCGATGGCGTCCTGCACGGTGGATTGCAGCAGCGTCAGATAGATGGGCGCATCGACATTGGCAGCGCGGTCGTAGCCGATGTAGTAGCCCAGCGCCGTGGCACCGTCATGCACGCTGGTCACGAAGCCCAGCCAGCGGCCATCGGCCGTTTCGGCGACGCGGCAGCGGAAGCGCGTGCCCAGCGCCTTCGCCATCGCTGGCAGGTAGTGCGGTGACAGCGTCGCCAGCCGCAGGCCCTGTGCCTGGTGTACCTGGCCGTAAAGGGCGTGCAGCTCGTCGGCGCGCGCCAGCATCTCCTCGGCGGTCGCCAGCCGCAACGTCAGTCCCGCGCCGGCGCAGTCCTTGATGAGCTTCTTGGCGGCGCTGCGATAGCCCGAGGTCATGCTGGCCAGGTAGTCGTCCCAGCTGCGCCATTCGGGGCGCAGCGTCAGCACCATGTCGGGCTCGGTCTCGACGCTGCGATAGCCCAGCAGGCGCAGCGCCGACGGCACTTCTTCGAGGGCCATGCCGAGATCTTTGATCAACGCGAAGTCGGACTGGCCATCCAGCTTGTCGGCGCGGCGCAGCCTGTAGATGGCTTCGCAGACCGCATGCCAGAGCTGGCCCTCATCGGCGTGCGGCGCCAGCGCCATGGCGCGCGCACCCCAGACGAGCAGATTGCCGCAGACCAGCAGATGTTCCTTGAGCCCGGCCATGGGTGCATCGACCAGTTTTTTCTTGCTGCCGGGCTTGCGCAACTGGGCGCCGCCCACGGCCACGCGCTGCAGCAACAGGGCCGCCACCGGCACGCCATCGGCATAGGCCATGGCATAGCGCGGCTCGACGTTGTCTGGCGCATGCTGCTCCAGCACGCGGAGATAGTCGCGGGACAGGAAGACCGTCTGCGCGGCCAGCGCGTCCCAGTGCACGGGGTTCAGGAAGTCGACGCGGTCGGCCAGCACCAGCTGCAGGCCGGAGGCTGTGCGCCGTGCGACGCGCCGGGCCTTGATGTCCTGCAGGGCCTGGACGGGATTGACCTGCTGGGGCTTGAGCTTGCCGAGGGCGCGGCCGGTGCGCTTGAGCTTGGCGACGGTGGCTTGCAGGGGCTTCTTGGCGAGAGGTGACAAAGGCATCGATGAAGGGGTGACGACGGGATGCAAAGGCTAACGCAGGCGGCATCTCAGGATTGGATAGGCAGTGTCGATTCGGCTACGCTGGCGCATGCCTCTGCGTCGCCGCGATCTCCTGCTGTCTTCGGGCGCCGTTCCGCTTGCCGCCGCCCATGGCGCGCCGCGTCGCCTGCGCATTCCGCATGTCTCGCCCAAAGCCGAGACGGAGCACAGCTATGCCGCCGTGCTGCTGGAGCAGGCCCTGGCCGCAGCCGGCATGCCGGTCACGCTGAATCCCACGGCCGGGTTGATTCCGCAGAACCGCGCGCTGCAGGAGCTGGGCCGGCACCGCCAGCTGGATGTGCTCTGGACCATGACCTCGGTCGAGCGCGAGCAGCAGGCCCAGCCCGTCCGCGTGCCCATCTTCAAGGGCCTGTACGGCTGGCGGCTGTTGCTGGCATCGGCCGAGGTGGCCTCACGCATGGGCGAAGTGCAGACGCTCGACGAGCTGCGGCGCTTCTCCATGGTGCAGGGCCTGGAATGGCCCGACACGGGCATCCTGCAGGCCAACGGCCTCAACGTCATCGTGTCGCCCAGCTACGACGCGATGTTCAAGCAGCTGCGCCTGGGGCGCGCCGACGGCTTCCCGCGCTCCGTGGAGGAGGTCTGGTGGGAGCTGGAGCGCTACGGCCAGGGCCTGAGCGTCGTGCCCAACATCTGGCTGCACTATCCGGCCGCCATCTACTACTTCGTCTCCTTCGAGGAGCCCGAACTGGCCGCCGCCATCGAGTTGGGCCTGAAGCGCCTGCGCGCCAGCGGCGCCTTCGACAGCCTCTTCATGAAACACCACGGCGAAGACCTGGCCCGCGCCAAGCTCGGCTCGCGGCGGATCATCGAGCTGCGCAACCCACTGATGCCTTCGCAGACGCCACTCGACAAGCCCGAGCTCTGGTATCGGCCTTAAGTGCGGGTTATTTGGACACGAAGTTCGTGCAACACGAACTTCGTGTAATCTCCGGCTCATGAAGAACGTCACCGTGTCTATGGACGACGCCGTGGCCGAATGGGCCCGGCTGGAGGCGGCGCGACGCAACACCAGCGTCTCCCGCCTGCTCGGCGAACTGCTGGCCGAGAAGATGCAGCATGACGATGCCTATGAACGCGCCTTGCAGGACTGGCTGCATCGTGAGCGCGCCTGGGCCTCGGACGGGCATCCCTATCCCGGCAGACAGGTGCTGGGATGAAGGATCCCGTCTTCGTCGACACCTCGGTCCTGCTCTTCAGCGAGGACGGCGCCCGCCCCGCCGAGCGCGAGCAGGTGCTGGCCTGGCTGCGGTCGCTGTGGGCCGCCCGCACCGGCCGCGTGTCGGTGCAGGTGCTGAACGACTTCTACCTGCTGGCCACACGCCAGATCAGCCCGCCCATGCCCCAGGGCGATGTGCGCGCCGAGGTGCGCCGCTACCAGCATTGGCGGCCCTGGGGCGTCGACCAGGCGACGGTCGAATCCGCCTGGTCGCTGGAAAGCCGCTTCGGCCTGCCGTTTGCCGACGCCCTCATCGTCGCCAGCGCCAAGGCCCAGGGCTGCACCCGCCTGCTCAGCCTCGCCCTGCCGCATGACGCCGTCTACGACAGCGTGCAGGTCCTCAACCCTCTCGTCACCGCGCCATGACCACTTCGCTGGACCAAGCCCTCGCCCGGATCCGCCCCGACGTGCGCGCCGCCCACGCCTATGCCGTGCAGCCCAGCACCGGCCTGCTGAAGCTGGACGCGATGGAGAACCCCTACCGCCTGCCGCCCGAGCTGCAGCAGGCCCTGGGCGCACGCCTCGGTGCCTTGGCGCTGAACCGCTACCCGGCCGAGCGCACCGCCGAACTGGCGCGGGCCCTGGCCCGTCATGCCGGCGTGGGTGACGACGTGGGTGTCACCCTGGGCAATGGGTCGGACGAGCTGATCGGCCTGCTGACCATCGCCGTCGCCAAACCCGGCGCGACGGTGCTGGCCCCCTTGCCCGGTTTCGTCATGTACGAGGCGCTGGCGCGCCAGCAACGGTTGGACTTCATTGGCGTGCCGCTGCGCGCCGACGACTTCGAGCTGGACGAGGTGGCCATGCTTGCGGCCATCGAGAAGCACCAGCCGGCGCTGATCTACCTGGCCTATCCCAACAACCCGACCGCCACGCTGTGGGACGCCGCCGTCATCGAGCGCATCGCCCAGGCCGCGCCGGGCCTGGTTGTCATGGACGAGGCCTACCAGCCTTTCGCCAGCGCCGACAGCCTGGCGCTGATGGCCCGCCAGAAGAACGTGCTGGTCATGCGCACCATGAGCAAGTTTGGCCTGGCCGGCGTGCGCATCGGCTATCTGCTGGGCGCGCCCGAGCTGGTCGAGCAGGTCGAGAAGCTGCGCCCGCCCTACAACATCAGCGTGCTGAATGCGGAAGCCGCCTTCTTTGCGCTCGAGCATGCCGACGTCTACGCCGCGCAAGCCGCCGAGCTGCGCCAGCAGCGCGAGCGCCTTTACAGCGCCCTGCAGGCCATGCCCGGTGTCACGCCATGGCCAAGCCAGGGCAATATGATCCTTGCGAGGGTGCAGGACGCGGCCGCCACCTTCGCGGCACTGAAGGCCCGGGGCGTGCTGATCAAGAACGTCTCGGCCATGCACCCGCTGCTCGCGAACTGTGTGCGCCTCACGGTCGGAACGCCCGACGAAAACACCCGCCTGCTGGCTGAACTCCCGAGCTGTCTATGAACGCCCCTCGCATCGCCGAAGTCACCCGCAACACCCGCGAGACCCGCATCACCGCGCGCATCAACCTCGACGGCACGGGCCAGTCCAAGCTGCAGACCGGCATCGGCTTCTTCGACCACATGCTCGACCAGATCGCCCGCCACGGCCTGATCGACCTGGACATCGCCTGCGAAGGCGATCTGCACATCGACGGCCATCACACGGTGGAAGACGTCGGCATCACGCTGGGCCTGGCGGTTGCCAAGGCCGTCGGTGACAAGGCCGGCCTGACGCGCTACGGCCACAGCTATGTGCCGCTGGACGAGGCCTTGTCGCGCGTCGTCATCGACCTGTCGGGCCGCCCGGGCCTGCACATGGACGTCAAGTTCACGGCCGGCAGCATCGGCGCCTTCGACACCCAGCTGACCTTCGAGTTCTTCCAGGGCTTCGCCAACGCCGCGCTGGCCACGGTCCATATCGACAACCTGAAGGGCCACAACGCCCACCACCAGGCCGAGACCATGTTCAAGGCCTTCGGCCGCGCGCTGCGCATGGCGACGACGCCTGACCCGCGCTCGGCGGGTGTCATCCCGTCGACCAAGGGATCGCTGTGACGCGAACCGTCGCCGTCGTCGATTACGGCATGGGCAATCTGCGCTCGGTGTCCCAGGCCGTCATCCATGCGGCCCAAGGCCAGGGTTTCGAAGTCGCCATCACCTGCGACCCCGCCGTGGTGCGCGCCGCCGAACGTGTCGTGCTGCCCGGCCAGGGCGCCATGCGCGACTGCATGCGCGAATTGGCCGATTCGGGCGTCAAGGAAGCCGTGCTGGAGGCCGCCGCCACCAAGCCGCTGCTGGGCGTCTGCGTCGGCATGCAGATGCTGCTGGACCACAGCGAGGAGCAGGACACCCCCGGCCTGGGCCTGATCCCGGGGCGCGWGCAGCGCTTCCGGCTGGAAGGCCGGCTGCAGGAGGACGGCAGCCGCTTCAAGGTGCCCCAGATGGGCTGGAACCGCGTGCACCAGCCGCGTGCCCACCCGGTGTGGGATGGCATTCCGGACGAGAGCTGGTTCTACTTCGTCCATAGCTTCTACGCGACCACCGCGTTGCCGCAGCACAGCGCCGGCGAGACCGACTACGGCACTCGCTTTACCTGCGCGGTGGCCCGGGATAACATTTTTGCGACCCAATTCCACCCCGAGAAAAGTGCCGCGCTGGGCCTCGCCCTCTATCGCAACTTCCTGCACTGGAAACCCTGAACGGGTCTGCGCTTTCTCGTCCTCCGCCTTCCTCCCCCTCCAGCCCCTCAGCCCCCGGCCATGCTGCTGATCCCTGCCATCGACCTGAAAGACGGTCGCTGTGTCCGCCTCAAGCAAGGCGACATGAACGACTCCACCACCTTCGGCGAAGACCCCGCCGCCATGGCGCGCCGCTGGCTCGACGCCGGCGCGCGGCGGCTGCACCTGGTGGACCTGAACGGTGCCTTCGCGGGCAAGCCGGTCAACGAGCCGGCCATCAAGGCCATCATCAAGGAGATCGGGGACGAGATCCCCATCCAGCTCGGCGGCGGCATCCGTGACCTCGACACCATCGAGCGCTACCTGGACGACGGCCTCTCCTACGTCATCATCGGCACGGCCGCGGTCAAGAACCCCGGCTTCCTGAAGGACGCCTGCAGCGCCTTCGGCGGCCACATCATCGTGGGCCTGGACGCCAAGGACGGCAAGGTTGCCACCGACGGCTGGAGCAAGCTCACGGGCCATGAGGTCATCGACCTGGCGCGCAAGTTCGAGGACTACGGCATCGAAGGCGTCATCTACACCGACATCGGCCGCGACGGCATGCTGACCGGCATCAACATCGAGGCCACGGTCAAGCTGGCCCAGGCCCTCACCATCCCGGTGATTGCCTCGGGCGGCCTCTCGGACATCGCGGACATCGAACGCCTGTGCGCCGTCATGGGCGACGGCGTCGAAGGCGTCATCTGCGGTCGCTCCATCTACACCGGCGCGCTGGACTTCACGGCCGCCCAGGTGCGGGCGGACGAGTTGATCGCTGCGGCCGGCTGACCGGTCAGCGTTGGAGGCTGCGGCGACGCAGCACCAGCAGGCCCAGGCCGGCCAGCATCAGCGCATAGGTCTCGGGTTCGGGCACCGGGGCCAGCGTGAAGAAGGTGCGGATCTCGCCGCCGGGCACGTTGGTGGTATGGATGTTCAGGTAGGCCTTGCCGTCCGCGAGGCCAGACATCAGGCCGGCAAAGGCCAGCGCCGTGTCGCCGTGGAAGGTGGAGGCGTTGTTCAGGAAGGCGGAGTTGTAGCTGGCCGCCAGCGTCATGTCGAAGGTGTGGTCGTAGCTGCCAGACGTGCCGCCCAGCACCATGGCCGTGAAGGTCGGCGTGGTGGTGGCCACGCCGGCCGTGCCGGCCCCGGCGTTCACCGTGCAGCAGTGGATGTGTGCAGCCGTCACCGTGCCCAGCAGCCCCGTGTAGTCGAACTGCACGTGCATCGTCAGGTCATGGTCGTTGAACGTGACGGTGGCCATGCCGGTGCCGGGCGACGCATTCGCTGGCGCCTCCTTGGCGCCGGTCATGCTGCCGATGTACACCGTGTCGTGGGCGGCGGCTGGCAAAGCCAGCGCGAGCGCGGCGACAAGCAGGGCAGTGGCGGTGAGTCTCATCGTCGTCTCCGTGGGGTGGGTTGAGCAGCCGCGATTGGGCGATGCTTCACGGCCCCTGCGAAGACCTAATCAGGAAAGGAATAATCCAGGCTGGTTTTCCGTCCCCCTCCCATGCTCGCCAAACGAATCATTCCCTGCCTCGACGTCACTGCCGGCCGCGTGGTCAAGGGCGTCAACTTCGTCGGCCTGCGTGACGCGGGCGACCCGGTGGACATCGCCGCCCGCTACAACGAGCAGGGCGCCGACGAGCTGACCTTCCTCGACATCACGGCGACGAGCGATGGCCGCGATCTCATCCTGCCCATCATCGAAGCCGTGGCCAGCCGGGTCTTCATCCCGTTGACGGTAGGCGGCGGCGTGCGCGCCGTGGCCGACGTGCGGCGCCTCCTGAACGCGGGTGCCGACAAGGTCAGCTTCAACTCCGCGGCCGTGGCCGACCCCGAGCTGATCCGCGCTGCCAGCGACCGATACGGCGCCCAGTGCATCGTCGTCGCCATCGACGCCAAGCGCCGTGCCGATGGTTCGGGTTGGGACGTCTACACCCATGGCGGCCGCAAGAACGTCGGCCTGGACGCCGTCGTGTGGGCCCGCAAGATGGCCGAGTTCGGCGCCGGCGAGATCCTGCTGACCAGCATGGACCGTGACGGCACCAAGAGTGGCTTCGACCTCGAATTGACCCGCGCCGTGTCCGACGCCGTGCCCGTGCCCGTCATCGCCTCGGGCGGCGTCGGCTCGCTGGAAGACCTGGCCGACGGCATCACCAAGGGTGGTGCCGATGCGGTGCTGGCCGCCAGCATCTTCCATTTCGGCGAGCACACGGTGGGCGAGGCTAAGGCGCTGATGGCGGCTCGCGGCATCCCCGTTCGGCAATAGATGGGTGAAATTCGCATCATTGGCGGGCAGTGGAAGCGCTCCAAGCTGCCGGTTCCCGACCTGCCGGGCCTGCGCCCCACCGCCGACCGCATCCGTGAAACCCTCTTCAACTGGCTGGGTCAGACGCTGGACGGCTGGCGCGTGCTGGACGCCTTCGCCGGCAGCGGCGCGCTGGGGTTCGAGGCCGCCTCGCGAGGGGCGCTTGCGGTGGTGATGATCGAGCGCGAGGCCGCGTTGGTGGACGGGCTGCGCGCCAGCCAGAAGCGCCTTCAGGCCACGGCCATCACCATCCACCGCGCCAATGCGCTGAACTGGATGACGGCCAGCGCCGACCGCTTCGACCTGATCTTTCTGGACCCGCCGTTCGCGGACGATCTGTTCGGCCGCGCGCTGGCCGCTGCGCAGCCGCTGCTGGCGGAGGACGGACTGATCTATGTCGAGTCGCCCCACGAGATCGCCGCACCGGCCGGATTCACCGCCTGGCGCCAGGGGCGTGCCGGCGCCGTGCACTACCAATTGCTGCGGCGCGAGGACAATCCGACCTCATGACCTCGCGCATCACCATCACGGCCATCTACCCAGGCACCTTCGATCCCATCACGCTGGGCCACGAAGACCTGATGCGCCGCGCCGCCGGCATGTTTGAGCGCCTGGTGCTGGCGGTGGCTGTCGGCCACCACAAGAAGACCCTGTTCACGCTCGAGGAGCGCCTGGCCATGGCCCAGGAGGTGGCGGCACCGCTGGGCAATGTCGAGGTCATCGCCTTCGACGGCCTGCTGCGCGATTTCGTGCGTACCCACGCCGGCCGCGTCGTCGTGCGCGGCCTGCGCACGGGCGGCGACTTCGAGTACGAGTTCCAGATGGCCGGCATGAACCGCAAGCTCATGCCCGAGGTCGAGACCATCTTCCTGACGCCAGGCGAACATCACCAGTACACGTCCAGCACCTTCGTGCGCGAGATCGCGACGCTGGGCGGCGAGGTGGCGGAGTTCGTGTCGCCCGGAGTTCTCGCGCGCTTGAATGAGCGCTGCAAGAAAGGGGAGTGACGATGGCCTTGATGATTACTGATGAGTGCATCAACTGCGACGTCTGCGAACCCGCCTGCCCGAACAACGCGATCTCGATGGGCGAAGAGTTCTACAAGATCGAGCCGAGCAAATGCACCGAGTGCGTCGGCCATTTCGACGAGCCGCAGTGCGTGATGCTCTGCCCCGTCGCCTGCATCCCGATCAACCCCGCCCACATCGAGAGCCGTGAGGCGCTGATGCAGAAGTACCAGCGCCTGACGGGCACGGCCGCGGCCTAGCAACATCTCTCACGATTGCTCACGCCGGCAAGCGGCGTGCCTGCCTAGAGTCGCACCGCGACGCAGGAGGCAGCGTGGTGGACAACAACGCAGATACGACGGAGCTCGAGCAGGCGCCGCCTGATCCGAGCGCGGGCACGGCTTCGGCGGCCCTGGCGGCAGTAGCGCTGCTGGCCGCCTGCGGCGGAGGCGGTGGCGGTGGTCCCGGAACCGCCACGCCGGCCACGCCCGACCCCGCGCCGGGCGCACCGCCCGCGCCGCCACCCAGCCGGCGCGACGCCGCCCGCTTCCTGAGCCAGGCGAGCTTCGGCGCGACCGGCGGGCCCCAAGTCGATGCCCTTGTCGCCCAGGGTTTCGACGCCTGGCTGACCGCGCAGTTCGCCAGGCCCGCGGCCCTGCACCTGGACTATCTGAACGCCCAGCGCGGCCGCGACCAGCCCGCCGGCGAGAAGCCGCGGATCAGCGAGGAGATGAGCTACGAGGCCATCTGGCAGCAATGGCTGACCGGCGAGGACCAACTGCGTGCGCGGGTCACCTGGGCCCTGCTGCAGATCTTCGTCATCAGCAATATCGCGCCCGACATCCGCCCCGCGGCCATGAGCAGCTATCTGGACATGCTCAACCGCAACGCCTTCGGCAACTGGCGCACGCTGCTGCAGGATGTGGCCCTGCACCCTGCCATGGGCTACTACCTGAACATGCTGGAGAGCGAGAAGGAGAACGCGAGCAAGGGCACCCACCCCAACGAGAACTTCGCGCGCGAGGTGCTGCAGCTCTTCTCCATCGGCCTCATCCAGCTCAATGCCGACGGCACCCCCAAGCTCGACTCGGCAGGCAAGAGCCAGCCCACCTATGACGAGGCCGTCGTCAAGGGCTTTGCCAAGGCCTTCAGCGGCTGGAGCTTCGGTGGGCTGGACAACAGCAAGAACTCGCAGTTCCACAACCACGACGACAACATCGAGGCGCTGTGGACGGTGCCGATGAAGGCCTGGGCCAACTACCACTCACCGAGTGACAAGCTGCTGCTGGACGGCAAGACGCTGACTGGCGGCCAGACGCCCGAGCAGGACATGAAGGACGCGCTGGACGCCATCTTCCAGCACCCCAATGTGCCGCCCTTCTTCAGCAAGCAGCTCATCCAGCGCCTGGTGGCGAGCAATCCCAGCGCGGCCTATGTGGGCCGCGTCGCCGCCGTCTTCGTCAACGACGGCGCGGGCGTGCGTGGCAATCTGAAGGCGGTCGTGCGGGCCGTGCTGATGGACGCCGAGGCGCGCGGCGACAACCCCGCCGCCCATGTCGCCAAGCAGCGCGAGCCCGTCATCCGCTTCGCCAACATGCTGCGTGGCCTGGGGGCCAGGAGCGCCAGCGGCCTCAACCGCATCCAGTACCTCGACAGCAGCGACGACGCCCTCGGCCAGAGCCCGTTGCTGGCGCCCTCCGTCTTCAATTTCTATTCGCCCGCTTACCGCCCCGCCGGGCCTATCGCGGCGCAGGGCTGGGTGGCGCCCGAGTTCCAGATCAGCGGCGAGGCGGCCGTGGCCGGTTCGCTGAACTTCTTTGCCGACCTCGTCGAAGGCGGCGGCTATGGCTGGCCCGAGGAGCACCGCCTCAAGCTCGATCTCGCCAGCCTCGCGGCCCTCGACGCCGGGGCGCTGATCGACCGCCTCGACCTGCTGTTCTTCAACCTCGGCATGAGCGCCAGCACGCGCGAGCGCCTCAACACCCTCGTTGGTGCGATCAAAGGCAAGACCGACAAGGTCAAGGCTGCCCTGATCGTGACCGCCCTCAGCCCCGACCACGTCATCCAACGATGAAGCGCCGCCACCTGCTCCAATTGGGCGCGGCCGCGGCGCTCAACCCCTGGGCCCAGATGCGCGCCCTGGCCCAGACGGCACCAGCCGCGGGCGACTACCGCGCCCTGGTCTGCGTCTTCATGTTCGGCGGCAACGACGGCAACAACCTGCTGGTGCCGACCGACGCGCGCTACGCCGCCTACCAGCGCGCCCGGCCCAACCTTGCGCTGGACAGCGCCACGCTGCTGCCGCTGACACTCTCCAACGCTACCGGCCTGGGCCTGCATCCGGCTTTCACCGGCCTGCAAGGCCTGGTCAACGGTGGCCAGGCCAGCGTCATCGCCAACATTGGCCCGCTGCTGGTGCCGACGACCAAGGCGCAGTGGGACGCACGCAGCGTGCCCTTGCCCTACAACCTGTTCTCGCACAGCGACCAGCAGGGCGCCTGGCAGAGCGGTGTCGTCGAGGCGCCGCCGCGCAATGGCTGGGGCGGGCGGCTGCTGGAGCGGGCCGTGGCCGAGGGCCAGACGAATCGGGGCTACGCGGCCCTCAGCCTGTCCGGCGGCAACATCTGGGAAGCCGGCGACAAGGCGCTGACGCCCTATCGGGTGTCGGCCTCGGGCCGCTTTGGCTTCGACTTCTACAACCCCAATGCCAAGGCCGGCGGTGACCCGCTGTCGGCTGCCGTCGCCGCCACGCTGGCCGAGGCGCGCAGCCACCCCTTCGAGCAGACCTGGCTCAACATGATGAGCCGCAGCCTGGAGGTGCAGCGCACGCTGGCCGGCGCCCTGGCCAGCAGCAGCGTCACGACCGCCTTTCCGGATGCCGGCCTGGGTCGCCAGCTCGGCATGGCCGCCAAGCTCATCGCGGCGCGCAGTGCGCTCGGCCTGTCGCGCCAATGCTTCTTCACGTCCATTGGCGGCTTCGACACCCATGGCGACGACCAGTTGCAGCGCCAGAACGAGAACTTCACCGAGATCGACGGTGCCGTCACCGCCTTCAACGCCGCCATGGCCGCCCAGGGCTTGTCCGACAGCGTGACCCTCTTCAGCGCCAGCGACTTCGGCCGCAATCTGACGAGCAACGGCGCCGGCACCGACCATGGCTGGGGCAGCCACCACTTCGTGGTCGGCGGCGCGGCGCGTGGGTCAAATGGGGGCAAGCTGCTGGGCCGCATGCCCGACCTGACGATCAATGGCCCCGACGACGTCGGCCAGGGCGTGTGGCTACCGACGACGGCGACCGACCAGCTCGGCACCGAGCTGGCGCGCTGGTTCGGCGCCGATGCGACGACGCTGGCGGCCGTGTGGCCGCATGGCAGCGGCTTCGATCGCCTGGCCGGCTGGGCCTAGGGCCTGTTAACGCTACGGCAATGGGCCTGCCCGAAGGGTTGTGGCCAGAAAGGCCGCA
>NZ_JBFUFR010000039.1:0-58051 GCF_056403315.1 Roseateles sp. P2_H4 | reverse complement strand
CATCCTTGAACGGCCCCTCGGGCTTGTCGGCCACCGCGACGGCAATCACGCTCTTTGGCCAGCCCGGTACGCTCACCGACGCATAGAGGTAGAACTTGCCATCGCGCTCGACCACCTGGGAAGCCCAGGCGTCGTTGTCCTGCACCGCCCAGGGAAAGGTCGCCAGCGACGCCACAACGCCCTTGTCGGTCCAGTTCGACATGTCGGTCGACGTGTAGAGCCGCCAGCTGCGCATCTTGAAGTCGCGGGCTTCATCCTCGTCCTGCCCGGTGTAGAGGTAGACAACCCCCTTGTGCACCAACGGTGCCGGATCGGCGGTGAAGCTGGTCTGGACGAGGGGGTTCTCGGCCTGGCTCGGCTGCGGCCAGACGCAGGCCTGGACAAGCGCCAGGAGCGCAAGCACGCGCGCAATCATGGAAGCCTCGATTCGGAAGGATGCGGGACGGCGAAACGGCCATCCGCTGGGAAAACTACGGGCGATTTCGACCCCTGCCACATGGCGCCTCACCTTTCAGGTTGATCAGTTCGGGCTGACATCAGCCCAGCATCTCGAGCAGCGTGCAATGGTGCTGCGGCATGCGCGCCACCGAGGCTTCGATGGCTTTGCGACGCTGATTCAGCGCCGCCAACGCCCGCTCCGGCGGGATCTCCGCGAAGACCGGATCGTTGCGCTCCGGCCAGTGCTCCATGCCGGCGTGGATGGCCAGCCAGCTGGTGGCGTCGAAGCCTTCCTCGTCGTATTCATGCAGCACGCCGTAGCGACGCCACAGCTCCATCCGGAAGGCCAGGGTCTCGGGCAGCTCCATCGTCGCCACATGACGCCACAGCTCACTGTCGCGGCGGCGGGTCAGGCAGTAGTGCAGGATGATGAAGTCGCGGATGCGCGCGAAGCGGCGTGCCGCACCGTCGTTGAACAAAGCCCGGTCGTTCTCGTCCACCGGCCAGCCGGCCGTCAGCAGGGTCATGAGGCGGCTGATGCCGTCCTGGATCAGGTAGATGCTGGTGGACTCCAGCGGCTCCAGGAAGCCGGAGGACAGGCCGATGGCGACAACGTTGTGCACCCAGAAGCGCTCGCGGTGGCCGGTCGTGAAGCGCAGCAGCCGCGGCTCGCCAAGCGGCTTGCCGTCGAGCCGCGCCAGCAGTTGTTCGCGCGCACGGTCGGCGTCGATGAAGCGGCTCGCGAACACGTGGCCATGACCGGTGCGGCTCTGCAGCGGGATACGCCACGCCCAACCCCCTTCCAGCGCCGTGGCCTGGGTGTACGGCGCCAGTTCCTCGCCGACCCGTTCGGTGGGGCAGGCCCAGGCGCCGTCGACGGGCAGCCAGTGGCTGAAGTCGACGAAGGGCTCCTCCAGCGCCTGGCCCAACAGCAGGGAACGAAAGCCCGAGCAGTCGACGAACAGGTCGCCCTCGATGCGCCGGCCATCCTCCAGCTGCACGGCGGCCACGCCGCCATCGGCGCGGCGTGACACGTCGGTGATGCGTCCCAGCGTGTGGCGGGCACCGCGCTGCACGGCCAGCTTGCGCAGGAAGGCGGCGTACTGGACGGCGTCGAAGTGGTAGGCGTACTTGAACTGCGCCTGCTCGCTGGGCAGCACGAAACGGCCCTTCATCGCCATCACCGTGGGCACGCACTGCACGCCCAGCGGCTCGGCCAGACCCATGCGCCGGTGCTGCGCCCACAGCGTCTGCGAACCGAACAGGTTGCCGAAATGGCCGAAGGTGTGGAAGTAGTCCTTGCCAACGTCCAGCCAGTCGCAGAAGCGGATGCCCAGCTTGTAGGTGCCGTTGGTGGCGCGCAGGAAATCGCGCTCGTCGATGCCGATCAGCTGGTTGTAGTTGCGGATGGACGGGAAGGTGGCTTCACCGACGCCGATGATGCCGATGTCCTCGGACTCGACCACCTCGACGATGGCGCGGCCCTTCAATCCGGTGACCAGCGCCGAGGCCACCATCCAGCCGGCGCTGCCACCGCCCACGACGACGATGCGATCAACTTTCTGCGTCATAGAGACCCTGCCAAGTTCTTGGGCGCATTGAACGACCTGCCCCGACGTCCATCATTTCCATCTCTGGCCACGCACGGCGCCGACCCGCGCAAATGGGCATGCCGCCCGGACAGCCCGTCCGGGCGGCATGCAGGTGATGCCGCGTCAGGGACCGCCTCAGAACTCGTAGCGTGCGCTCAGCGAGTAGCTGCGGCCAGGGTAGAACCACGCACGCCCCATCGTCCCGATGTGCTGCTGCTGCGTCTGGCGGACGATGACGTTGTTCAGGTTGGTCACGTTGAGCGACATGCTGAGCGTGTCGCTGAACCTGTAGTTCATGCCGGCGTCCCACTGGCCGAATGCCTCCTGCCAGGTCGGCAAGCCCCAGCCCACATCCTGGGCACCGACGCGCGCCGGGTCCGCGCTGGTGCCGTCGGTGCCGCGTGTTCCATTGGCGTCAATCGCCTGCAAGACCCGGCTGTGCCAGTTGTAGGCCAGGCGCGCCGACAGCGGGCCGTGGTCGTACATCAGGACGAAGTTGTACGCGTTCTTGGCCATGTAGGGCAGCGGCAAATCCTTGAACGGCAAGCCGTTGGTGTCGCAGCCGAACAGATGCAAGCCGCCATTTGTCGCCGCGTTCCCGGCATCGCAATAGGGGTTGTCGATCTGCTTGTACAGGCTCTGCTTGGCGTCGATATAGGTGTAGTTGGCCGACACGCCGATGCCCTTGGCCCACTCCGGCAGCACGCCGTCCAGGAACGGGAGCTTGTCCAGGTAGGTCATGCCTGCGACTTCCAGGCCGCTGACGTTGGCCTTGCCCACGTTGGCAGGACCCGTGATGGCAAAGGTCTGCGGATTGCCGCCCGTACTGTTGTAGGCACGGGTGTAGACGCTGTTCATGATGACGTCCTTGACGTCCTTATGGAACGCCGTGGCCGTGATGGACTGGCCGTCACGCGGGTACCACTCCAGCGCCAGGTCATAGCTGTTGGCCGTGATGGGCTTGAGCTTGACGTTGCCGGTGTTGTTTCCGGTGTAGGTGACCGTCTTTTTGTCGACGTCGTAGTTCTGCTGCAGCTTGATGTACTCGCCCAGCTGGTTGAAACCGGGTCGGTTCATGCTCTGGGCCATCGCCAGGCGCGCCTGCAACCTGTCGGTGAAGTTCATCTTCAGGTTGAGCGACGGCAACACCTTGACGAACTCGTTCTGCACGTCGATGGGTTGGGTGAGTTGGTCGAAGCGCGGCAGGTCGGGCGGCGTCGTCGCGCTGTATTTCGACTCGAAAATCGTGTAGCCGTGCGAGACGTCACGGGTCAGCACGACGCGCAAACCGGCATTGCCTTCGATCGGGAACTTCAAATCGTCGAAGCCGAAGCGCAGCGTGGCGTAGACCGCATCGGTTTGTTCGCTGTGCGTGCTGGTCTTGGACGGGTCATCGTTGTAGACCAGCTCCTGGAAGTTCTTGTAGTCCGCGGGATTGCACGTCACGCCCGGGTACAGCTTCTTGCCGTCCAGGCATTGCTGGTAGCGGTAATCGTTGGCCAGTGTCGCGTACGTGTTCGGGTAGTCGCGCACGGCACCGATCGTCGGCATGACGATGTTCGGCAGCTGGCCCGCCTTGCCCCCATAGAAGTTGCCGAAGTTGAACGTTTCGACCGGCACGGACTGGTAGCGTGGGTCGTTCAGGTAGGCGAAGCTTGCGCGCGGCTGCCATGAGCCATCGTCTGGGGGCGTCTGGCCGGGCTTCACGTTCGGCTTGATCGCCCAGGGTTCGGCAATGGACGTCCAGCCGTTGCCGGTGGCGTCGTAGTGGCGTGCGACGCGGTAGGTGGCTCTCACGCCGACACGGATGTCACGCAGGATGGGGTCGTCGAAACGGTAACGCGCGTCGGCCTTCCAGGCGTAGAGGTCGGCATCGGCCTTGCTCGCACCCGGCATGACCAGATTCCAGTAATAGTTTTTCGGGTCGGCCAGGTAATCCGTGCTGGTCTGGTCGAAGCCGATGCGCACCGGGCTCTTTCCCGGCACGTCGATGCTCATGCTCGGCACGAAGGTGCCGAGCTGCAGGTTGCGGCCGATGGAATCGTTCTTCGCATGAACCCATTGCAGGTCGTTCTGCACCAGCCAATGGTCGTTGATGGCCCATTTGAAGTTCCACGCCAGCTCACGTGTCTGCGATTTGTTCTGATTCCAGCCGCGCGTGATCTGCAGGCCCAGGCCGCCGAGGACGGAGGTGTTTGCGCCGGCGCCGGTCAGATAGGTGTAGGTGCCAGACGTCAGCACGTTGTTGGCGTCGTACGTCGCATTCTTGATCGTCGACTTGTATGCGTTCTCCACACCGGTGTAGAAGCCCTGCTCGCTGCCCGTCTCGCGTGCGCCCGACACGAAATAGGTCAGCGACGAGTCCATGCCGCCCTGCTTCCACTGCAGCGCGCCATAGAAGCCGGCGCGTTCGTTGTCGCCGGTGTTGTTGCGGTAGGAAGCCGATTTCGGTGCCCAGGCCACCTGGCCAGCGATCAGGTCGGTGCGGGGGTAGTAGGCATCCAGCTGGATGCTCTCGTTCTGGAAGCTGGAGTGGTTATAGGACAGGTCCAGCAGAAGGCCGACGCGGCCGATGTCCGTATTCCACTGGGTGGTGTACAGCCCCGACATGCTGGGCGAATTCTTGCCCGAGCGCTGCGTGTAGTTGTTGCCCACCGACAAGTAGGCCTTGGTTCCTTTGTAGTCAAAGGGCAAGGCCGTGCGCAGGTTCACCGTGCCGCTGACGCCGCCTTCGATGATCTCGCTGGAGGGGTTCTTGTAGACATCGACGCCGGCCATCAGCTCGGGCGGCACATCGCCCCAGCTCAGCTCGCGGCCCGGCCAGCCGGCCGAAAACGACTCGCGGCCGTTCAGCAGCGAAGAACCCCAACTCAGGCCGCGCACGCTGATGCCCGAGCCTTCGACGGAAAAGTGCTCCGGGTCGCCACGCGACTTGTTGCGGTCGATGACGACACCGACGACGCGCTGCAGCACTTCCGTGATGGATTTGTCCGGCAGCTTGCCGGCCTCTTCCGCGACGACCGAGTCGACGATTTCCTCAGCGTTCTGCTTGATCTTCTGTGCCGTTTGCAGCGCTGCGCGCTGGCCGGTGATGACGACGGTTTCCAGGTTGGCTGGCGGCTTGTCAGTGGTCGACTGCGCCAGCGCGGCACTGCCGACGGTCAGCAGCATCATGTGGACCATGCCGCGATGGATGGCCGTGGTGCGGAACTGTTTTTTCATGGTGTCTCCGTATTCCTTCGATGTGTCCGGCGGCAGTCGGCCGACTTCGGCGCTACCGCTTGCCCCGGCATCGGATGCCGGGACAGCCCGTTGCGATGCTGGTGTCACCGCCCCGATCAACACGGGGCCGGTCGCTGACACGCAACGCCGCTCGCGGGCTGGGTTACTGGATGGTGATGGCGCCCTTGATGGTCAGGTCGGAGGCGAAGATGCCGCCTGTTTTCCTATCCACGTTCGCGTCCATCAACCAGAAGCGCGTGCGGACGATGTTGGAGGACTGCAGCAGCGTCGCCGCCGAGGCGCGCGAGGTGGCCATCTTGTCCAGCGCGGCCTTGAAGTCAGCGTCGTTGACGGGAGTGCCGTTGCTGTCATAAGGGTTCGGCAGCTTGCGCACGTCGTTGTCCAGCGACGCCACGGTCACGCCTGACAGGCCACACGCCTCGGTCACCGCGAAGTTGCTCAGCGGCACGGCGTAGCTGATCAACCCCGACAACGGGGCCCACACCAAGGTGCTCAGGGTGACGTTGCAGCCGTTGTTGCGCTTGCCCAGGTCCAGGTGCACGACGATGGGCTTGCTCGACGAGTAGAGATCGGCATTCAAGCCCATGGTGAAGCCCAGCGCCTTCTCGGTGGTCACCTGCAGCCCACCCACCGTGTCGCCCGACCCATTGAAGCCGCTCAGGCCAGGCGCAAAGATGTCGATGCGGTTGAAGCCGTATTGCCAGCCGCCGGTGAACAGCGTGTCCGGGATATGCAGGGCGGAATCGAGCGTGGAGCCGTCGCTGGAGACCTTGCTGTAGCACCAGTCGCCGCCGCTGGCATCGCACCACTCCCAACCTGCGTTCAGCGCGCTGTCCCAGGGATTGACCATGACGTTGCCACCCTGCTTGGTGAGCAAGTTGTTCATGGTTCCGCGACCGCCTCCCGGCGCGAAGCCGTCAGCAACAACCAGCGGATCGACGGCAATGAAGCGCTGCGTCGTCGTCTCCTTGTAGCTCTCATTGCCAGCTTGCTTTGCCGACACCGCGCAACTGCCCTTGGCCAGGAACTGGAGCGTGCTGCCACTGATGGAGCAGATGGTGGGCGTGTCGCTGGAGAAGGTGGCCGGCAGACCTGCGTCCGAGGTCGCGCTGAGCGAGATCGACTTCGTGGCTGCGCTAAGGACGTAGTCCGGCGGCGTGAATGTCAACACCTGCGCATGCTTCAACACATTGAACAGCTGGCTCGTGTCGTCGGCAGCTGCCCATTTGGTGCCATCCGCACCGGCCCCGCCGGGCTGGCTCGCGATGACCAGACACTCCCCCGCAGCCAGCAGCGTGACCTTGTTGTCCGCAACCGTGCAGGTGGTGGCCGTGCCGCTGCGGAAGCTGACCGGCAGTCCCGAAGTCGCGGTGGCCGTCAAGGTCGTCGGCCCATTCAACAACGTATTGCCGCCCGGGTACTTGAAGTTGATGACCTGGAAGCGGCCCTCCGATCCTCCACCCCCATCACCCCCTCCGCCCCCGCAGGCGGCCAAAAATGCGCACGCTGCTACAACGGTCAACTTCCGAGCTTGCGGAATCAACTTTTTCGTCACGTTTTGTCTCCTGTTCTGAATTGACTGAGGCAGCCGGGCGCAGACCTTCATCTGCAACGCCCCTGCGCCCTTGTGATCGGGCTCGCCTTGCTTCACTGACAGCGGCTTTTGTTCGTCCGTTGCACCAACTATTGGTCGGTGAGAAAACCGCCCCGTTACGTCTGTGATCACTGCGTTTCAGGGCTGGCGAGCGCACGGGTAACCGCGCCGTGTGTGTCAGGAATGCATTCCGATGCCGTGCGACTAGAGTACAACTGGTAAGACCAAAGAGACATAGGGCAAACTCCTGGACTGACCAGATCTGTATTTTTTTTGGAGACTGTTGGTGCGAAATCGTCCACTGCAGAGGATCGTCATCGTGGGCGGCGGCAGCGCCGGCTGGATCACCGCCGCACCGCTGGCGCGGATGCTGTGCCGGCCTGACCAACCCGACCAACCCGACCAACACTGCGAGGTGACGCTGGTGGAATCGGCGGACATCGGCACCGTGGGTGTCGGCGAAGCGACGCTGCCGACGGTCCAGTTCTACAACCAGATGCTGGGCATCGACGAGGCCGACTTCGTCCGGCGCACGCGCGCCACCTTCAAGCTCGGCATCGAGTTCCAGGACTGGGGCCGCCTCGGCAATCGCTTCTTCCACGGCTTCGGCGGCTTCGGCCCGGCCATCCACAACCGGCCGCTGTGGGCCTACTGGCTGCGTCTGCAGGCAATGGGCGACAAATTGCCGTCCTACGAGCAATGGTCGACCGCGACGGTGATGGCCCGGCAGATGCGCTTCATGCCGCCGACGCCGGGCGAGCCAGCTGCTTCCAATGCCTTCAACTACGCCTTCCACTTCGATGCGTCGCTGTACGGTGCCTACCTGCGCGAGTACGCCCTCCGGCACGGCGCCAAGCGCATCGAAGGCACCATCACGCAGGTCGAGACGCGCCCCGAAGACGGTTTTGTGACGGCGCTGCGCCTGAACGACGGGCGCCGGGTGGAAGGCGATCTCTTCATCGACTGCTCCGGCTTTCGCGCCCTGCTGATCGACGGGGCGATGAAGTCGCCCTACGAGGACTGGAGCCGCTGGCTGCCCTGTGACCGCGCCCTGGCCGTGCCGTGCGAGCGCGCTGGCCCGATGACGCCCTACACGCGGTCGACCGCCCGCACCGCCGGCTGGCAATGGCGCATCCCGCTGCAGCACCGCACGGGCAACGGGCTGGTCTATTGCAGCGGTTACCTGGGCGACGACGAGGCGCAGCGCACGCTGCTGGACCACCTGGACGGCAAGGCCCTCGACGAGCCTCGGCAGCAGCGCTTCGTCACCGGGCGACGCAAGCAGAGCTGGGTCAAGAACGTGGTGGCCATCGGCCTGTCGTCAGGCTTCCTGGAACCGCTGGAATCCACCAGCCTGCATCTCATCATGGACGGTGTCAGCCGCCTGACGGCCATGCTGCCGGACCTGTCGTTCCAGCCGGCGCTGGCGGACGAGTTCAACCGGCAGATGGCCTATCGCTACGAGTCCGTGCGCGACTTCATCATCCTTCACTACAAGCTGGGTGAGCGGCGCGACAGCGAGTTCTGGCGCTACTGTGCCGACATGCCCATTCCCGACGATCTTGCCCACCAGATCGACCTGTTCCGCAAGACCGGCCGCGTCGCCGTGATCGAACCGGAAGGCTTTGCCGAGCCGTCGTGGGCGTCGATCCTGCTGGGCCTGGGCGTCTACCCCGAGCGGTACGACCCGTACGTCGACCTGGTGGACCCGCAGCTGATCCGCCGCCACCTCCAATCGGTGCACGGCGCGATCTCGCGCACGGTGTCATCCATGCCCACGCACGCGGACTTCCTGGACCGGCTCTGCGCGATGCCGAGGGCCTGACGCACGAGACGCTTCCCGAAGTCGTTTGTCGCTGCCGGAACTGCCTCGTCGGCGCCGACGCTGGCTCATCGCATCGCCCGAGCGGGCTTCGCAGCACCCGCCCACACTGCGTCTGCCTCTTCAACTCCAAGGACAAACAGATGGACTATCGAGCCCTCCTTACCGTGCCACTGGCGGCGCTGGCTTTGAGCGCCAGCGGCGCCGAAACCCTGCGCCAGCCCGACGGCTGGGTGTCGGGCGCCGGCTATCGGTGGCCCGACGGCATGACGCATGAAGCCGGCGTCGCCCCCGAGACCGAAGCCAGCGGCCAGCGCGCGCTGACAGTCAAGTCCATTGGCAAGGGATCCAGCAGCGACATCGGCAGCATCGGCCAGTTCGTCGTCGGTTATGCCGGGCAGCGCGTGCGCTTCACCGGCCAGGTCAAGGCCGCAGGCCTTGATGGCTGGGGCGGCCTGGTCGTGGCCACGGGCTTCAAGTTGCTCTACATGGCCCACGTCGACCCGGACTTCGACAAGACGCCGCCGCTGGGCGCGGCCGGTTGCCCGGACTGGTGCGACGTCAGCGTGGTGGCCGACATCCCCGCCGATGGCCCCGGTTCGGTCAGCGTCGGCCTGGCCCTGGCCGGCAGCGGCCAGGTCTGGGCAAGAAGCCTGCGGCTGGAGGTGGTGGGCCGGGACGTGCCGTTGAGCACACAGCGCTTTGGCGTCGAGGCAGCCATCGCCGCACGGGAGCTGCACCAGAAGGTGCAGCAGATGTTGAGGGCATTGCCGCAAGACCGGCCGCCTATGCCTCCCCAAAACCTGTCCCTGCAATAAGCCCAGCGACGTCACCCAGGACTACCGACATGAACTTCCGCATCCTCCTGCTCGCGCCGCTGGCCGCCGTCGTGCTCAGCGTCAACGCCGCCAATCTCCGCATGCCCCAGGGTTGGTTTGCCCACCAGATGTCCCATCCCACTGACACCAAGACGGCTGCGGCGGCGCTGAACGGCTACGAAGTAGGCATCGATCCAGCCGCAGGCGGCGCGCCGACGCTGACGATCCGTTCGGTCTACCCGAAAACGCCGGGGCCCATCAGCGCAGCCTCGGCTCATCAAGCGGTGCTGGGCTATGCCGGCAAGCGGGTTCGCTTCAGCGGTGAGCTGAGGGCCGAAGCCGTCCGCGGCTGGGCCGGCCTCTACCTCCGCGACGGCTTCGGCGATTTGAGCGGCGACATGAATGTCTCGAGCGACGAAGTGAAGCCGCTACCCATGGGCGGCGGCGTACCGGCGGATGGCGGCTGGCATGACGTGAACGTCGTGATGGACGTGCCCGCAGACGCCACGCACCTCGGGCTGGGCCTGGGCCTGGTGGGCGAAGGCCAGGTCTGGGCGCGTGGCCTGCGCTTCGAGGTTGTCGGCCCTGAAGTGGCACCGACGACGACACCCATCGGCATCGACCTGGAGCGGGCGCGGCGCGTCTACGCGCAGGCGCTGGCAGAAACGGCAAAGTTGCCACCCGCGCCGCTGAAGAATGCCGCGCTGGACTGAGGTGCTGCGCCGCGCCCTCCTCCCTGCCCTGCTGTTCTGGGCGGCCTGGGCACTGCTGCACTGGGCCTGGCCTCAGGCGCGCTGGCTGCCTCTGGCCGCCCAGCTCTGGCTGGCCTACAGCGCCGCGTGGTTCACGCTCAACTGGCGCTGGTGGCCCCTGGCGGTGCCGCTGGCCGCCGCCCTGGGCGCGGCGGCGGGGACGCTGCTGCTGCCCGGCATCGGCCTGGTGCAATGGCGCAGCCCGCTCGCGCTATGGCAGCCTTGGCTACCCGCCTTCGCCTTCGCGCTGCTGATGCATCTGCCGACCCGCTGGTGGCGCTGGCGCGAGGAGCAGGCCCTGGCATTGCGCCTGGCGCACGCCGAGCACACGGCGGCGATGGCCGAGCTGTCGCGCCAGGTCAGCCTGACCGAACTCAAGGCGCTGCAGGCCCAGGTCGAGCCGCACTTCCTGTTCAATGCGCTGGCCAGCCTGCAGCAGCTCATCCGCAGCCAGCCGGCCACGGCCGAGCGCTTTCTCGGCGAACTGCACGACTACCTGCGCCTGGCCTTGCCCTCGCTGCGCCAACCCATGAGCACGCTGGAACGCGAGTTCGAGCTGGCAAGCGCCTACCTCACCGTGATGGCCACGCGGTTGGGCGCACGCCTGCACTTCGGCCTTCAAGCGCACCCAGACTGCAACGACCACAAGCTGCCGCCGCTGATGGTGCTGACGCTCGTTGAAAACGCGGTACGCCACGGCATCGAGCCCAAGCCGCAGGGCGGACGCATCGATCTGGAGGCGCGACGCGAGGGCGAACGCTTGGTGCTTGAAGTGCGCGACGACGGCGTCGGGCTGCAAGCGGCCGCGGCGTTGCCCGCGCAGGGCCAAGGGCTGGGCCTGGCCAATGTTCGCGATCGTTTGGCCGGGCTGTATGGCGAGGCCGCACGCCTGAGTGTTCAACAGCGCCCCGCAGGCGGCGTCTGCGCGCGCATCGAACTGGCCTGGGACAGCTCCGAAACCCGATGAAGCACCCCACTGCCCTGCTGATCGAAGACGAAGCCCTGCCGCGCCAGCGCCTGCGCGAGGGGCTGGCCGAGCTGTGGCCGCAGTTGCAGGTGTTGGCAGAGGCCGAAGACGGCGAGAGCGGCCTGGCGCTGTTGCTGGAGCTGCGGCCCGACATCGTCTTCGTCGACATCCGCCTGCCCGGGCTGGACGGCCTGCAACTGGCGCGGCGCATCAAGGGCCTGTGCCACGTCGTCTTCGTCACCGCCTACGACGCGCATGCGGTCACCGCTTTTGACCAGGGCGCGGTGGACTATCTGCTCAAGCCGCTGGCCACCGAGCGCCTGCGCGAGACAGTGCAGCGCCTGCAGCAGCGACTGCAATTGCCGCCGGCCGAACTCGCGCGCTGGTTGCAGCAGTGGACGCCGCCGTCCTTGCCAACCGCAGCGCCGGCCGTGCCCGGCGCACCGCTGCGCTGGCTGCAGGCCTCCCAGGGCGAACGCCTGCACCTCGTGATGGTGGCTGATGTGAGCCATTTCCGCAGCGACAACAAATACACCTGCGCCGTCACTGCGGAAGGCGAATACCTGCTGCGACTGTCCTTGCGCGAGTTGCTGCTGCAACTCGACCCGGAGCAGTTCTGGCAGATCCACCGCGCCGTCGTCATCAACCTCACTCACGTCGCGCGTGTCGACCGAAGCCTCGGCGGCATGGAAGTACGGCTCAAGGACGGGCGTACAACGCTGCCCGTGAGCCAGAGCTTCCAGCCGCGCTTCAAGCCGATGTAGCCCGTGCCGGCAGCCACCCGAATCACCATCTGGAAAGAACTTCATGCGCAACTGGTCCTGGGCGAACGCACTCGCCGCCGCCCTCTTTTTGGTGTGCGCTTCAACAAGCGCCCAGCAAGCCGCCCCGCAGACTCTGGAACGCGTGACGGTGGCCGCCCGCAAGGGTGACGTCTCCAAATGGTTCCGAGCTGAAAGCCCGCACCTCGTCGTCTATTCCGACGCCAGGGAAGAGGACGTCATCGCGTTGCTGAAGAACCTGGAAAAGCTGGATCATCTGCTGCGCATCTACACGCTGCCCATTCGTCAGATTCAGCAGGAGGGGCCGAAGCTCACGCTGTACTACAGCCAGGCCGCAGCGCTGCGTGAAGTCGACGGCAGCCTGCCAGCCAATGCAATCGGCCTGTACAGCAGTTGCCCGTCTGGCGTTCAGGGGTTCGGGGCCGATCTGGAACGAATATCCAGGACCAGTGATGCGCAGCTCGAGAAGGCCCCGCTGAACGAAAGCCTGTCCTATGCCTTCGAGGCGTACGCGCGGCACTTCCTATACCGACACACCGACATCCGCACGCCCACCACGTTCATCGAGGGCTTCGCGCAGTACTTCTCGGCGGTGCGCTTTTCAGAACAGCAAATGGTGATTGGCCGTGTGCCAAAGAGCATTGCCAGGTACCTGAAATTCATCGACGACGGTCACCAGTACAGCCTGGAGTACGACGACGTGCTGCAGCACCACATCGCCAACGCCCGCAACTACGCAGGCGACGCTGGTGTGCGCCTCGAATTCGAGTCGAAATCCTGGTTGTTGACTCATTTCATGTTCTCGTCGGAAGACAACCGAAAGCGTCTGAACCGATTCCTCATGATCGCCGGCCATGGGGAGTCCGCGTCGACGGCATTCGAACGCGCCTTCGACGTGAAGACGAGCGACATCGGTAAAACGATGTGGCGATATGGTCTGCGCGGCTTTCAAGCCGTCCGGGTGGCACTCCCGTCCCTGCCTGACGCCCGGGTGAGCATCCGCAGCCTGCCCCTGGCAGCGGGTGAGTTCGTGTTGGCCAATGCCGCTTTGAAGTCGTGTCCGAGCCCGCAGGTCGGGGAGTCACTGCTGAAAAAGGTCGCCCTCCTGGCGGCCAAATTCCCGACCGACGATCTTGCCCGCCTCACCTTGAGCCGGGCACAGATCGATTGGGGGGACCCGCACGATGCGTTGATTCAGTTGAATGCCGTCCTGCAGGCTGACGACGCCAACTTCGAGGCGCGGTACCTGCTTGGCGTGGCGAACTTCCGCCTTGCCCAGCGGAGCGAGGGCGACGCCAGGCGCTCCCATCTTCACGCTGCACTGAGTGAGCTTCAACGCGCCCGGGTCTTGTCCCCTCAATCGGCCGAAGCCGCCTTGGCTGCCTTCAGAGCTGAAGTGGCCGCAACCGATGACCCGGGCGGCGCGGCGCTTGAGGGAGTCACAACAGCTTGGCAGGCCACACGCGAAGTCGACGCGCTCGCCCGCGCCGCGGCGCTGGCCTATGCCTTTGCCGGACAGGCGGACGCGGCACATCAATTGCTGGTTTCACTGGCGCAGAGCATGCCGGACGAGCCCGTTGCCCAATGGGCGAGGCTGTGGCAAAGCCGGCTCGAAAGTGGCGTTAGCCGTGGCGCCATTCTTGCGGAGATGCGCCTCAGCCAACCGCCAGACACGCCGTTCAAGGAATGGACCATCGACAAGGAACGCGTGATGCAGCTCGTAGAGAGGAACCAAGGGGTTGAAGCTGCGGACTTCGCCATCAAGGAAGCGGGGCGCCAGGATTCACGGTCGCCAGCGAACGGAATGGCTGACCGCGTCGAGAAGAGATAGTAGAGCTGAGAAGTGGACGGTGAACCCTCCTCAACCGCAAGGGACGTGGGGATGCGGACGCGCGTGTAGTCGGGTCTGGGCCCGTCAAACACCGCGCAACTCGAACGGAGGCGAGCGCCTAAGCGACCGCGGCGCGGTGTGGAACTTGCCGGCGAACGAATTGCGAACAGTCACCGAGGATTGCATTTAGCGCCGATATCGACGTTCAGGTCCAAAACATCGAACAGGGTCAGCCCTCGGCGGCCATGACCAGGGCCCGCGTGTAGGCATGCTCGGCCCCGCCCTCGCAGAGGGTTTCGCGGCTCAGCGTCTCGACGATGCGGCCCTGCTGCATGACGGCCAGGCGATCGCACAGATGGGCGACGACGCCCAGGTCGTGGCTGACCAGCAGATAGGTCAGGCCGTGCTGCACCCGCAGGTCGGCGAGCAGGTTCAGGACTTCGGCCTGCACCGACACATCGAGGGCCGAGGTCGGCTCGTCCAGCAGCAGCAGCGGCGGCCTCAGGATGAGGGCGCGGGCAATGGCGACGCGCTGGCGCTGGCCACCCGAGATCTGGTGGGGGTAGCGGAATCGAAAGGCGAGCGGCAGGCCGACCTGCTGCAGAACCTCGTCGATGCGCTCGTCGACGCGATCCAGCCCGTGCACATGAAGCGGCTCCGCCAGGGCCGTGCGCACCGTGTGGCGCGGGTGCAGGGAACCGTAGGGATCCTGGAAGACCATCTGCGCGCGGCTGGCGTGAGCCCGGCTGCGCTCACCCCGGTAGGCCTGACCGGCTATGGCCACCTCGCCGCGCCAGTGGTGGTATTGCCCGGCCAGGCAGCGCAGCACGGTGGTCTTGCCCGAGCCCGATTCGCCGACCAGGCCGAAGGCCTGGCCGCGTGCCACGTCGAAGCTCACGCCGTGCAGCACCACGCGCGCCTCCTTGCCCTCGCCGAAGGACAGCTGCAGGTCCCGGACCGACAACATCGCCGTCATGCCGCGCTCCAGGCCGCGTCGCGTTGCAGCACCGGCAGCACGGCGCGACGCTGCTGCAGGCTGGGCAGGGCCGCCATCAGGCCCTGCGTGTAGGGATGGGTGGCATGGGCCAGGTCGGCCGCCGCCAGCGTCTCGACGACGCGGCCGGCGTACATGACCAGCACGCGGTCGCAGAAGCGCCGCACCAGGTTGAGGTCGTGGCTGATGAAGAGCAGCGCCAGGCCCTGCTCGGCCACCAGTTCGTCCAGCAGGCCCAGCACCTCCTGGCGCACCGACACGTCCAGCGCCGAGGTCGGCTCGTCGGCGATCAGCAATTGCGGGCGCTGGGCCAGCATCATCGCGATCATGATGCGCTGGCCCATGCCGCCCGAGACCTCGTGCGGGTACTGGGCCGCCACGCGCCGCGGCTCGCGGATGCGCACCCGCGCCAGCAGCGCCTCGACCTGCTCGTCGCACTCGGCGCGTGACAGCTTGGCGCCACGCTGCACGGCCTCGCCGATCTGGCGGCCGATGCTCATGACCGGGTTCAGCGAGTATTTCGGGTCCTGCATGATCATGGACAGGCGGCGGCCGCGCAGGGCGGCCATGTCACGCTCGCCGGCCTGCAGCAGGTCGATGCCGTCGAATTGCAGGCGCTCGGCGCTGATGCGGGCCTGGCGCGGCAGCAGCTTCAACAGCGCGCGGCCGACGGTGGTCTTGCCGGAGCCGGACTCGCCGACGACGGCGAGCTTCTCGCGGCCGAGGCTGAAGGACACGCCGTGCACCACCGGCACGGGCGCTGCCGGGCTGCCGTAGGCCACTTGCAGGCCCTGGACCTGGAGCAGCGGTTGTTGTTCAGTCGTCATGACGCTTGGCGCGGGTCGAGCGCGTCGTTGAGGCCGTCGCCCAGCAGGTTGAAGGCCATGCTGACGGCCAGGATGGCGGCGCCCGGGGCGGCCACGGTCCACCAGCTGTCCAGCATGTAGCGGCGGCCTTCGGAGATCATCGAACCCCATTCCGGCAACGGCGGCTGGGCGCCCAGGCCCAGGAAGCCCAGGCCGGCCGCCGTCAGCACGACCGAGGCCATGTTCATCGTCAGCCGCACCAGCACCGAGGGCATGCACAGCGGCGCCAGATGCCGGCACAGCACGCGCAGATGCGAGGCGCCCTGCAGCTGGGCGGCGACGATGAAGTCGGCGTTGCGCAGCGTCATGGCCTCGGCGCGGGCCAGGCGGGCAATGGGCGGCCAGGCGGTCAGCGCGATGGCCAGCACGGCGTGGTCTAGGCCCGGGCCCAGTGCCGCGACAAAGGCCAGCGCCAGCACCAGGCTGGGGAAGGACAGGAAGACGTCGGCCACACGCATGCAGACCATGTCGACCCGCCCGCCGAAATAGCCGGAGACCACGCCGATGCCCATCCCCAGCGGGCCGACGACGACGGTGACCAGCGCGACGATGAACAGCGTGATGCGGGTGCCGTGCACGAGGCGGCTGAAGACGTCGCGGCCGAACTCGTCGGTGCCGAACCAGTGCGCCGGGCTGGGCGGCAGCAGCGCGGCGGCGAGGTCCTGGCGCAGCGGGTCGTGCGTGACGATCCACGGCGCGAACAGTGCCACCAGCACCAGCAGCGCGATGACGGCGACGCCGATGGCGGTCAGCGGATTGGCCAGCAGCTTGCGTGCGCTGGCGCTGGTCTCGCGGCGCCAGGCCTGCCAGGCCCCCATGGGAACGGCGGTAGCGGTCATGAGCGGGCTCTCGGGTCAAACACGCGGTAGAGCGCGTCGGCGGTCAGGTTCAGGGCGACGAAAAGCAGGCCGATGACGAGCACCGAGCCCATCACCGCGTTCATGTCGCCCAGCAGCAGGCTGCCGGTCAGATAGCTGCCGAAGCCCGGCCAGCCGAACACGGTCTCGACGAGGACGGCGCCCTCCAGCAGGCCGCCGTAGGCCAGCGCCAGGATGGTCAGCAGCTGCACGCGGATGTTCAGGAAGGCATGCCCCCAGACGACCTGGCGGCGGCTCAGGCCCTTGACGCGCGCCGTGGTGATGTATTCCTGGCTGAGCTGGGCGAGCATGAAGCTGCGCGTCATGCGACTGAGGTAGGCCATGGAGTGCAGGCCCAGCACGCAGGCGGGCAGCAGCAGGTGGCGCAGCGCGCTGCGCCAGGCCGCCGTGTCGCCGGCCAGCAGCGTGTCGACCAGCATCAGGCCGGTGACGCGCGGGATGGCGCCTTCAAACGACAGGCCGATGCGGCCGATGCCGCCGGCCCAGCCGAGCCAGGCGTAGAAGACCAGCAGGCCCATCATGCCGAACCAGAACACCGGCGTGGAGTGGCCGAGCAGGCCGAGCACGCGGGCGACGTGGTCGGGCCAGCGCTTGTGGTTGCTGGCCGCCCAGACGCCCAGCGGCACGCCCAGCAGCGCGCCGAGCAGGATGGCCAGCGTGGCCAGCTCGACGGTGGCGGGCAGCACGCGCGCCAGGTCCTCGGTGACGGGCCGGCCGGTCAGCAGCGCGCGCCCGAGGTCGCCCTGCACCAGGTCGCCCAGGTAGCGGCCGAACTGCGTCCACAACGGCCGGTCCAGGCCGAGCTGGCGGTAGACCTGCTCGTAGGTGGCGCGGTCGGCGTCGGGGCCGACGATGGCCAGCACCGGGTCCAGCGGCATCACGCGGCCGATCATGAAGGTCAGCAGCAGCAGGCCGAGCAAGGCCAGCGCCGCGCTCGTGCCACCGCGTATCCACCGCTTCGTCATGGGTGGCTCTCCTTGTAGACCTCGCGCAGCCGCGTCGCGCCGCTGGGGTGGCCGTGATAGCCGTGCACAGCACGGCGCAGCACCTGGGTGTCGAGCATCTGGGCGATGGGCTGGATGGCCCCGACCTGCGCGTCGAAGCGCTGCTGGGCCTGGCGGTAGAGGGCGGTCTGCGCGGTGGCGTCCGGCGTCAGCAGGGCCTGCTCGATGAGGCGGTTCAGCTCGGCGTCGGCATAGCCAGTGCGCCAACCCTGAAAGTTGCTGAGCCGTGCGCTGTCACGGTTGTCGGGGTTGTAGACCAGGGCGCGCAGGCTGGAGTGCGGGTGGGCCTCGGCGCCACCGCCGCCGCGGCCGACGACGATCTCGAAGCTGCGCTCGCGCATGGAGCCGTAAACCTGGTTGCCGGTGCCCGGCAGGATGCTGGCGCGGATGCCGGCCTGGGCCAGCGTGGCCTGCAGGCTGGTGGCGATGCCGGTGAAGGGCGCCTCGGCGACGACACGGATGGTCGTGTCGAAGCCGTCGGCCAGGCCGGCCTGGGCCAGCAGGCGGCGCGCGGCCACGGGGTCGAAGGCGTAGCCGGGCTGGGGCAGCGATGCCGGCAGGCCGGGCGGCACGGGCCGCATCTGCAGTTCGCCGTAGAAGGGCAGCACGCCGCCGGCGACGCCCTGGAAGTCGATCAGGTAGCGCAGCACCGCGCGGCGCACGCGCTCGTCGGCATAGCGCGGGTGGCGGGCATTGACGGCCACGTAGTACATCGTCGAGCGGCGCACTTCCTCGACGACGAGGTCGGGCCGTTTGGCCAGCGCGCGCACATCGGGCGCCGACATGCCGCCGGCGATGTCGAGGTCGCCGCGCATCAGCATCAGGCGCAGCGTCTGCGACTCCGTCATGTGGCGGAACACGACGCGCCGCAGTTTTGCCGCGGGCTGCCAGTCGTTGGCCGAGCGGCGCATCGTCAGCAGCTCCTTGGGGCGCCACTCCTCCAGCTCGAAGGCACCGGAGCCGGCGGCGTGCGTGGTCAGCCAGGCATGGCCGAGGTCGCCGCTCTGCTCGTGGGCGAGCACGGCCTCGCGGTCGATGACATAGCCGCTCATAGACGTGGCCAGCGTCATCAGCACCAGCGTCGGGTCGGTGGGCTGAGGCAGGTCCAGCACCAGGGTCTGGGCGTCTTCGGCGCGGATGTGGGCGGCGGCGTTGGCGGCCGTGTAGCCATAGCTCTTCCAGACCGAGGCCAGGGCCAGGTTGAGCGTCAGCACGCGCTGCAGCGACCAGGCCGCGTGCACGGCCGTCAGCGGCCGGCCGCTGGCAAAGCGCAGGCCGGCGCGCAGCTTCAGCGTGATGCGCCGGCCGCCCTCGCCCACCTGCCAGGTCTCGGCCAGGCTGGGGCGCAGCCGGGTGGTGTCGGCCGCGTCGACCTCGAGCAGGCTGTCGTAGAGGTTGCAGGCCACGGTGGCCGCGTCCAGGCCGGTGGCGGCGGCGGGGTCGAGCGAGAGCAGGTTGTTCATGCTCATGCCGACCAGCAACTGGTCGTCGGGTGAATCAGCGTGCGCCGCGCCCCAGGCCCCAGCGAAGAGCGCGGGCAGCTGACGGCGACGCAACAGCCAAGAGGATGCCGGGAACATGGCTGCGTTCAGTAGGTGGCGACGGTGTGCTTCGAGATGTAGTCGAAGTTGATGTCTTCGCCGAGGCCCGGGCCTTGCGGCAGCGAGACGAACCCCTCAGCATCCATGGGGTCGACGAGGGCGTTCATATAGGCCGGCACCTCTTCGTAGTCGAGGAAGGGGTGCAGCAGGCCGCGCTCGTACCAGCGGCAGTTGCGGATGGCCCCGCACACCGCCAGATTGGGCGCGCCGTTGCCGTGCACCTCGCAGTTCATGCCGAAGGACTCGGCCAGGTGGGCCACCTTCATCGTCGGGCCGATGCCGCCGCAGCCGGTGACGCCGGCACGCAGGATGTCGCTGGCGCCGGACTTGACCCATTCGGCCCGGGCGTAGTGCTTGCCCGACAGGCTCTCGGGCCCGAGGATGGGCACGTCGAGCTGACCGGCCAGCCAGGCGTAGGACGCCGTGCTCTGCTCGTTCATCATTTCCTCGAACCAGGCGAAGCCCAGTTCCTCGAGCGCACGGCCGATGCGCAACGCGTCGGTGCGGCTGTACTCGTGATAACCGTCGAGCATCAGCTCGATGTCGGGGCCGACCGCCTCGCGCACGGCGGTGCAGGCCTTGATGTCCATGCCCGGGTTGGGCGCGAAGGAGACGGGCGGCATCCAGGTGTGCAGCTTGATGGCCTTGTAGCCGCGCGCCACCAGCTTCAGCGCGAAGTCGCCGTATTCCTCGGGTGTCGACAGCCCGCCCGCCAGTTCGTCGCCGCACATGGTGCTGCCATAGGCCGGCACCTTGTCGCGGTAGCCGCCGAGCAATTGGTAGACCGGCGTTCCGAGCGTGCGGCCGATCAGGTCCCACAACGCACTGTCCACCGCACCCAGGGCCCGGTCGGTCAACTGGCCGGCGCTGCCGCGCTGCCAGTGCTCCAGCTCGCACCACAGCTTCTCGCGCTGCATCGCGTCGCCGCCCACCAGCACGCGGCGCACGAACTGGTTCAACACATGGGGCCGCACGACCTGCGGCGGCGCAAAGCAATGGCCCTCGACGCCATCGGTGCTGCGGATGCTCAGCAGCGCCAGATGGGCCGTACCCAGAGGCCCGGGGTGGGAGTGGCCGGCGGCGTCCACCGAGCGGCGCGTCGGGTGGGTGAATTCAACAGCCCGGACGCTTTCGATCTTGATCATTTCACCGTCTTTCTCATCAGTCGTCTGATGACTTGCAGTGTATACGAGTCGGCCAAAATTGCAGCATCCAGGGCGATAAACAAGTCATTCTCAGGGTTTCCGATAGTCATTTCTTGTTTTGCAGTCCTATACTGACATCAGTCGTCTGATGACTTGAAACAGCACTCCACACATCGTGAGCACCGCCAACTCCTCCACCGCCCGTCCCGCCAGCCTGTCGCAACGCGTCGTCGAAGCGCTGTCGGAGCGCATCACCGGGGGCGCGCTCAAGCCGGGCGATCGCATGCCGACCGAGCCGCTGCTGATGCAGGAGTTCGGCGTCAGTCGCAGCGTCGTGCGCGAGGCGCTCTCGCGGTTGCAGGCGGGCGGCCTGCTGCGCACCCAGCAGGGCATCGGCAGCTTCGTGCTGGCGCCCAAGGTCGACAGCCCGCTGCTGCAAGCCGTGGCGCCGTCCGAGCTGAAGCTGCAGCAGAAGCTCGCCATGCTGGAGCTGCGCCTGAGCCTGGAGCCCGAGGCCGCCGCGCTGGCCGCGCAGCGCCGCACACCGGAGCAACTGGCCGCGATGGAACGTGCACTGAAGGACTTCGACATCCAGCGCAGCACCGGCGAGGCCACGGCCGAGGCCGACTTCCGCTTCCACGAGCTGCTGGCCCAGGCCACCGGCAACGAGTACTTCGCCCATGTGCTGCGCTCGCTGGGCAGCGGCACCATCCCGCGCCAGTCGGCCGCCGCACCGCGGCGCAGCCGCGCGGCCACGCCGGCCCGCTTCGGCGAGCCCTCGCCCGAATTGCGTCAAGGCAAAGACATCACGGCCCAGGAGCACCACGCCGTGCTCGAGGCCATCCATCGCGGCGATGCCGCAGCGGCTCGCGCGGCCATGTTCATGCACCTGAACAACAGCCGTGAGCGCATGAAGAACGCCAGCCGCTGAGCCTGTGCTCCGCGCTGGCGCTCCTCAAGACACCACATCCTTACGGAGACAAGACGTGCGCCTCAGTTCCCAACGCCATTCCCGGGCTTTCCGCCCCACGGCCCTCGCCCTCGCCCTGCTCGGCCTGGCCTCGACCGCATCGCGGGTCCAGGCCCAGGAAACCCAGGAGAACCAGGTCATCGACCGCGTCGAGATCACCGGCTCCATCATCCGGCGCTCGGTCAAGGACGAGAGCGCGCTGCCGGTCTCGAAGATGAAGGCCGTCGAGCTCGACCAGCGCCTGAACACCGAGCTCAAGGACATGATGCTGGAGCTGCCCCAGGCCAACTCCGTGGGCAGTTATGCCGGCACGGCCGGCCCGATGACCAGCCTGCGCGGCTTCGGCCCGATGCGCACGCTGACGCTGCTGAACGGCCGCCGCCTGGCCAAGGAGCCGTTGACCAACCAGTACGTCAGCGTCAACGTCATCCCGCGCATGGCCATGAGCCATGTCGACATCCTGCGCGACGGTGCCTCGTCGAGCTATGGCTCCGACGCCATGGGCGGCGTGCAGGCCTTCTACACGCTCAGCAGCTACCAGGGCGTGGGCATCAAGCTCGAAACCGTGCAGCCGACGCGCTCCGGCGGCGGCGCCACGCGCGCCCTCGGCCTGATCGGCGGCATCGGCGACCTGGGCAAGAACGGCTGGAACGTGTATGCGGCCCTGGACATCCAGCAGCGCGACGTGCTGCCGCGCACGGCGCGCCCCGAGCTGACCGACGGCTCGGCGCTGACCCAGCTGGGCATCAGCACCGCGCCAGGCCTGGGCGCCAACGCCGCGCCGGGCAACTTCACCGACCCGACCAACCCGACCACCGCGCTGCGGACCGTGCGCTACAACCCGATGTATGCCAGCGGCTGCCTGCCGCCCTACTCCGTGCCCAGCACCTCGGGCGGCCGCCAGACCTGCTTCCTGGACGCCAACACGCAGTACACGACCTTCAACAACAAGAACGACATCCTGAACTTCTACGCCCAGGGCAAGATGCAGCTGCCGGGCGACCACCTGCTGACCGTCGAGTTCAACCACAGCGAGTTCGAGGTCGACCAGTACAACAACCCGGCCGCGCCCACGGTGCGCCTGACCAGCACCCACCCCTACTACCCCGGCAACGGCAAGGTGCCGGCCGTGCCCGGGCTGAACCTGGCGGGCCGCCCCATCGACGTGCTGTGGTCGGTGGCCGACGCCGGCCCGCGCATCCGCAACGACATCCACCGCAACGACCGCGTCGTGGCGACCACCGAAGGCTCGCTCGGCGCCTGGGACTACCGCACCGGCATCAACTACGGCCGCTCGCAGCGCGAGACGCAGGCCGGCGCCGGCTGGCTGCGCGTGACCGGCATTGCCAACGTGCAGGGCACGACCGCGCGCACCCTCTTCCTCGACCCCAAGCTCAACCCCTTCGGCCTGCAGGACGCCGCCGGCATGGCCCTGCTGGACGGCGCCGCGATGGACGGCCAGACCCTGCGCCTGCACCGCGCCGAGAACGCCAGCCTCGACGCGACCTTCTCGCGCAGCCTGATGAAGCTGGGCGGCGGCGACATGATGCTGGCGCTGGGCGCCGAGCTGCGCCGCGACACCTGGAAGGCCATCGGCCTGGCCAGCAACGACCTCTCGACGGCCCTGAACGGCCAGATCGACCTGCTGGGCGGCGACAACATCGCCAGCGGCGCCAACACCGCCACCAGCACCAAGATCAGCCGCGACGTCACCTCGCTGTTCGCCGAGCTGGACGTGCCCATCCGCCGCGACCTGACGCTGAACGCCTCGGTGCGCGGCGACAAATACAGCGACCTGGGCGAAACCACGGTCAACCCCAAGCTCAGCCTGCGCTGGACCCCGGTGTCCAGCCTGGTGCTGCGCGCCTCGGCCAATACCGGCTACCGCGCCCCCAGCCTGCCCGAGATCTACACCAAGGAAACCGAGCGCACCTCCTTGTCCGTGTTCAACGACCCGCTGCTGTGCCCGACCGTGAACGGCGTCGCCACGCCCAAGGCCGGGTACGCGCCTGAAGTCGTCTGCGGCCTGACCGGCTACACGCAGATCACCAAGGTGCCCAACAACGCCGGCGTCAAGCCCGAGACCTCGCGCAGCCTGACGTTCGGCGCGGCCTTCGAGCCCGTGAAGGACCTGACGATGACGCTGGACTACTGGCGCACGCAGATCGACAGCGTCATCGGCAACCGCGCCATCGACTACATCCTGGCCAACCCCGCCACCTATCCCGGCCTGTTTTTGCGCAACGCGGACGGCACGCTGGGCGTGACCAGCAGCTCGGGCTTCAAGGACGCGGTCATCAACACGCCGTCCAACGTCGGCTCGCTGCGCGGCGCCGGCCTGGACGCCAGCCTGAAGTACGCCACGCCGCGCGCCGCCTGGGGCCGCATCACGGCAGGCGTCGACATCGCCTACCTGACCCGCTGGGACGCCCGCTCCGAAGGCGTCAACAACGGCGACTGGGTCTCGGCCCTGGGCTTCTTCAACGACGTCGTGCCGGTCAACCCCAATGCCGGCCTGTCCAACGCCACGCGCGGCCTGAACAACCGCTGGCGCCACACCGCCCAGATCGCCTGGCAGGACAACAACTGGCTGGTGCAGCTCTCGCAGCGCTACCAGAGCAAGGTCTATGACCAGAACCTGGCCGCCGCCACCGGGGCCGGCACCTCGGGCGCCCGCAACGTCAGCCCCTATGAGCAGTACAACTTCCTGGTGCGCTATTCCGGCTTCAAGAACCTCAAGCTGTCGCTGGGCGTCAGCAATCTGTTCAACGACCAGCCGCCGCTGACCAACCACAACGCCTACCGCGGCTACCTGACCAGCGTGGCCGACGTGCTGGGCCGGGCCTATGTGGTGACTGCCGACTACCGCTTCTGAGTCTTTCTCCTGGTGTCTTCGAGCAAGTCGTCGAAGCCCTTCAAGCTCCTGGCTCGTGCCAGGAGCTTTTTTTATGCCCTCAGACTGCGCTTGAATTGGCCGTCGACATGAAGGCGGCCATCGAGCAGATGCGCGTTCAGGTCCAAAACATCGAGTAGGGTTTCGGCGAGGCTGGCTACTCGCACAAGGCGTTGCCGGGCTGCGCGTCTAAGGCATATGCCTCATTTATCCGCCGCGTCTTAGCGCCACGCTGAGACCCATGCTGAAACCCAACTCCACTGCAGCAGCCATCCCGTTGCGGGCCGGCGCCGCCAGCCGCAGCACGATCTCGTCGTACCAGAGCTGCGCGGCCGGCTACGACAAGCTCTGCGACGACAACCCGTCACCGGCCGTCCGCGCCCCGCTGCGGCGGATGCTGGAACTGATGGGCGGCCAGGGCCGCATCCTCGAGATCGGCTCAGGCCCGGGCCGGGACGCCGATTTTGTCGAGTCTCTGGGCGCCCGGGTGCGCCGCACCGACGCGACGCAGGCCTTCCTCGACATCCAGTCGAGCCGCGGCAGGCGCTGCGAACTCCTCGACGTGCTGACGGATCGCATCACCGGCTCGTACGACGGCGTGATGGCCTTGTGCACGCTGATGCACATCGACCGCGCGCACACCGACCTGGTGCTGGACAAGATCCGGCGCGCCACGCGGCTGGGCGGCGCCTTCCTGGTCTCGATGCGCGAAGGCGACGGCGAGACGACCGGTCGCTATCAGATGACCTACTGGTCGCATGCCGCCTTCGCCACCCGGCTCGAGAAGGCCGGCTTCTGCGTCGAGGCCAGCGAGCGGCGCACCAGCTCCCGCGACGACGTGTGGATGACCTTCCTCTGCCGGAGGGTGCTATGAGTCCGCGCGGCTGGTTGCTGTTCGTCGCGCTGAGCCTGATCTGGGGCGTGCCCTATCTGCTCATCAAGATCATCGTCGCCGAGTTGCCCGTGGCCGTGCTGGTGTTCGCGCGCGTCGGCATCGCGGCGCTGGTGCTGCTGCCATTCGCGATGCGGGACTTGCCGGTGACGCTGCTGCTGCGGCACTGGCGGCCCTTGCTCGCGTTCGCGACTCTGGAGTTCGCATTGCCGTGGGGGCTGCTGTCGCATGCCGAAACCCGCATCCACAGCTCGACGGCGGGCCTGCTGATGGCGACCATCCCGGTCCTCGCCGTCATCGTCGGCCGGCTCACCGGTGACAAGGAAGCGATTTCCTCGCGGCGCTGGTGCGGCCTGGCCCTGGGCTTCTTCGGCGTCTTCCTGCTCGCCGGGCTGCAGTGGGGCGACGAACTGGTGCCGACGTTCGAGGTCTTGGGCGCCGCCGCGGCCTATGCCACCGCCGCGGTGGTGGCCGGCCGCGGGTTGCGGTCGGTGCCCGCCTTGCCCATGATGACGGTCTGCCTTGCCGCAGCCGCCCTGATGTATCTGCCGGCCGCCGTGCTTGCATGGCCTTCGGCGCTGCCGTCCGGCCGGGTCATCGCGTCCCTCGGTGTGCTCGCGGTCGTCTGCACTTCGCTGGCCTTCATCTGGTTCTTTGGCCTGATCCGGGAGGTCGGCATCAGCCGGGCAGTCGTCTTCACCTACATCAACCCCGTCGTGGCCATGGTCGCCGGTGCGCTGCTGCTGTCCGAGCCTTTGTCGCTGACTACGCTGCTGGCCTTCGCGTTCATCCTGGCCGGCTCCCTGCTGGCCACCGCCCGGGGCGAGCCAGCCCAACCCGCGAGCACCGCCGAAACCTCGAGCCCTTGAGGCAAACCGGAGACGACTGACATGACCTGCGACACCTGCAATGAATTCACCGTTCCCGTAGCGCCCGGGGTCCAACTGGCGACCGAGACCTTAGGTGATCGCCACGCCCCGGCGATCCTGATGATCCAGGGCGCCGGCAATTCCATGGTTTCCTGGGACCGCAGCTTCTGCCAGCGCCTGGCGGATGGCGACCGCTTCGTGATCCGCTACGACAGCCGCGACACCGGCCGCTCGACGAGCTGGGAGCTGGGGCGGCCAACCTACGGCCTGCGTGACCTGGCGGCCGATGCGCTGGCCCTGCTCGACCACTTCGACGTGCGCAAGGCCCATGTGTTCGGCGTCTCCCAGGGGGCCGGCATCGCCCAGCTGCTGGCCATCGACCATCCCGACCGGGTGGCCACCCTCGTCCTGATGTCGGGCACGCCGGGCGGTCCCGGACACGAAGCCGGCGACCTTCCTCCCGTGCACGAGGCCATCCGCAGAATCTTCAGCGGCGAAGCCGGTCCGGCGGAACCGGATTGGACCGACGGCGAAGCGGTGGCCCGTTATCTGGTGGAGGGCGAGCGGCCCTTTGCTGGTGGCGGCATGTTCGACGAGCACTGGGTGCTCGAGACGGCGAGATGCATCCAGAAGCGCAGCCTCGACCTCGCGGCGCAGCTCACCAACCCCTTTCTGATCGACGCCGGCGCGCCCTGGCGGCAACGCCTCGGCGCCATTCGCGCACCGGCCCTCATCCTCCACGGCGACAGGGATCCGCTGTTCCCGCTCGAGCATGGCCAGGCGCTGGCGCGGGAGATCCCCGACGCAGAGCTGGTGCCGCTGGCCGATGTGGGCCACGCCCATGTGTTCCCGGCCGTCTGGGAGCGAGTTTCAGGCCTCGTTCTGAGGCACACCGAGCGCTGAGGCCTGGCGGGGCTTCTATCGGCGGCTGGTCAGTCCCAGCCTGTGCGCGACAGCGCCTGCCGCGCCGCGGGTGCGGACGTCGAGCTTGGCCAGGATGTTGGTGACGTGGACACTCGCCGTCTTGGCCGTGATGACCAGCTCGGAAGCGATCTGACGGTTGGTCTGGCCTTCGGCGACGAGACGGAGCACTTCCAGTTCACGGCTGGTCAGCGCAAACGGCGCTGGGGCCTCGGATGCACCGCCCGCGCCGACGCGCCGCTGCAAAGCCAGCACGCGGATGCGCTGCAGCAGCGGCTGCGCGCCCAATGCCGAAGCCAGACGCTCTGCCTCCTGCAAATGGGTGGCCGCCGTCGCCCGTGACGGTTCGAGCGCAGCCGCACGCGCCAGCGCATACGCCCGCTCCAAGGGCTGCCCCAGGTCCTCCCAGAGCCGCGCCACGCTGAGCCATGGCGCGGCGGCCGGCCGCTCACCGAGCCGGCCGGATTCGGCCGCCACGAGTGCCGCATAGGCAAGCTCGGCCGGGCCCGGACGCGGCAGTTGGCGCGCCACATCGGTGAGCTTCTTCAAGGCGCCCGCATCTGCATCGGCCTCCACATGAACCCGTGCCGCGACGGCAAGCAGCGGCCAGCCTTCCTGTGGCGCGGCGTGCCGGCAGCGATCCACGATGCCGGCCGCAGCGCGGCAGGCCGAAGCGGCATCGCCCTCGGCAAGCAGCAGGTCGATGGCGAGGCGCTCGATCGACAACGGCCGGGCCAGCAGGTCTTGCGGCAGCAGGCGCAGCTGCGACAGGCCGCGCCGCGCGGCTTCAAGATCGCCGCGGAGCAGTGCGATCTCCGCCTGCCCCAAAACCAGCAGCGCGCGCCCGAAAGGCGTCGGTTCGGCGTCGAGGGCCTGTTCCAGCACCGCGATCGCGTCGCTCCATCGCCCGCAACGCTGCAGCGCACGGGCACGGTTGCTTGCGATCGTGGGACCGATATAGCCGGCCTGCCCGACCTCCAGGCAGCGCTTGGCGGCCTGCGCCGCGCGTTCCGCGGCCCGTTCGTTGCGCGCCAACATGAGCTCGACCTCGACCTGCGCATTCATGGCCAGCACTTCCAGCCAACCCCAGGGGCAGGCCATGGCGGACAGCTCGCTGGCGTGGCCCCGCGCCTCGCCCGACGACGCCTCATCGCCGCGGCTGGCGCCGCGCCGGCAGGCATCGACCGCTTCCTGCAGCTCGGCGCTGGTGTCGGTGCCGCGGCACAGGCCGAGCATGGCGCGGGTGATGCGCGCATCCATCCGGCCCGTCTCGTCGTCGGTGTGGGCGGCCGCCTCGGCAAGCTCGCGGGCCGCCTGGTCTGCGGCGTCCAGGCGCCCGCGCAGCAGCAAGGCGCGGCATTGCTGGGCGAGGCACTCGATGCGCAGGCGCAGATTCTTCGTGAGGCGCAGGGCCTCTTGCAGGTCTTCCAGCTGCCCGGGCAGCAATTGCTGGTGGCGCAGCGGCGCGCGCTGCATGCTCAGCAGCGCGCTCACGCGTTCGGGGTCGCCGGCCTGGACCGCCTGCGCGAGGCCGATCTCGGTGAGCCGCATGCCCCGATCGGTCTTGCCGGCCCAGCAGGCGGCGTTCGCGGCCTGCTCCACGATGTCCAGATGCGAAACGCCTACCCGCGACCGGGCATCGGGCACGCGTGGCCAGACGTCGAGCATCAGGTCGAGCATCTCCAGCTGCTCGACATAGGACGTCGCCTCGCCGGCCTCGCGAGCGCCGGCCCATGCCGCGGTGAAGGCCTGTTCGTCCTCGCTGGCCTGGTGCCAGTGCCGCGCCAGCGCCAGCGTCGTCCAGCAGTTGCGGGCCAGGGCGGGATGGGCGGCCATGGCCAGCGCGTAGGCGCCGTGAAGCCGGCGCCGTTCGCCCACCAGCATGTCGCTCTCGACGGCCTCCCGGATCAAGCGGTGTCGAAACACGTAGCCGTCACCCTCCTTCACGAGCACGTTGGCAGCCAGGGCCGGATGGAAGCACTGCTCTACGTCGACTTCGGACAGCCCGGACACGGCCGCCACGATGGCGGGCCGGAACACGCTGCCGCCCAGGGAGGCCGCGCGCACGACGGCCTGCGTGCCCGCCGGCAGGGCGCGCACCGCCACCAGCAGCAGCTCGTTGAGCGATTCGGAAACCTGATCGCGAACGCCGCCCTCCGCGCTCACCACCGCTTCCGCATACAGCGGATTTCCTTCGCTGCGGGCGAACACGGCGCCCAGGGTCGCGGTTTCCGGCTCATGGCCCAGGATGCCGCCCAGCTGTGCCGCCACTTCGGACCGCGTCAATCGAGGCAGGCGCATGACCTTGACCGACGGCAGCCGCCCCAGCTCGGCGAGCACGGTGCGCAGGGGATGGTCGCGGTGCACGGCATCCGATCGATGCGACCCCAGCACCAGCACGGGCACGCCCGTGATGTTGGTGGCGAGATAGCGCAGCAGGTCGCGGGTGCCGGCGTCGGACCAGTGCAGATCCTCCAGCACCCAGACCAGGGGGCGCTCATGGGCCAACTTCTCGGTGAGAAGGCGCACGACCTCGAAGAGCCGGGAGCGCACGATGCTCACGTCCGGCAACGCCCGGGGCGCACCGAACTCGGGCAGCAGCCAGGCGAGGTCACCAGCGCTGCTGGTTCCAATCAGGGCGACAACATCGCCGATGCTGCGCTCGCGCACCAGGCTTCGAATGGCCGCCGTGAAGGGCGCATAGGGCAGGCCGGATTCGGACTGGTCGGTGCAGGCGCCTGAAATGACCGTGGCGCGATCGCCGATGCGGCGGGCGAATTCCGCCAGCAGCCGTGTCTTGCCGCCGCCGGCTTCGGCGGAGATCAGGACGACGCGCGACGTTCCAGCGACGCAGGCGTCGAAGGCATCGTCGAGCTGCGCCAACTCCGGCGCTCGTCCCGCGAAGACGGGGCTGGCAAGCTGATCCATGGCTGATCGGCCGACTGTCGCACAGCGGGCCTCCCCTCAGCTCAAACCGCCAGCTGCATCTCATGCCCGGCGGCAGCAAGAGGCCAGCGCGCCAGGCTCGGCCGCGAGGGCTCGAACAGCCGCACGCAGGTCAGGCGCTGCAGCGTGGCCATCGTGCCGGCGTCCAGCGCAACATCCAGCACGGCGCGGGCGTCCGAGGACAGCTCATCGAGATCCGCGACCTCCAGCCCCGGCTGCGGCGGCAGGGCCAGCAGCGCTTCGTCGACATGGCCCAGCAGGCCCTGGCAGGCCGGATGGGCGCTGAAGTACAGCAGGCCAGCACCGCCGGCTGCGCTGGCCAGCCGGCGCGGCACGCGGTGGGTACAGCGCAGCTGGAATGCGGTGGAACCGGCGTCAGCATCCCGGATGGCCCGGAAGGCGCGATCGTCGATTTGCAGATAGGTGGCGGCCTGGGCGAGGTCGCGGCACAGCAGCATGAGGGGCTGGCGCTCGTCGGCGCGCCGCAGCAGTCGGGCGGCGGCGGCCTTGTCATCGAGCCCGCAGGCCATCAGATAGCCGGCGGCCGTCGGCAGCGCGGCCACCGCACCGGCCCGTAAACGGTCGGCTGCTGCCTGCAGCAGCCGGGCTTGCGGGTTGTCGGGATGAACCTCGTAGCGTTGATAGCGTGGCATCGTGTGGACCTCGTCATGCCTTAACGACGGGCTCAAGATAAGGATGACCAGCCTCCGGCCGCGTCAGACAAGTCGCCACAGTACTGCCGGATCGGGGCCCGAAAAGCGCGCTGGAATGCCAAAAATGCCGGACCTGCCCACCGCGTCCGAGGGGGTCGCGCACGGCCGCAAGCTAAAGTCCATGCTTGATCAATCGTGGGGTCGTAGCAAAAACTTCGCGGGCGACAGGCACTTAGCCTTGCCCCACCCCAGCGTCGAATACATCCATGGAATATCCCGGCAATCTTTTCGTCGTCGCCGCTCCAAGCGGCGCGGGCAAATCCAGCCTTGTGAAGGCGCTGCTGGAGCTGGATGCCAAGCTGGCCGTCTCCATCTCCCACACCTCGCGCGCGCCGCGCGGCCAGGAACAGCATGGCCGCGAGTACTGGTTCATCACGCCGGAGGAATTCCGGGGGATGGCCGAGCGCGGCGAATTCTTCGAATGGGCCGAGGTCCACGGCAACCTCTACGGCACCTCGCGTACCGCCATCGAGGCGCGCATGCAGCATGGCGACGACGTCGTGCTCGAGATCGATTTCCAGGGCGCGCTGCAGATCAAGCAGCTGTTTCCCTATGCCGTGCTGATCTTCATCCTGCCGCCGAGCTGGGACGAATTGCAGTCGCGACTGAACCGCCGCGGCGACACCGAACCCGAGGTCATCGCCAAGCGCATGGCCAATGCGCGTCTCGAGGTGGCGCAGGCGCAGAACTTCGATTTCGTCGTCGTGAACGCGGTGTTCGACACCGCCGTTTTCGACCTCAAATCCATCGTCCACGCGCAGCGGCTAAAATACCTGGCTCAGCGGCGCAACCGCTCTGCCGTCTTTCAGGCGCTCGATCTGCCCTGATCCCGCTTCATTCAAGGAACACCATGGCCCGCATCACCGTCGAAGACTGCCTGACCAAGATCCCGAACCGCTTCCAGCTCGTGCTGGCCGCCACCTACCGCGCCCGCATGCTGAGCCAGGGCCACAGCCCCCGCATCGAGAGCAAGAACAAGCCCGGCGTGACCGCCCTGCGCGAAATCGCCGCTGGCGAAGTCGGCATCGAGATGCTGCGCAAGGTTCCGGTCTAAGCACCGTCCTCACTGCCACACGGGCGCCCTCGGGCGCCCGTTTGCATTTCGGGCCGAGCGCCGGGCCGCTCTCTAGCCGGCCCGCTTGGGCGATGTGCATGCGGCTCAATGCCGCATGCATCGCCGTCACCTAGGGGGCTCCTTGGACGAGGGGCCTCTTACCTTCGTATAAATTCGGGGCCAATATGGCCCAACGTTCCCTCACCGCCTGGTTCACGCTGCCTGGATTGCGCCAGCCGGCGCCGCCGACGCAGGCGGAAGCCGCTTCCTTTGATGCTCTCGCCCCCAAACTCGGCTATCTGAGCAAGGCGGAGGTCAAGCGCGTGCGCGAGGCCTACAAGTTCGCCGACGAGGCCCACCTGGGCCAGAAGCGCGCCACCGGCGAGCCCTACATCACCCACCCCATCGCCGTCGCCGGCATCTGCGCCGAATGGCGGCTGGACGCCCAGGCGCTGATGGCGGCGTTGATGCATGACGTCGTCGAGGACTGCGGCGTGTCCAAGACCGAGCTGATCGAGAAGTTCGACGCGACGACCGCCGACCTCGTCGACGGCCTCACCAAGCTGGACAAGCTGCAGTTCTCTACCAAGGAGGAATCGCAGGCCGAGTCCTTCCGCAAGATGTTGCTGGCGATGGCGCGCGACCTGCGCGTCATCCTCATCAAGCTGGCCGACCGCCTGCACAACATGCGCACCATGGGCGCGATGGCGCCGCACAAGGCGCGCCGCATCGCCCGCGAGACCTTCGACATCTACGCGCCCATCGCGCACCGCCTCGGCCTGAACCAGACCTTCCGCGAGCTGCAGGACCTGTCCTTCCAGTATTTCCACCCCTGGCGCTATGCGGCGCTCAGCAAGGCCGTGGGCAAGGCGCGCGGCAACCGGCGCGACCTGGTGTCGCGCATCGAGGCCGAGATCCGCGCGGCCTTTGCCAAGGCCAGCCTGCGCGTCGAGGTGCAGGGCCGCGAGAAGACCGTCCACTCCATCTACAAGAAGATGCGCGAGAAGGGCGGCCTGTCCTTCGCCCAGGTCAGCGACATCTTCGGTTTTCGCATCCTGACCGAGGAGCCGCTGCAGTGCTACACGGCCCTGGGCGTGCTGCACCAGCTCTACAAGCCGCAGGCCGGGCGTTTCAAGGACTACATCGCCACGCCCAAGGACAACGGCTACCAGTCCCTGCACACGACGTTGATGGGGCCGCTGGCCACGCCGCTGGAGTTCCAGCTGCGCACCGAAGGCATGCACCAGATCGCCGAACAGGGCGTGGCGGCGCACTGGATCTACAAGAGCCGTGGCAAGCAGGCCTCGGCGCTGGTGGCCCAGCAGGCCAACGCGCGCTGGCTGCAAAGCCTCATCGACATCCAGGACGAGACGCGCGACGCCAACGAGTTCCTCGAGCACGTCAAGATCGACCTGTTCCCGGACGCGATCTACGTCTTCACGCCGAAGTCCAAGATCATGGCCCTGCCCAAGGGCGCGACGCCGGTGGACTTCGCCTACGCCATCCACTCCGACGTCGGCGACCACTGCGTGGCGGCCCAGGTCAACGGCGAGGCCGTGCCGCTGCGGGCCGAGCTGCGCAGCGGCGACATCGTCGAGATCATCACCGCCCCCGGCGCCAGCCCCAACCCGGCCTGGCTGAGCTTCGTGCGCACCGGCCGGGCCCGCTCCAAGATCCGCCATTACCTGAAGGACCTGGAGCAGGAGGAATCCCGCGAGCTGGGCGAGAAGATGCTGGCCCAGGCCATGCGCGTCGAGGGCCTGGGCCTGCCCAGCCTGGAGCTGGATGACGCGGCCGCGCCGATCTGGCATGAGCTGGCCGCCTGGGCAGGCAGCGCGAGTACCGAGCAGCTGCTGGTCGACATCGGCGCCGGCCGCAAGATCGCCACCATCATCGCCAAGAAGCTGGCCCGCCTGATGGCCGACCAGGGCCAGAAGCCCGATGCACTGGCACTGACGCTGGGCCGCTTCACCGAAGCGCCTTCCCACCAGGGCAGCGTCACCATCGACGGCAGCGAGGGTGCCTCCGTGCAGCTCGCCAGCTGCTGCCGCCCCATCCCCGGCGACGAGGTGCGCGGCTACCTCGGCCGCGGCGAAGGCCTGATCGTCCACACCTGCGAGTGCGCCGTCGGCCGCCGCCTGTTCCAGCGCGACAGCGAGCACTGGATCCAGGTCGAATGGGCGGAGGAGCTGACGCGCAGCTTCGAGGCCGGCATCGCGCTGCTGATGCGCAACGGCAAGGGCGTGCTCGCCCAGGTCGCCCAGGCCGTGGCGCAGGCCGAGGCCGACATCACCCACATCTCGATGAGCGACGAGGCGCAACTGCGCGAGACAGCCGAGATGACGCTGCTCATCGCCGTGCGCGACCGCCTGCACCTCGCCGATGTGCTGCGCGTGCTGCGCCGCACCGCGCCGGTCCAGCGCGTCTGGCGCGTCAAGCCCTGAACGCGCCGGGCGCTTGCGGGCGCCCCTGTCGCTGACAGCGTTGGCGGCCAATCACGGCCGTGACTGTTTCTGTTCGCTTCCCCGGGTTAACCAGTGTTTCTGGGCCCGGTATTTCTTTTCGGGATAGCAAACAGGCCAAAACGAATTTCTCCCGGTTACGGCGGCTGCTTAAGGTCGCGCCACGGCCAGCAAAAGTAAAAAAGTCATACTTTTGTAGGCCACGCGATTGACCCACAACAAGCCCGGGACCCCACCGGAGCGCGGAGAAGACAGTGAACAAATTCAGCAAGCCTGCGGTGGCGACCGCTGTTTCCATGGCCCTGGCCCTGTGGGCCCAACAGGCCGCCATGGCCCAGGAAAGCGGCAACGCCGCAGCCGCCAAGCCCGACGACGCCAAGCCGGCCGCGCGCAAGCCCGCCGCGCCGACCCAGGAGCTCGAGACCGTGCTGGTTGTCGGCACGCGCCAGTCTCAGCAGTCCAGCATCAACCGCAAGAAGAACGCGGCCACGGCCCAGGACTCCATCGTGGCCGAGGACGTCGGCGCCTTCCCCGATCGCAACATCGGCGAGGCCATCTCGCGCATCGCCGGCGTGGCGCTGGACCGCGGCGACTTCGGCGAGGGCGTGAACGTGTCCATCCGCGGCAACGGCGCCGAGCTGACCCGGGTCGAGCTGGACGGCATGGGCGTGCGCTCCGGTGCCGGCACCGACCTGCTGGGCGGCGGCGACGGCCGCGGCACCGAGTTCCGCGAGCTGTCGTCCGACCTGATCAAGAGCGTCGACATCGTCAAGGGCTCGACGGCCGCGATGACGGAAGGCTCGCTCGGCGGCGGCATCATCATCACGACCCGCACCGGCCTGGACTTCGACAAGCCCTACTACTCCTTCCGCGCGGCCGGCACGCAGAGCGACCTGAACAAGAAGACCACGCCCAACTACAACCTGGTGCTGGCCGACAAGTTCCTGGACAAGCGGCTGGGCATCATCGTCAACCTGAACAAGTCGCGCTATCAGAACGAGCAGCACGGCGTCACCCAGGGCGGCAGCAACAACCAGCAGGGCCTGGTGCGCCTGGGGGACTTCGACAACTCGCCCGAGAAGACCTTCACCTTCAACCCGAGCACGCTGTCCAAGACCGACCCGGCCGCCACCGCCACGCTGCTGGCCTCGCCGCTGACGGCCGGCGGCTTCTTCAACGCATCGACGCCGATGGAGCTGCTGACCAAGTCGGCGGCGGCCCAGAGCAAGGCCGACTGCTTCACCACCTTCCCCAACCTGACGACGGCACAGACCAACGCCATCGTCAGCGCCAACCGGACGGCCGCCTACACCCAGCGCCAGAACGAGCAGCTGACCTGCCTGAACCAGTGGAACGACTACACGCCGTCGCAGACGGCGGGCTTCCGCTTCAACTTCAAGAGCCAGGATGACAGGCGCACCGGCGGCGACATCCGCCTCGACTTCAAGGTCAGCGACGCGCTGACCCTCTACACCAAGCTCAGCGCCAACAAGCGCCACGTCGATGACATCGTCGGCTTCCTGGGCGTGGGCAGCAGCCCGGTGTTCAACGGTGCCTTCACCGACAACGTCACCGCCAACACGCGCGGCATCGTCGCGGGCAACACGCTGTCGGCCTCGGTGCTGCCCAACACCTACTCCTTCCGCGCCAACAACGCTCCGCTGATCCAGGGCGCCACGACCAACATCCTGCCCGGCTACACGGTGGACTCGACCCACCACGTGACGAGCTATTCCACCGGCAACGGCTCCTACGGCACCGACACCATCTTCAGCAGCATCGACACCGACTCCAAGACCTTGGTGGGCGGCGGCGAATACCGCGACGGCCGCCTGAGCGCACAGTTCCTGCTCGGCACGACCAAGTCGACCGCCCTGCGCTACGACCGGCGCGCGGCGTTCAGCTACCTCTATGGCGTCGGCAACTACGCGCTGCAGCCCAACGGCCTGTGGGCCTTCACGCTGCCTGCCGGCAGCACCAACGACCAGCTCAACTTCCCGGCCTATGCGCAGCTGAACCCGGCCGTGGCCGCGGCGGCCTTCCCCGCCTCGGCCGTCAACCCGCTCTCGGTGCCGGCCTACACCGCCGCGCAGCGGGCCCAGTACACCAACAACACGCTGCTGCAGGTCATCCGCTCCTTCGACACCGACAGCGCCGAGAAGACCGGCAAGCTCGACCTCGCCTACAACGTGGTCGACAAGATCCCCTTCCTGACCTCGATCAAGGGCGGCCTGAACTACCGCGACACCAGCGGCAACTTCTGGGCCGGCGCGGGCGGCACCATCAAGGAGCCGGTCGGCACCTACGGCACCGCCGGCTTCGTGCCGGGCGTCTACATGCCCCAGGTCAACACGCGCTGGAACGTCGTCGGCTGCGAGAACACGCCCGGCTCGCTTGCCGCTGGCGGCCAGCCCTGCGCCGCCAACGGCTATGCCCCCAACAACCAGCTCAACACCGGCATCGGCGGTGTGGCCGCGGGTACCACCACCATCACGCGGGCGCAGTACGAAGACCTGATCCGCCAGACCATGACGCTGGCCCCCGCCGGCCAGTTCTACGCCGGCTCCAAGGACCGCCCGTCGACGCTGATCGACGGCTGGAACCAGATCGACATCGACAAGCTGTTCGCGCTGGCCGGCGTGCCGGTGCGCCTGGATTGCTTCCGCAGTTGCACGGCCAGCGACGGCAAGGTCTACGACATGCCGGTGACCCAGTTCAGCGAAAAGTCCAAGGCCGCCTATCTGATGACGGACTTCGAGATGGACCGCGTGCCCTTCACCGACTGGGCCCTGCCCTTCGGCATGGAGCTGGCGGGCAACTTCGGCGTGCGCATCGTGCAGACCGAGGTGGCCGGCACGGGCTATATGACCTTCCGCTCCATCCGCAAGACGTCCAGCTTCGACCCGCTGAACCCGACGGCGGCGGCCGGCTTCGTGTCCACCGCCTTCAGCCAGAACACAGCGATCTCGGGCAAGTCCACCGACGTCATGCCCTCGCTGAACCTGGCCCTGTGGCCGGTGCCCGAAAAGGTCGCGCTGCGCTACAGCATCGGCAAGACCATCGCCCGCCCGCCGGTGTCCAAGCTGCTGCCCTCGGGCACCACCTGCACCTACAGCGAGATCGTCGAAGACAACCCGGACGACCCGGACGGCAGCGCCGCCGACCAGGGCTGCTCGGGCACCATGGGCAACCCCGAGCTCAAGCCGCAGACCAACGTCAACCAGAACCTGTCCCTCGAGTGGTACGCCAACCGCGACACCATGTTCACGGCCGGCATCTTCCGCCAGCGCGGCCTGATCGGCGCGCCCACCATCGGCACGGTGCGCCAGAACACCAAGGTGTTCGCCACCAGCAGCGTCATCGACCCCGTGTCCGGCATTCCGCTCAAGGACATCGAGTTCGGCTTCACGCAGTGGGACAACGCCCAGCCGGCGACCCGCCGCGGCATCGAGTTCGGCATGAAGACGGCCTTCACCTTCCTGCCGTCCTTCCTGCGCTACACCGGCATGGACGCCAACTACAGCTATGTGCGCTCGACCCAGGGGGCCCCGGTGCTGGACCTGATCAGCGGTGACGTGCTGCCGGTCGCCAACGAGCCGAAGTACTCGTACAACGCTTCGCTCTGGTACGACGACGGCGGCTTCCAGGCGCGCGTGGCGCTGCAGGTCGTGGCCCCGCGCTACTACACCTTCTCGCCGAACACGTCGACCAACGTCGGCGTCAACAACTACACGTCCGTGGGCACCACCGGCTGGCGCCTGCCCTACAACCCGGGCGCGCCCATCTTCGGCAACCGCACCGCCTTCGTCGACGCCAAGGTCTCTTATCGCTTCAAGAACGGCCTGGAGCTGTTCGCCGACGTGCGCAACCTCACCGGCGAGCGCACCCAGAGCAGCACCGGCGGCTACCAGGACTATGCCGACGGCATTCCCAGCATCTATGGCGACGGCTACAACGGCCGCCGCTACATGGTGGGCATGACCCTCCGCAGCCCACGCTGAGCATGCGCGCTCCCTCAGTACACGGCCTGGTGCTGCTGGCGCTGGCTATGCCGGTGGCCTGGGCCCAGAACGCCGCGCCCGCCAACACGCTGGACGGCGTCAAGGTCACGGGCCAGCGCAACGGCGGTGTCGACCCCTCGGTCGTCACCGCCGCCAAGAGCAAGGTGCTGTCGCGCCAGTTCGCGTCGTCCTGCGCATTCATGAGCGGCTACTCGGCCGCCGAGGATGAGGTCACGCTGGCCTATATGCGTGACTTCAACCTGCTGGACAGCCCGTCCAACGAGGCCGAGCGCTTCAGCGACCTCAGCCCCGACGGCAACGCCAAGACGGCCACCGTCGGCAGCGCGCTGGAGGGCAGCAGCGGCGACACCGGCAGCACCGCCGACGCCATGGCGCCTTCCACCGCTTGCTCCAAATCCGACAGGCGCTTCGCCGCCGGCCGCAACTGGATCGCGCGCAAGGACAAGTCGCTGACCCAGGCCTTCGACGCCTACGAGGCCGGGAACTTCACCGAGGCTCGTGTCAAATTCGAAGAGGGCTGGAACAAGCTCGGCTACGAAGAGGCGGCCATGATGCTGGGCCGCATCCACCTGCTGGGCCTGGGCACGCCGGCCAGCACGCCCAAGGCCATCGAATGGCTGCGCAAGGTCATCGACGCGCGCTACGACCCGGTGGGCGACCGCCTGCGCTTCGACCCGCAGAAGCCCGACAACATCAACACCCGCGTCGAGGCTTCATTGCTGCTGGCGCGCATCCACCTGACGGGCCAGGGCACGGCGCGCAACCCGGCCGAGGCCTACCGCTGGTGGAAGCAGGCACTGGACTATGGCTTCGAGCCCGCCGGCACGCTGCTGGGCCAGGCCCACCTCAGCGGCATCGGCACGGCGCCCGATGCCAGGCGCGCGCTGTCCTATCTGCAGGCCGCCGGCGAGGCGGGCCATGTGCCTGCCCTCTACCTGCTGGGCCAGCTCTACCAGCATCAGCTGCCGAAACAACCGGACGGCGTGCCGCTGGACCTGCCGCGCGCCGGCGCCTACTACAGCGCCGCGGTGAAGGCCGGCCATGTCGAGGCGACCTACGCCGCGGCGCGCATGCTCGACCTGGGCGAAGGGGTGCCAGCCGCGCCCGAGCGCGCCATCGTGCTCTACAAGGCCGCCGCACTGAAGGGCCATGCCGATGCGCAGAACGCGCTCGCAACCTTCTTCTACCGCGGCGAAGTCGTCGAGCAGAACCTGGCGACGGCCCGCCAGCTCTTCCAGGCGGCCGCCCAGCGCCGCCAGCCCGAGGCGATGTTCAACCTCGCCGTCATGCTGGCCCAGGGCCAGGGCGGGCCCAGGGACCTGCCCTCCGCCTACGCCTGGCTCAGCCTGTGCAAGACAGTCGGCCATCCGCAGGCCGAGGCGGCACTCGCGAGCGTTGCAACCAAGCTGACCGCGGAGGAGCGCGCCCGCGTCGACGACCTGCTCAAGCCTAAGGCGCGGGGTAGCTGACCTCGACGACTTCGATCTTCTCGACGCCCACCGGCGTGACGAGGTTGAGCTCGTCGCCGACGCGTGCCTTCAGCAGCGTGCGCGCAATCGGCGAGATCCAGCTGACCTCGCCGGCCAGGCTGTCGGACTCGTCGATGCCCTTGATCGTGATGGTCTTCTCCTCGCCCTTGGCGTTGGCATAGGTCACCGTCGCGCCGAAGAAGATCTGCTCGGAACCGAAGTGGACGCTCGGGTCGGCGACTTCGGCGATGTCCAGGCGCTTGGTCAGGAAGCGCAGCCGGCGATCGATCTCGCGCAGCCGCTTCTTGCCGTAGAGGTAGTCGCCGTTCTCCGAGCGGTCGCCGTTCTTGGCCGCCCAGGACACGACCTCCACGACGCGAGGCCGCTCCACGTCCAGCAACTCCATGAACTCCGCACGCAGCCGCGCATAGCCGGCCGGCGTCAGGTAGTTACGCGTGCCGGCTGGCAAGGCAGGCAGCGAGGGACCGTCCTCGTCATCGTCGGCCGCGTCGGATTCCTTGGTGAAGGCCTTGCTCATGCGAGCATTGTCGCCATGGACTCCTCCTCTAGCCATCGCCCACTGGCCGGCCTCACCGTCATCGAAATGGCCGGCATCGGCCCCTGCCCGCTGGCCGGCATGCTGCTGGCCGACCACGGCGCCGAGGTCATCGTCATCGACAGGCCGGGCGGCCCGGTGCTGGACACGGGCACGGCGCTGGACCGCGGCAAGCGACGTGTCTGCCTGGACCTGAAGACGGCCGAAGGCCTGGCCGAAGCACGTGCGCTGATCGAGAGTGCCGATGCGCTGATCGAAGGCTTTCGCCCCGGTGTCATGGAGCGCCTGGGCCTCGGGCCGGAAGTGTTCGCGGCGGGTCATCCGCGCCTGGTCTACGGCCGCGTGACCGGCTGGGGCCAGACCGGCCCGCTGGCCCAGGCGGCGGGGCATGACATCAACTACGTGGCGCTGACGGGTGTGCTGTCGGTTGCGACGCGTGACGGCGTGGCGCCCAGCATTCCCGCCACGCTGATCGGCGACATGAGCGGCGGTGCGATGTTCCTGGCCTTCGGCTTGATGGTCGCGCTGTGGGAGGCCCAGCGCAGCGGCCGCGGCCAGGTCGTCGACGCGGCGATGGTGGACGGCGTGGGCCTGCTGTCCAGCCTGCTGCATTCGCTGCGCGCCGCGGGCCGCTGGAGCGAGACGCCGGCGCAGAACTTCTTCCTGCACAGCTCGCCCTTCTACGACTGCTTCGAATGCGCCGACGGCCGCTTCGTGTCTCTCGGTGCGTTGGAGCCGCAGTTCTATGCCGAGTTGCTGCAACGCCTGGACCTGGACGACGTCGACCCCAAGGCCCAGCACGACCGCAGGCAATGGCCAGCGCTGCGCGAGCGCGTCGCGGCGCGCATCCGCGACAAGACGCGCGACGAATGGTCAGCGGTGCTGGAGGGCACGAACGTCTGCTTTGCGCCAGTGCTGACACTGGCCGAAGCGCCCTTGCATCCGCATGCCCAGGCCCGCGGCAGCTTTGTTCAAGCCGAGGACGGCCACTGGCAACCCGCGGCGGCGCCGCGCTTCAAGCGGTAATTGCGAGGCACAAAGAAAAACGCCTCGGAGCAAGCTCCGAGGCGTTTCCATTTCTTCTTGTTTTTGGTGCGGCTGGCAGGATTCGAACCCACGACCCCTTGGTTCGTAGCCAAGTACTCTATCCAACTGAGCTACAGCCGCTGAAGCCTCACAGTATAGCCAGATTTTCAGGGGTCCGGCAAGACTTCGGCATTTTTTTCGAAATAGTTTCCGTGGCGCGCCTCATGGCAGGCGCGCGGCGGCTTCGAAGCAGCGCGCGCGGCGGCTTTCGTCGCCTTCCTGTTCGGCCAGCGCGGCGAGCGCCAGCCAGCTGCGCCGGCGTGCCGGGCCGGCCATCGTCACGTCATCGGCGGCGGCCTCGAGCATCAGGCGCGCCTTGCCCCAGAGTTGGCGCTCGGCCAGCGCATGGCCCAGCGCATAGGCCAGGGCTCGCTCGCGCGGAAAGCGCGACTGGGCAGACTCCAGGCGCTGCAGCCAGTCGGGGCCGCAGCCGGCCAGCACCGGCACCAGGGCGTTGGCGAGGGCGGTGCGGTCATCGGACTGGAGTTCGGCCAGGTCGTCGAAGAAGGGCCGCAGCCAGCCACGGCCGTCATCCGGCGCGCCCAACTGGCCCGAGCACTGGGCGGCGCGGGCGGCGACCAGCGGGTCGCGACGATCCGCCGGGTCGAGTTGCTGCCAGACCGAACGGAGCTGGTCGACGTCACGCGCGCCATCGAGGGCTTCGAAGGCCAGCGAGCGCAGCAGGCCCTGGGCCGCCACCTTGGAAAAGGCCTGGTGCTTGGCGAGCAGGCGCGCGGTGCGCAGCGCATCCAGCGGCTGCCGGGCCAGGCGCGAGGCCTGCAGACGCAGGCGCAGGGCCTGGGTGCGGCGGGCAACGCCGGGGGCGAGCTCGCCGAGCACGCTGAGCGCACGCGTGGCGTCGCGGTCATCCAGGGCCCATTCGGCGGCCAACAGGCGGGCACCGTCTTCCTGCGCGCGCGCGCCGCCGGTGCGGTGGGCCAGGTCGAGGGCGCGGGCCAGTTGCTCGTCGCGATGGCGGCGGTCCTGCAGACGGTGGGCGCTCGCCGCGGCCAGCAGATGGGCCAGGGCCATGAAGGACTGGTCCGCCGCCAGCTCGGGCGTCGCGGACTGGATGTTGAGTGCCTTCTGCGCCGCCTTCTGGGCGCGGCTGAAGCGCGCGCCGAAGAGCTCGACCAGGGCCTCGCGCAGGGCCAGCTGGGCGCTGCGCTCGCGCTGGGCCAGGCGCCATTCGCGGGCGCGCTTGGGCAGGGTCGTCAGCGCCTCGATGGCCTGGATGGCCGTGACGAGGGCAAAGCAGCTGGCGACCAGCAGCAGCAGGAAGAGGTTGAGAGAGATGTCGACGCGCCAGCCGGCCCAGTAGAAGCTGGCAAGACCGTCATTGCTGCCCAGGGTCAGCGCCGCAACCACGGCGACGACGAAAAGCAGGACCAGCCAGATGACCAAGCGCATGATCAGCGCCCCGCGGCTGCAGCGGTCAGTGCGGCCAAGGTGTCATCGGGTCTGGGCACGCTGACCTGGCGCGCCTGGCCCGACACCTGGCGCAGCAGCTCGGCCACGCCGGCCACCTTGCGCGAGCGGGTATCGAAGTAGCGGCTCAGCATTTCCTGGCTGTCACGCAGATCGGACTGGGCGGTGTCGAACTGGCGGCTCAGCAGCGCCAGGCGCGCGTTGAGCAATCGCAGCTTGAGGTTCTCGCGCAGGAAGAAGCTCTGGTCGGGCGAGATCAGCGCCGCCTCGGGGTGATCGATGCGGGTCACGCGCAGCAGCGTGCGGGCCTCGCCCCAGACCAGACCGGTCCAGCTGGAAAGCTGCTGGGAAGCCTGCCACCACCACAGCGAGACCTTGCCGTCGGCCGCGGCGGCGGCCTGTTCGCGTTGCAGCTTCAGCGCCCGCTCGCGTTCCTTGGCGGCATCGCCGTTGCGATCGTCACGTTGCTTGGGTGCGGCCTCGTTGCCCGACACCAGCGGCAGCTCGTCGGCCATGCGCACCACTTCGTCGAGCTTGATGGTCAGCGTGGACACATCGACGACGGCGACCGCCTTGACGCGGTCCAGGTCGCGCGCGACGGCGCGGCGCACGCCCTCCATGCGCGGCTGCTTGTAGCGCAGCAGGCGTTCGTCGGCCTGCTTCAGCGTGGCCACCAGGGGTTCGGCGCTGCCGGTGATCTGGGTCTGCTGCAGAGCCACGCGGATGGCGGCCTCGATGTCGCCGACGACGTTCTCGTCGCGCGAGCGCGACATGGACTGGATCAGCTCCTCCAGCTGCCCGCGCTGCAGCGCCACTTCGGCCAGGCGGGCATCCAGCAGGGAAACCTTGGCGGCCGTGTCGCGCACCAGTTCGGCCGACTGCTTGGCTGCCAGCCGCGCCTCGGTGGCCTGGGCCTGGCTGGCTTCCTGGCGGCGCACCAGTTCCTGCTCCAGGGACTGCTGGCGTGACAGGCTTTGCCAGGCGAGCGCCACGCAAAGCAGCACGGCGGCGCTCAGCAGGGCCAGCAACCAGGGCAACCAGGCCGGCAATGCAGGGGCGACAGGGGACGGCGGGGCGGCGGGTTCGGCCGCGGCGACAACGGAAATCGGCTCACTCACAGTGCGATGGATTCTGTCAGAGGCCTTTCAGGGCCTGAGTCACCGCTTCAGGGGCCGGTCGCGCCAAAACCACAGGGTCGAAACCGGCGGCCCGGGCCGCTTCGGCGATGCGGGCATGGGTGGCGATGGCGCGCTGGCCGGTCAGGCCCGCGCCGTGAAGATGGCCGACGGCCTCGGCGCTGCTGAACAGCCACACAAAGGCTGTGGGCTCTGCACGGATGGCGTCCAGCAAGGACTGCTCGGCTGCGTCGAAGCGAGGCCCAGCGCGGTGGTAAGTCGTCACCGCCTCGACCTGCGCGCCTTCGGCCGTCAGCCTCTCGGCCAGCCATTCCCGGCCCCCGTCACCACGCAGCAGCAGCACGCGGGCGCCGGCCCAATCGCGCCGGGGTGACAGTTGTTGCCAGAGGTGTTCGGAGTCCAGGCTGGCGGCGTCGGCGGCCGGCTGGACGATCTGGTCGTCCGGCACGCCGCGCTCGATCAACGCCTGGGCACTGCCCGGACCCACGCAGGCAGCCAACGTGTGGGCGGGCCAGAGTCGGTCCGCGTGGCCGAAGAATTGCTCGACGGCATTGGGGCTGACGAAGACGACGAGGTCCACATCGGGCAGGCGGCCCCAGGCCTCGACGACCGGTGCCGGATCGCGCGCCGGCAGGATCTCGATGAGGGGCAGGGCCACCGCTTGAACGCCCAGTTCGGACAAGCGCGCCAGCCAGGCCGCGCACTGCGGCCTGGGGCGAGTGACGATGAGCGTCGTCATCCAGGCAGGTAGGAGCCCGCACCCAGCTCGCGCAGGCGCGCCGCGGCCTGCTGGCCCAGAGCACGCGCGGCCTCCACCGCCGTCACATCGCCGGCGACGCTCGCACGCAGCAGCGGCTCGGTGTGGGTCTCGGCATGGCCCAGCGCCGCGTCCAGGCGCAGCGTCGCGCCCTGCCAGTGGGCGTGGGCCGCCAGCGGCAGGCTGCAGCTGCCGCCCAGCGCGCGCGACACGGCGCGCTCGGCTTCGCAGGCCAGCAGCGTCGGCAGGTGGATCAGCTTCGCCAGCGCCTCGTTCAGCGCGGTGTCATCGGCACGGATCTCCAGGCCGAGGGCGCCCTGCCCTGCGCAAGGCAGCATCTCGTCGATCTCGAACAGCCGGCGCACACGGTTCGCCAGGCCCAGGCGCTTCAGGCCGGCCGCGGCCAGCACGATGGCGTGATAGCCGCCTTCGTCGAGCTTGCGCAGCCGCGTGTCGAGGTTGCCGCGCAGCGGCTCGACGCGCAGGTCGGGCCGCAGGCTGAGCAGCTGGGTCACGCGGCGCAGGCTGGAACTGCCGACCACCGCGCCCTCGGGCAGCTCGGCCAGCGAGGCGTAGTCGTTGGAGACGAAGGCGTCGCGCGGGTCCTCGCGCTCAAGCACGGCGGCCAGCGTGAAGCCTTCGGGCAACTCCATCGGCACGTCCTTCAAAGAATGCACGGCCAACTGGGCGCGGCCCTCGGCCAGGGCCGTCTCCAGCTCCTTCACGAACAGGCCCTTGCCGCCGATCTTGGACAGCGTGCGATCGAGGATCTGGTCGCCGCGCGTCGTCATGCCGAGCAGCGCGGCCTGGATGCCGAGTTCGCCGACGAGGCGGGCCTGCACGTGCTCGGCCTGCCACAGCGCCAGCCGGCTTTCGCGCGTGGCGATGGTGATGGAAGTGGTCATCTGGCGATTATCGAGGCGGGCTGCGGTAGGCCTGGGGTGGCTTGCCGACGAGGCGGCTGAAGTCGCGGGTCAGATGGGCCTGGTCGTAATAGCCCAGGCGCTGGGCGAGGTCGGCCAGGTCCAGCTCGGCGCCGCTGGCGAGCTGGTCGGCCGCCTCGTGCAGGCGGTAGCGGCGGATGACCCATTTGGGGCTGACGCCGACATAGTCGCTGAACCAGGCCTGCAGAGTGCGCATGCCCACACCCGCGTGCTCGGCCAGTGCGTCCACGCGGGTCAGCGTGGTGTCGTTCTGGGCCAGGGCCAGGATGGCGTTGAGCCGGTCCACCTTGGGGTCAGGCTCGCCGAGCAGCGGGCGCAGCAGGGCTTCAGCGGCGGCGATCATGCCGGCGTCATCCGGCTGGCTCAGCACGGCGTGCTCGGCCTGGGCGTCATCCACGGGCAGCACGGCCGACAGCGGCAGGTGGATGTCGGTGAGGGTGTGCAGCGGGCGCCCGAGCAGGCCGCGAAAGCCGCCGGGCCGAAAGCGCAGGCCCAGGCCGCGGTTGGCGCCTGTGAGCCGGTGCTCATAGGAACCGCTGACGACGCCGAAGATGGCCGTCAGCTCGGCGTCGAAGACGATATTGACGACCGGGTAGGGCAAGGTGCGCTGCACGAAGTCGGGCTGGCCGCGCAGATCCCATTCGACGATCCAGTGGTAGTCCAGGAAGGGCGCGAGGTCGGGCGCTGGCTCGTAGCGGGCGAGGCGGAACTTGCGCTGCGCGGTGGCCGGGTCGACGACGCCCTTGGCCCGGCTGGTCACGGCGCGCAACGGGGTGGTGGCGGTCATGCGTGTTTTTCCAAGACGGCGGCAGGGGCCGCAGCCTACAACGGCGCCTCCTTCACTCCATCCCACATCGCCATGAGCCGCTTCGTCACCCTCTTCCACGCCCCCAACAGCCGCTCCGCCGGCGTGCGCATCCTCGTCGAGGAGCTGCAGGCCGAACACGAACTGCAGGTGCTCGACCTGACCAGGAAGCAGCAGCGCGAACCCGCCTACCTCGCCGTCAACGCCATGGGCAAGGTGCCGGCCCTGCTGCACGAGGGCGTGCTCATCACCGAACAGGCCGCCGTCTACCTCTACCTGGCCGAGCTCTATCCCGAGCGCGGCCTGGCGCCGCCGGTGGGCGACCCGTTGCGCGGCAGCTTCCTGCGCTGGATGGTGTTCTACGGCTCCTGCTTCGAACCGGCGATGACGGACCGGGCCCTCAAGCGCGAGGACTGCCAGCCGTCCTGGTCGCCCTATGGCGACTTCGACAGCGTCGTGCGCCTGGTGCAACAGCAACTGGAGGACGGCCGGACCTGGTGGCTGGGCGAGCGCCTGACGGTGGCCGACTTTCTATGGGGCAATGCGCTCGCCGACATGCTGGCCTTCAAGATGATGCCGGCGACGCCGGCCGTGGAGGCCTACGCGGCGCGCCTGCGGTCCCGCCCGGCCGCGCAGCGCTCCCTGGCGCTGGATGCCGAACTGGCGGCTAGGCAGGCTGGCGGCTCTTGAAGAAGGCGTTGATGGTGAGGCGGCCCATGCCGGTCTGGTAGCCGGCCTTGGCAGCGGGCCAGTTGATGTCGCCGGTATGGAAGATGCTGCCGCTGTAGAAGATGGCACGGTTCCACTTGGCCGGCACCCGGCCGATGACCTCGAAGTAACGGTTGCTCTCGGTCATGTAGCCAGGCGCGATGCCGTACTTGTCGCTGAAGGCGCTGCCGTTCAGCGTGTTGGAGTCGCGCATGAACTGGCGCGTCTCCGCGTCGGACATCAGCGAACGGAAGAACACGGTGCCCCCCAGTTGCTCGTCCTTGAACAGGTAGTGCACGGATGCCGAGATCACCTCGCCCGGCCCGATGGCGGAGTCGTCGCGGTGGCAGATGCGCTGGCGCGGGTCCAGCGTCGTGGCGTCCTGGGTGACACGCGAGAAGCGGCCGAACATGCCCAGCCCCGGGCCGGCACCCAGCCGGGGGCGCAGGTGCTGTTCGAAATAGCCCCCCAGTGCGCCGGCGATGCCGTCCGGCAGTGCCAGCTGCGGGCCGGGATAGGGATGGCCGGCGGGCGCCTCGAACTGGCCGGCCTGGGCCTGGGCGAGCGCCAGGAGGGCCTCGGGGTCTTGCGCGAAGTCGTCGACCACGTAGACCGTCGCGCCGTTGGACAGCTGCACCGTCTCCAGACGAGCGTTGGGGTTGATGCGCAGCTCGGGGCCGACGACAGGCTTGTTCGTGACCAGGTCGAGCTTGGGTGCGGGGCAGAAGCCGTCGATGAACTGCTGGTGCTTGGGCAACTTCATCAGCGTGCGCGCCACATCCTTGCGGATGTCGCCGAGGAACTCCGCGAGGTTGCGGTTGTCCATGTTGCGAGTGATGGGGTGGTGGCTGGCAGGCGTGATGCCCTGCCCCATCATGACCTGCACCCAGGAGTTCTCGGCGAACAGCTCGCCCTGGTTCAGCATGATGCGGGCGGTGTCGCGGAAATGCTGGATGCGGTGCTTGAGCAGCGGCGGCACATCCATCTCGCGACAGTCACGCCAGAAGGCCGAGTCCGTGCGGTTGTTGACGTGGTAGTGCAGGATGATGAAGTCGCGGACGATCTCGATCGCCTCCTGCGTCTGCCGGTTGTACTCGTCGATATCGCTCTGGCGGACGCCGTCGGTCGGGAAGAGTTCGACGAGGCGGGTCAGGCCCTTCTGGATCAGGTGGATGCTGGTGGATTCAATCGGCTCCAGGAAGCCGCTGGCCAGGCCAATGGCGACGCAGTTCTTCTTCCAGACCTGCTGGCGCTGGCCCGGTGTGAACTTGATGACGCGCGGCGGGCGCAACACCTCGCCCTGCACGTTGGCGAGCAGCGCGGCCTTGGCTTCGTCGTCGCTGATGTGCTTGCTGCTGAACACGACGCCGTTGCCGACGCGGTGCTGCAGCGGGATGCGCCACTGCCAGCCCCAGGGGTGGGCGATGGCGCGGGTGTAGGGCACCGGCTCGCCGACCAGCGTGGTCTGCACAGCCAGCGCGCTGTCGCAGGGCAGCCAGTGCGACCAGCTCTCGTAGGGCACGCCCAGCGTCTCGCCGATGAGCAACGCACGCATGCCGGTGCAGTCGATGAAGAAGTCGCCTTCGATCAGCGCGCCGCCATCGAGTTGCAGGCCGGTGATGTCGCCGCTGGCAGCGTCGGTGTGGACCTTGGCGATCTTGCCTTCGATGCGCTGCACGCCCAGCGCTTCGGAGAAGCGGCGCAGGTACTGGCCGTAGAGCGTCGCGTCGAAGTGATAGGCGTAGTTGATGCCGTTGTCGGGCAGCGTCGCGAAGCGGTTGTCCAGCCCGGCGCGCAGCTCCAGGCAGTAGTCGCCGTAGTCGCTCGCCAGGCCACGCTTGCGGCCTTCCAACCAGAAATGGTGGAAGCCGGCCGTCCAGTGACCCTTGCCGGTCTTGCCGAAGGAGTGGAAGTAGTTCTCGCCGACGTTGCGCCAGTTCTCGAAGCTGATGCCGAGTTTGAACGTGGCCTGCGTGGCCTGGATGAACTCGCGCTCGTCCAGGTCCAGGATCTCGTGCAGGATGTGCAGCGTCGGGATCGTGGCCTCGCCGACGCCGACCGTGCCGATCTCCTCGGACTCGACGAGGCGGATGTCGTAATGCTTGCCCAGGCATTTGGACAGGCCCGCGGCCACCATCCAGCCAGCAGTGCCGCCGCCGGCGATGACGACGCGACGGATGGGTTTTGGAGCGGTGGTCATGGTCGTGGAAGAGCTCATCGTTTGAGTCGGTTCTGCAGCATCGAGCGCAGCTGACGCGCGCTGTTGTCGGTCATCGGCGCGAGGATGCCGCGCGCAGCGGGCGGGATGTGGGCGGCCGTCTGTTCATCGGCGTCGAAGACGTAGTGGTTGAACAGCGCGCGCCAGGTATCGCGCTGGGCCGGCGGCAGGTCGCGCAGCGATAGCAGGGCCATCAACAGCGTGTTGATCGGCTCGTCCATGAAGGCCGGGGACTGCCGCCACCAGAAGTTGACGAGCGCGCTGATGGGTTCCAGCGACTCCACGCCATGCCACCACTGGCTGGGGATGAAGAGCGCATCGCCTGGCAGCAATTCGAAGGTTTGCGCATGCTCCAGCGCTTGCGCGTAACGCGGAAAGCGGTCGAGGTCGGGACGCGCGTGATCGACGAGGCTGATCGGCTGGCCGGCGGGCGTCAGGTCCAATGGGCCGATGTAGAGGTTGGCCACCTGCTCGGGCGGGAACAGCGTGAAGCGGCGCCGGCCCGCGACGACACAGGCCATGTTGTCCGGCAGGTCGAAATGCGTGGCCACCTGCATGCGGTTGCCGAGCCACAGACTGACGTGCGGTTGCAGGCCGGCGAGGGCGGGCAGGTCGTTGTGCTGGCGCAGGCCGGGAAAGGCCCTGTCGATCTCCGTCGAGCCGAGGTAGAGCGCATCGGGCGTGCCGGCAAGCAGTTCGTCCAGCAGCGCGCCAAAGGTGTGGACCTCGTGCTGGAAGTTGAAGCCGCTGAACTCGTCGTTGTAGAAGAAGCGCCCGCCGATCTCCGGCGCACCGCGCCAGAGGGCCAGGCGTGTGCTGGCGCCGAAGCGCCGCAGGTAGTCGCAAAAGTCGGCGTCGGACCGCTGCGCGGCCTGCACCAGCGGCCAGCGCTCGACCAAGCCGCGCATCAGCACGGGCTGGGTGGACTGGAGCACGTCTGCCGGGATCGCCTCGGCGCTCACATCACTGCGCTCCGACATCCTGCTCACACCTCGCGTGCGAGGTGGCGCTTGATCAGCTTTGTGAAGTTGGACAGCGAAGCGATGGCCATGTAGATGGGCTGCAGGTAGTCGGCCTGGTGCAGCAGGCCGACGGTGCTGGCGTCCAACGCGGCGAGGCGCTCCTCCTGGATGATGTAGTAGCCCGCCAGCTGACCATGCGAGCCGTCAGGGCGCTCCACGTCGAGCACGAAGGACTCGAGCAGTTCGTACTTCATCAGCGTCTGGATGAAGTCGGTCGTGGCCTCTAGGCCCTCATGCAGCGTGCGCAGCACGGAGTTCGCGTTCTCGGTCAGATCAGTCGTGCCACCCTGCGGCAGGAAGACGGCTTCGCCCTCGGCACCGTGGCTGATGCGCTTGCTGTCCATGTCGACCATCATGCGCATTTCGTCTTCGGCAATGCCGATGGAGAAAGGCAGACGTTGCACGGACAGCGGCAGGTAGTCAGCGTCCCAGCCCTCGCCGTTCAGGAACAGGTTCTCGCCCTCCTGCAGGCCGAACAGCACCGCCGGCGCGAAGCCGCCCTTGTCATCCGGCTGGAAGACGATGGGGTAATGCGCCTGGAGCTTGCGGAATTCGTCCACGGTCACGGGCGCCGACATGATGTCGTCGCCCCATTGCGCGCCACGCTGGGTAATGACGCGCAGGTCCTTGTGCTGGACGTTGTTGAGGATTTGCAGCATGGGGTCTCGTCGGTGGGTCAGGCGGCCAGCGGCATGCCGTGCGCGCGGATGTGTTGGATGAGGTCGCGGTGGCGGGGCAGGCCGCCCAGCAACCGCCGGGTGATTGTCGTCACGTCCTTCATGCAGGACTGGGCCGCGGACAGCCGGTCCGGGCGCAGCGCGCGGGACGCGGGCTTGAATTGCATGCCGTAGAGCACGTACTGGTAGCTGGCTGCGGGAAAGACTTCCTCCACGCGGTAGAAGTCGTTGCGCGACGGCGCGCGATGTCGCCAGAGCTGCAACAACTCGCGCAGCGAGTCGGGCTGCGTGGCCAGCGCACGGTGCTCGCGCCAGTAGTCGGCGTCGTCGCGGCGGCTCAGCACATAGTGCAGCTTCAGGAAGTCGATGATGCGGGCCCAGCGGTAGGCAAACGCATCGTTGAAACGCCGGGCGACGAGGTCCATGTCGGCCCGGTGGGTCGGCATCTCGTCGCGGATGAAAGCGGCCGACAGTTCGACCAGCGCCAGCGCCGACGCCTCCAGTGGCTCGATGAAGCCGGCGGCCAGGCCGACAGCGACGCAGTTGCGGTGCCAGAAGTGCTCGCGATAACCCGGGCTGAAGCGGATCCGGCGCAGCGCGGCACCGGCCTGTGCCAGCCCACAGCGCTCCAGATAGCCCGACAGCGCACGCTCCGCGGCCGCGTCGTCGGTGTGGCTGCTTGAATAGACCAGGCCGATACCCCGTCGCGTGGGCAGGCCGATGTCCCAGGTCCAGCCTTCAGCGTGGGCGGTGGCGATGGTCGCTGACGCCAGCGGTGCCTGCGCGTCGGCATGCGGCACCTGGATGGCCAGCGCGCTGTCGTTGAACAGCACGCCTTGTTCGGAGCGCAAGCCAACGCCGTAGTGCTGGCCCAGCAGCAGGCAGGCCAGGCCCGAGCAATCGATGAAGAGATCGCCTGCCAGGTCGCCATGCTCGCGGGTGGCGAGCGCGGCGATGTCGCCGTTCTCGTGCGAGCGCACTTCAGTGAAATGATCGACGACGTGGCGCACGCCGAGCACGGTCGTCGCATGTCGCCGCAGCAGCAGACCGAGCTTGACCGCGTCGAAGTGGTAGCCATAGTTCATGACGCCATCGAAGTCCGGCGTCGTCGTCTGCTTGGGCGCGAGGTGGGCGTCGCACAGATGCGGCTGAGCGCCGACGCTTTCGGCAAAACCCTGCTCACGCCCGCCCTGCAACCAGGCGCCGGCGAGATCGACGTCGCCGTGCCGGTGCGGCAGCGTGAAGGGGTGGTAGTAGCGGTCACCCGCGCCGCCATGCAGCCAGCCGTCGAAACGGGAGCCCTGCTTGAACGACGCGTCGCATTCGCGAACCAGGTCGACCTCGCTGAGGCCGATGCGGTGCAGCGTGGCGCGCATCGTCGGCCAGGTGCCTTCGCCCACGCCGATGGAGGGCACGTCGGGGGATTCGATGAGCGTGATCTGCAGCGCGTCGGGGCCGTCACCGCCCAGTTCCGCCGCCAGGGTCGCAGCCGTCAACCAACCGGCCGAGCCTCCCCCCAGCACCACGATACGTCGAACGGCTCTCGTCACCTCGGAACTCATCCCGCAAAGTATGGCCGTGCGGGTGCCGGGCACGCCGCAAAGGCCGAGGAATTCTGAAAGGAAATTTGGCCGAGGTGGGCGTTGCGCGCCCGCCTCGGCCAATCTGGGTCGCCCGGCGAACGGCCCCGAGGGGCGTTTACCGGGCGGCGGTGCTCATCGCTCAGAAGCGATAGCGAGCACCGACCAGGTAACGGCGGCCCGTCTGGATGGCGGAGATGATCTCGTTCTTGCTGCGGCCATGGGTGCGGATGTAGCCATCGTTCAAGTTCAGCAAGTCGGCCTGCAGGGTCAGGTTCTTGCCAATCTTGTAGCCGATGGACGCGTCCACCTGACCAAAGGCCTCGGTGTACCGCGGGTTGTTGCCGTTGTCGTTACCCAAGAGGAACGAATCGCGCCAGTTGTAGGCGGCACGAATCGACCACACCTCGTTTTCGAAGAAGCCCACCAGGTTGGCGGAATCGCTGACACCCACCAGAGGCGACTGCACATCGGTGCTTGAAGCGTCGTTGCGGTACTTCAAGCCGCTGCGGACCTTGGTGTAGTTGCCCGAAACACCGAAGCCACTGCTGGCGAACATGTGCTGGAAGTTGAACTCCAGGCCCTTGATGTTGTCGCCACCGGCATTCGACGGCGTCGTGATGTCAAAGATCAGCGGCTGGGCGCCGGGGATCGTGCCCGCAATGTTGCCCTTCAGGAAGGTCGGGTCGCTGGCATCGGTGACCGTGACGCCCGGCTGGCCGTTGTAGTGCTGGAAGATGTAGTTGCGCAGCAGCTTGGGACTGTCAGCAGGAATACCCGCCGCCCGGGCGGCGTCGAAATACGTGCCGCTGGCAGGCTGGTTCAGGCCGGCGAACGTTTGCTGAACCGTCTTCGTGGTGAAGAAGTCGGTCACCTTCTTGTAGAAGGCGCCCGCTGCCACATACGACGACTTGGCGTAGTAGTACTCGGCGGACAGGTCCAAGTTCTTGGACTTGAGCGGCTTCAGTGCCGGGTCACCGGTCGAACCGGCGCCGTGGATGTTGTAGCGGCCCGAGTTCGCGTTCAGAGCGACACCGCCCAGCATGCTGCCGAAGTCCGGGCGACCGATGTTCACGCCGTAGCTCGCACGCACCTTGATGTCGGACGTCAGGTCGGCATCCCAGTCAATGCTGGGCAGCCAATAGCTGTACTTGCCGTCCTTGGTACCGAAGGTCGTGGTTGCGCCATCGAGCCTCACCTCGTTTTCCGCATACCAGGTGGTGCCGTTGTAGGAGGTGACTTGTGACGAGGACGTGATCTTCGTCTGCTCATAGCGCAGACCGACCGACAGGTTCATCGGGATGGACGTGTCGAACGAGTGGTCCCACTGGCCATAGGCCGCGGTGGACTTTTCGGTGGTGCGCCAATCGTTGCCGTTGGTGAAGTCGGTATACGGCTTGAAGTAGGCGTCTGCCTCTGCCGCGCTCAGCGGATTGCCCGGCGGGAGCGACGTCGGACGATACGTCTGCGCGTTCTTGACGGCCTGCGCGCGCAGTTGGTCGAAGTTCGGCACGTAGAACGTGGGGAACTGGCGCGAGTCGCCGCTGCCGGGAATCTGGCCGTAGAAGCTGGCGATGTTGTACTGGGCCACGGTCATGTCTTTGAACGAGCCTTGCGGGCCGATGCCACCCCAGTCGCCGTGGAAGTTGTTCGAGCCGGCCGAGCGGTTCTTCAGCTTGGTGAAACCAAGACCCGCCAGCAGCTTGTCATCGGTGCTCAGCTTGTAGGTGCCGCTGACCTGGACCTGGTCGACGTCCTGGTACGAAATGTTGTTCGTGAACTGAGAACCCGTGACGGTGGTCTTGTTGGCGTCGTACTTCAAGCCGGGCGACTGCATGACCGGGAACTTCTGGTCGTAGAACATCGTCGTGTTGCCCTGGTTGAACAGTGCCAGGTCAATGACGTTGGTATCGCCATAAGGGCTGTCCGGATTCGTCCGGGACGTCGACTTATGAGCGTCTAAATCAAAGTTCAGCTTTTCACTGACCTTCCATGCAGCATTGAAACCGGTGGAGTTCAGCTTGGTCTTGATCGCCTGCTGGGCAACGTACATCGCGTAGTCGTGCGTGCCGTCCCACGTGGCCGTCTGGATGATCGGGTCGTAGACCTTGCTCGTCGCGGAGAACGTCGTGGGCGGCTGGCCATTCAACGGGCCCGAGAACGAGGGGCCGAACCAGGAGGAGTTCTCAACGGCGTTCTGCTTGGTCGCGTTGATGGCAATCGTGTGGTCCAGCGTGAACTTCAGGTCCTTCGTCGGGGCAAACTGCAGGACGGCCTGACCGTTCCAGCGCTCGCGCTCCAGATCGGTCACGCGGTAACGCACGTCATTCGTGTGCGTGACGTAGTTGCCGCTGGTCGGGAAGTTGCTCAGGTTGCTGGCCGGAACACCCCCGTAGGCGGTGCCTGCCGTACCGCTGGTGACGGGCTCGGTTTGCCAACCGTTGCCGGTGAACGCGTTGTTCGAGCCCGAGTTGCGCTTCGAGTAGTTGCCGCTGATCGAGATGCCGACCGTGCGGTCCCCGAAGGTCGTGCTGTAGATGCCGGAGACCTCTGGCGTGACCTTCGAGCCCGCAATCTCGCCCGGCAGGCGGCCGATCGACTGGTCATAGTTGGCCTTGATGCCGATGCTGGCGATGGTTTCGCGCACATCCAGCGGGCGGGCCGTCTTGACGTTGATGGTGGCGCCGATGCCGCCCGTCGGGGACGAGGCACGCGCGGTCTTGTACACCTCCAGCGCGGAAACTGCGTCGGAGGACAGGTTGGCAAAGTCGAAGGCGCGACCGGCACCGTTGGAGGTCGGCATCTGCCGGCCGTTCAGCAGCACCATGTTGAATGCGGGGCCGACACCGCGAACGGTGACTTGCGAGCCTTCACCGCTCATATTGCGGTCGATGGACACGCCGGCGATACGCTGCATCGACTCGGCGAGGTTGGTGTCAGGGAACTTGCCGATGTCTTCAGCAACGATGCCGTCGACCAGACCGCGGTTATCGCGTTTGAGCGTGACAGCGCTGTCTAGCGACTTGCGAATGCCCGTGATGACGACGGTCTCCAGGGACTGCGCGGCAGGGGCGGCTGTGGCACCGGTTTGCTGGGCTTGCACAGCCGCTGCGCCGGTCAGCAGCGCGATCGACGAGGCCCATGCCACCGGCTTGAGCCGTTGCGCGAATTGGGGCGCCCGACGGGCCTTGGAAATCTGGGGGTGTTTCATTTGTCTCCTTACTTGCTTAGGCCGGCTCTTGCAGCCGATTGATGACGACTTTATGGCCCGCTGATGTCAGCGCCTGGTAGCGTTACCAACATCCCCCAAAAAAAGAGGATGCCCTTTGCAGGCGCCGGCGTACTGTACGTTTTGGCCTCCCCACGACTGCTGGGGTTTACGAGAGTTGATGGCGCCATGTGCGCAATCAACAACACCTGCAAAGACGGCTCTTTCCGGGGTCGCCGGACTGCGAATCGTGCGCGGATGCACAACCATCGGGACGAGCCCTGGTAGCGATCTCAGCTTTCAGGCCTGAGACCCATCGATCTGCGGATCAATTCAAATAGACAACGCTGTCAACGATATCCGAATCTGGAACCGGATTCAATTGCGACCGCAGTCTGGTTTACCCGGAATGGGGCTTGAAAGACCCATGATGAAGCAGCCGCGCACCCAGGCAGTGCCCCTCCTTTCAGCCTCGGGTGGACCACCCTTGGCGAGTTGCCCAAAAGCAACGAGGCGCCGTCAGGCCAGATCCAGCCGGTAGCCGACGCCATACACCGAGGTGATGCATTCCTGGGCCGGGCCCAGCGCCGCGAGCTTGCGGCGGATGTTCTTGATGTGGCTGTCGACGACGCGGTCGGACACGTCGCGGAAGTCCTCGTGGATGAGGTCCAGCAACTGGGCCCGCTCGAACACCCGCCCAGGGTGCTGCAGCAACTGGCGCAGCAGGCGGAACTCCACCGGCGTCAGCGCCAGCGCCTGCTCTCGCCAGACGATGCGCTGGCCGCCCTCGTCCACCGCAAAGCCACCGCCCGCCGGCACCAACGTGGCGGGCGCGAGCCGCCCCTGGGCGCGGCGCAGCAGGGCCTTCACCCGGGCGACCAGCTCCCGCGGACTGAAGGGTTTGCAGACATAGTCGTCCGCGCCCAGTTCCAGGCCCAGCAGCCGGTCCAGCTCCTCGACGCGGGCGCTGTTGATGAGGATGGGCACGTCGCTGAAGGCGCGCACGGCGCGGCAGACCTCCAGGCCGTCGAGGCCCGGCAGCATGACGTCGAGCAGCACGGCCGCCGGCATCGGTCCGGTCTTGAGCCGCTCCAGGGCCTGGCGGCCATCGGCCAGCCATTCGCTGCGAAAGCCCGCCGCCTGCAGATAGTCGCGCACCAGCGCCGCGAGCTTGGGCTCGTCTTCGACGATGAGGATGAGGTCACTCATGCATTCCTCCCCTCGGGTTTGAGCGGCAGCGTCAGCACCATGGCCAGCCCGCCCAGCGACGAGGCTTCGGCGCGCAGCCGACCGCCATGGGCCTGCGCGATGGCGCGCGCGATGGCCAGCCCAAGGCCCGAGCCCCCGAAGGCGCGGCTGCGTGAGGGGTCGACGCGGTAGAGCGGGTCGAAGAGCCGGTCCAGCTCGGCCTCGGGCACACCCGGCGGCGTGTCCTCCAGGCGGATCTCGAGGGACGCCCCCAGCGGGCGCGCCGAAATCTGCAGCAGTCCCGGCGCCTCGGTGTAGCGCAGGCTGTTCTCCAGCAGATTGGCCAGCAGCTGGGAGATGCGCACGGCGTCCCAATGCGCGGCGGGCAGCACCGGGGGCACAGGCGCCTCGATGACCAGGCCGCGCGCCTTGGCCCGCGGCGCGATGCGCTCGATGGCGGCCTGCAGCAGCGCGGCCGGCGCCACCGGCTCGAACTCGCAAGGCAGGGAGCGCAGCTCCGACGTCGCCAGCAGATGGAAATCCTCGACGAGGCGGGACAGGCGCTTGATCTCCTCCTGCAGCGAGGCGAGCGCCGCCTGATCCAGCGGGCGGATGCCGTCCACCAGCGCCTCGACCTCGCCGCGCAGCACCGCCAGTGGCGTGCGCAGCTCGTGGGACAACTCGGCGATCCAGCGCTGGCGGCTGGTCTCCAGCCGCTGCAGCGCCTCGGCCATGCCGTTGATGTCGCCCTGCAGGCCCGCGATCTCGCTGGCCCCACCGCCGTCGCGCGGCACGGGCAGGCGCACGCCGAACTCACCCGCCGCGATACGCCGCGCGGCCACCTGGGCCTCGGCCAGCGGGCGCGCCCAGCGCACCGCGAGCAGCCGCGCCAGCACCAGGGCAACCGCCATGACGCCGACGGCGACGGCGCCCAAGCCAATGTACTGGCGGCGCAGGAAGCTTGCGTCCACGCCCTCGGCCGGGCCGGCCCGCTCGGCCAGGCGCAGCACGGCCAAAGTCTGGCCGTTGAGCTTGACGGCGCGGGTCTGGCCGGGGCGGTCCAACGTCTCGCGCCGGCCGGCCAGAGGTGTGACGCCGTCAGCCGCCAGCACGACGATGCGTGGGCCGAAATTGGACGGATCGCGGCGCGGCGGAGGGCCATCGCGGCGCGGCGGCGGCCGGCCGTCGGCGCCGCCGGGG
>NZ_JBFUFR010000038.1:0-59037 GCF_056403315.1 Roseateles sp. P2_H4 | reverse complement strand
GCGTCGTGCTGCAAGCTCGAGCACTTTCCGGTTCAACCCGTCTGGGGAGCCATCCAGGCCGCCCAACCGGACGCCCTCATCCTGGTGGGCGACAACATCTATCTCGAACATGACTTCCATAGCGACCCGGCCAAGTTGGCCGCCGAGCTGAGAAGCCTGTACGCGAAACAGAAGGCAGAGCCCAACTTCGCCGCGCTGCTGGCGGACATGGCGCAGCGCGGCAAGCCGGTGATCGCGATCTACGACGACCACGACTTCCTGGGCAACGACCGTTTTGGCGGCGGCGAGGACATCGCGCTGTGCGAGGCGGCGCGCCGCGAGCTGATCACGGCCTTCAGCCCGCTGCAGACCGGCAACGACGTCTACAGCCATCGGCGCCTCGGCCCCGTCGAGGTCATCGTGCTGGACGCGCGCTTCTACCGCCGCAAGATCACCGATTCCATCTTCGACCGCGACGGCATGCTGGGCGCCAAGCAGTGGGCCTGGTTCGAACACGTCGTGGCGACTTCAAACGCCCCCTACCTGCTGGTCGTGTCCAGCACCACCGCCTATGGCTACGGGGCCTTTGAGGATGCCTGGGAGCGCAGCCCTGCGGCCTTCAGACGGCTGTGCGACCTGCTGGGCGATCGGCCCGGCGCCCTGGTGCTGAGCGGTGACATCCACAACAACGATCGCTACGACGACGCCGGGCTGGTGGAGATCGTGACCTCCGCCGTCGCACGCAAGGGGCTGGTCTTCGGCAAACCACGCGCCAACTACGCCCTGTTCGATTTCGACGCGACGAGCCTGACCGTCCAGCAGCATGGCTTGAAGTCCGGCGACCGATGGACGGGCGTGCTGCCGCTGAACAACTGGCATTTGCCGTGAGGCCGGCTCAGGGTTCCCCGTCCCAGTAGTCCAGCCCGGCCTCCTTGCGCTGCAACAGGCGCAAACCCGGCGCGAAGACRCCGACCTTGCCCGAGTCCGGGTACTCGCAAACCTCGGGCTTTTCCATCGTGCTGATGCTGAGGTAGTGCAGCGGTGCGTCCGAGGTGTTGATGATGTGGTGGGGGTACTCGGGCCCCGGCGGGATGGTGATGACGTCGCCGGCCTTGATGGGCACCTGCTCGCCCGCGACGCGCAGCGTGCCCTCGCCCTGCAGCACGATGAACATCTCCTCCTCCGCATGGTGGAGGTGGTAAGGGCAGCTCATCTGGCCGGGTGCCACGATGTCGAAACTGGCGCCGAGCTTCTTCGCCGCGGTGCCCTTGGTGAGGCTGGTTGTCTCGGTGTCATAGCGCGGCGCGCGGACGAAGCGCTCGCGCGGCGCCTCGTTGAAATTGCGGATCAGCAGATCGCGCAATTCAGTGGGTGTGGGCATCTGGGGGCTCCTGGGACAATGGCGGCTGAATGAATCCGCCCCTGCATCTTCCCCAAGCCTCCGACGACCTGCAATCCGCAGCTCACCAGGTCCTGTCAGCAGTATTCGGCTACACCGCCTTCCGCGGCCAGCAGGCCGACATCGTCCAGCAGGTGGCCGCCGGCGGCGACGCGCTGGTGCTGATGCCCACCGGCGGCGGCAAAAGCCTTTGCTACCAGGTGCCGGCCATCGTGCGCCACACGCGCCAGCAGGGCGTGGCCATCGTCGTCAGCCCGCTGATCGCGCTGATGCACGACCAGGTCGGTGCGCTGGAGGAGGCCGGCGTGCACGCGGCCTTCCTCAATTCCAGCCAGACCGGCGAGGAATCCACGCGCATCGAGCGCGAGATGATGAGCGGGCGCCTCACGCTGCTCTACGCCGCGCCCGAGCGCCTGACGACGCCGCGCTTCCTGGCCCAGCTGGAATCACTGAACGAACGCGGCCTGCTGTCGATGTTCGCCATCGACGAGGCGCATTGCGTCAGCCAGTGGGGGCATGACTTCCGCTCGGAATATCTGCAGCTGAGCCTGCTGCACGAACGCTTCCCGGACGTGCCGCGCGTGGCGCTGACGGCGACGGCCGACGACCTGACCCGGGCCGACATCATCGAGAGGCTGCAGCTGCAGGACGCGCGCGTCTTCATCAGCAGCTTCGACCGACCCAATATCCGCTACCTGATCGCCGAGAAGACCGCCTCGCCGCGCGACCAGCTGCTGCGCTTCATCAACGACGAGCACGAGGGCGAGGCCGGCATCGTCTACTGCCAGAGCCGCAAGAAGGTCGACGAGACGGCCGTGTGGCTGGAGAGCGAAGGCATCAAGGCGCTGCCGTATCACGCCGGCCTGGACGCCGACGTGCGCCGCCGCCACCAGGACCGCTTCCTGCGCGAGGAAGGCCTGGTCATGGTGGCCACCATCGCCTTCGGCATGGGCATCGACAAGCCCGATGTGCGTTTCGTCGCCCACCTGGACCTGCCCAAGAACATCGAGAGCTACTACCAGGAGACCGGCCGCGCGGGCCGCGATGGCGCGCCGGCCGAGGCCTGGATGACCTATGGCCTGGCCGACGTCGTCAACCAGCGCCGCATGATCGACGACAGCCCGGCCGACGAGGTCTTCAAGCAGGGTCAGCGCGGCAAGCTGGACGCGCTGCTGGCGCTGGCCGAGGCGACCGACTGCCGCCGCGTTCGCCTGCTGAACTACTTCGGTGAGGATGCAAAACCCTGCGGCAACTGCGACAACTGCCTGAACCCGCCGCAGACCTGGGACGGCACCGAGGCGGCGCGCAAGCTGCTGAGCTGCATCTACCGCTTCCACCAGCGCGGCGAGCGCTTCGGCGCCGGTCATTTGATCGACGTGCTGCGCGGCAAGGCGACGGACAAGACGCGGCAGTACGGCCACGACCAGCTGTCCACCTGGGCTTGCGGGTCGGACCTGTCCGAGCAGCAGTGGCGGGCTGTGCTGCGCCAGCTGATCTCGCTGGGCCATGTGGCGGCAGAAGGCGAGTTCCACACGCTGGCCCTGCAGGACAGCGCCCGGGCGGTGCTCAAGGGCGAGGTGGAGTTGCGCCTGCGCGAGGCCGAGGAGAAGAAGCCGCGTGGCAAGTCCAAGACGGCGCGGGGCGGGGCCAAACCCAAGGCCGACCCGGCGCTGGGCCTGGACGGCGAAGGCCAGGAGCGCTTCGAGGCGCTGAAGGCCTGGCGCTCCGAGGTGGCCAAGGAACATGGCCTGCCGGCTTACGTCATCTTCCAGAACTCGACGCTGGCCGAGATGGCGCGCGTGCTGCCGGGCGACCTCGCCGAGCTGGGCGAGATCAGTGGCGTGGGGGCCAAGAAGCTCGAGGCCTATGGCCGCGAGATCCTGCGCGTGCTCGGGCGCTGAAGGCCCTGCTTAGCCCGGGCGCTTCCTGAACGGGCTGACCAACTGCTGGCCCAATGTTTCGGGCAGTTCACGGTCCGCGCCATACGAGGCGGGGAACTGCTGCGCGGGCAGGTGGTAGGTGCCGAACAGGCGGTCTATCCACGGAAACAGCGCTGCGTAGTTCTTGTTCAGCGTGCCCGGCATGTTGGCGTGGTGCCAGTGATGAAAGGCGGGCGTCACGACGAGCTGTTCCAGCCAGCCCAAACGCCACTTCAGATTGGTGTGCACGAAGAAGGCCCACAGCGTGGTGAGGGCCAGGTAGACCGCGACGGCCGCGTCCAGCCCGTCGTTGGCCTGGCGAATGCCGAGCACGACGATGGGTACCGCCGACACGGCGCGGGCGAAAACCAGGTCCAGCGGGTGGGCGCGCGTGTTGACCAGCCAGTCCATCGCCGTCGGGCTGTGATGGACGGCGTGCATGCGCCACAGCCATTCGTTTTCGTGCGACCAGCGATGCGCCCAGTAGAAGGCCACGTCGCCCAGCACCACCATGGCGGCGACGCGCACCGCGAAGGGCAGGCTCGCGACCCAGCCGTAAAAGCCGGCTGGCACGAGCCCGCTGACGAACCAGCTCAGGGCCACCGTCGCCATCACGGTCAGGAAGGGCGGCAGCAGCCCGCCCAGGAAGTAATAGCCCAGGTCCTGCGCCATGTGGGGGCGCAGGAAGCGCTGCGGCCGGATCGCAAAGCGGCGCTCCAGCAGGCCGAAGACCAGCGCCATCACCAGCAGCCAGACGCCCAGCCCCAGCGCCTTGTGCGGCAACGATGCCGCGAGCGCCTGCCACTGTTGCCAGACCTGGCTCAAGGCGCGCGACGCGTGGAGGTCAAGGGGTCAGGGGGCCTGGCGACGGCGCCGCAGCTTCAATCCAGCCAGGGCCAGCAGCCCCGCGGCGAGCAGATGTTGGGCCGAGACTTCGGGCACTGCCGCGGCCGTCAAGCTCACGCCGTCGACATTGAGKATCTCCGGATAGGAGCCCGGCAGGAACTCGGCCGCGAAGGTCAAGGCCTGTACCGTGGCCGTCGCGGTGAAGGTCATCGTCGACTGCACCCAGGTCTGCGCGCTGGCGGAGGTTTGCTGCCCCGTCTGGTCCTGGGCGCCGAACGTGACGTGCCATTGCTGCACGGCGCTGGGGCTCAGGGAGGTGTGGTTGGACATCGAGAAGAAGCTCAGCTGGTAGCTGGCACCGATCTGGAGCCCAGAGATGAGTTGCGTGATGCCGACGGCGTTGAAGCGGGGCGCGAACGAGTCGAGGTCCTGGATGCCGAAGTAGGAGCCGCCCTCCGGACTGGCGTGGTTCTCGAAGGATTGCCAGGATTCGCCGGTGGGCACCACGAGCGTCCAGCCGGTGGGGGCGCCGGCGCCGGCGAAGTTCATCGAGCCGTTGGTGACCAGGTTGTCCGCGGCGTGCGCCAGCAGGGGCGCAGCGAGGAGCCATGGCAGAAGTTTGAGCACCATCGCGGACCACCATCGTTGAGTGACGAGGGTGTGGACCGTAGTCCGGCCCGGGTCGCACAAGAATCCCTAGGGCCTCAGGTCGGGACGCGCATTCGGGGGGTGAGTGGTGCACCTCGCCCCAGTCAACAGCCCGGGGACGCCCGGGCTGTTCAGGGGATGTCAGCGGACGGCCGGGGCCACGTCGGCGCTGGCAACCTGGGTGGTGTCGACCGTGCGGCGGCCTTCGATGACGACGCGCGGCAGCTGCTCGATGGTGGCCACGGTCTCGGGGGTGCTCACGCCGCTGATGACCACGCGGTCCAGCTTGATGACGTCGGGTGTTTCGGCCGGCACGGTGAGCGTCATCCAGGTGGCGCCGGTCAGGGCGACCATGGCGACGAGGATGGCGGCGCTGACGGCTTGCAGGCGGGTGCGGGCGGCGGTGGTGGTGCTGATGCGGTTCATGGCGTACTTCTTTCTCTCTGGTGTGCCGCCAGTGTGTTCTCGAGGGGGGCTGCGATCTAAGGGTTTGCGATAGGTCGCGGTTTTTCGCGGATGAAATGCGGCCGGCGCGGATCAACAGTTCCGTCGTCAAACCTGAGGGCGCGCCCTGACGCCGCCGTGATGCGGTGCCGGGATACTCCTTCCCTAAAAGCTAGGGGGAAAAGTCATGGCACGCGGCAACGACGTCCAGCTCGGTGGCATCACCGACCTCAATCTGCTGGCTGACATCAAGCATGGCTTCGTCGATGCGCTGGAGGTCGTCACCTACGTCGACCGCCTGCGCAAGGTGCTGAAGACGCTCAACGGCCTGCGCCTGGGGTCGCGCGAGTCCAGCGCGCCCGCTTCGCCCTATACCGACATCGTCGCCCGTTGGCGCATCGTCCATTCCTTCCGCTGGAGCATCGTCGACGGCAAGGACGGCGCGCCCGACCGGCTGCTGCTGTCCGTCAACTTCGACGGCGGCTGGGAGCCCTATATGCGCGTCATCTGGGACCAGCTCGGCTCCACGCTGGACCTGATGCTCTGCCACACCGAGGGCTACACGCTGTCGCGTGACTGCAGCTTCGAGATCTATGCGCGCTGGGTGCGCGAGCACGAGATCTCGGCCGATTTCCTCTTCATCGCCTCCGGCCGCAGCGTCGGCGATGGCGAGTACCTGGCCCGGTTGGAGGCCGCCCAGCGCGGCCGCGCCAACGAGCTGGCCTTCAACCGCCTGCGCGCGCCGGCCTCCGGCGAGACCCCAGCGCTGCCGGACGGTGACAAGGAGCGCTTCGCGATGGCCACGCGCGGCCTGCTGCCGCTGGCCGGTCTGTACACGTTGCAGCGGTACTTCGGCGCCGCGGCGCCCGACCGCGACTGCCTGTTGCGGGCCACGCAGGACGTGCTGTTCGAGCTGCGCCAGCTCGACACTGCCCAGCAGTTCCCCAAGGACGGCGGCAAGACGGCCGGCGGCCAGCTGCGCCAGCGTCATCACGAAATGCTGGCCTGGTTCGAGCAGGTCCTGCCCGAGCCCGAGGTCAAGGCGCGCGAGCTGCCGCTGCTGCCCGGCGACCTGCAGTGCTGCCTGCTGACCAAGCCGCCCGGCAACCGCGGCGGCCTGGTGCTGTTGCGCGTGGCCCAGCCCACCCAGGCCGTGGCTTGGCTCAGCACGGCGCCCGTGCAGCGCGACGACGAGGACGGCGCCCAGCTGACCGCCTGGCGCCAGGTCGCGCTGACGCTGTCTGGCCTGAAGGCGCTGGGCGTCCCGGCCGCGCGGCTGGACCGCTTCCCGCAGGCCTTCAAGGAGGGCATGGCCGCCCGCGCCGGCCTGCTGGGCGATGTGCGCCACAACCACCCGACGCACTGGACGCTGGCCCGCCACGTCAACGGCATCGACCGCATTGACCCGGCCAACGCCCATGTGCTGGTGCAGTTGCGCTTCCCGGCCACCGAGCCGGGCGAGAACTTCAGTGCGGCCGACGACAAGCGTCTGCGTGAGCTGGCCCACGAGCTGACCGTCAACACCGGCCTGGCGCTGATGGCCATCGAGCCCATGCGCAGCAATGCGGCCGACAAGGAGCACTTCGGCTTCAAGGACGGCATCAGCCAGCCCGTGCTGGGCGGTGAAGCGACCGGCCAGTCCTGGGACGACCGCGTCAAGACCGGCGAGGTGCTGCAGGGCTTCCCGACCGAGCGCGACAAGGGCCATGCCGTGCCCGAGCAGCCCGACGCGCTGCTGGACCGCGGCAGCTTCCTCGTCGTGCGCAAGCTGCGCCAGTACACCGGACGCTTCGCCAGGCGTACCTACCAGGAGGCCAGGAAGATCGGCCTCGACCACGAGCTGGTGATGGCCAAGCTGATGGGTCGCTGGCAGGACGGCCGCGCGCTCGCGGCGCCCGAGGCCGCCGGCAGCGGCAACGACTTCAATTTCGCCAAGGACGGGCAAGGCTCGGCCTGCCCCTTCCACTCGCACATCCGCCGCACCAACCCGCGCGACCTGGCCGGCACCGCGTTTTCAAAGAGCCGCATGCCGCGCATCCTGCGGCGCGGCATGAGCTATGGCGCGCCGGTGCATGCCGACGCCCCCGACGACGAGGACCGCGGCCTCGTCTTCATGGCCTACAACGCCCACCTGGCCGAGCAGTTCGAGGTGGTGCAGCGCTGGGTGGCCGGCGGCAACGCCAGCGGCGGCTATTCGGCGCAGAGCGACCCGCTGCTGGGTGTCGTCGATGGCAGCGGCGGCCCGCGCCTCTTCCCCTTCGAGCATGGCGGCAAGCCCTATGAGATCGACCTTGGTCCCGAGCCCTTCGTCACGCTGCAATGGGGCGCCTATTTCTTCCTGCCCTCCGTCGTCGCGCTGAAGGCCCTGCCCGGCCTCGTCGAACTGCCCCTGCCGCTGCCTGCTCCCACGCCTTTGCCCGAGCGCGTGCCGGACCTGCAGGACAAGGCCGCCTGCCAGCTGTGGCTGGAGGACACCACCAGCCGCGACGGCGCCTGGGCCTGGGTGCGCGCCCAGCCTGGCGGCGTTGTCGACACCGCCTATGGTGTGCTCGTGGGCGCGCCCGAGCGTGTCTGCGAGGTGCTGCGCAACGCCCCCGACCGCTACTCCGTCAGCGGCTATGGCGAGCGCATGCACGACTCCATCGGCGTGGGCTACCTGGGCCAGGACGACGACAGCGGCCACCGCGAGCTGGCGCCGGCCATCAACGCCGCCATCGAGGCCTACAGCGAGGCGCAGTGCTATGCCGAGGCCTATATGGCCGCCAAGCTTGGCCTGCAGGGCCTGAAGAAGGAGGCTCGCACGCTGCTGGCCGCCTTCCCTGCCTCGCAGAAGCCCGTGGACCTGCCCACCGACACGCCGCTGGACTTCGAGCGCCTCAGCGAGGGCGTGCTGGCGGCGCTGTGCCAGCGCTGGTTCGGCCAGCCCGATGGCCGCCACATCTGGGGCACCGAGTTCCACGCCGAGGCCTACCCCAACGGTGTCGCGCCGCGCTGCCCTCGCGACCTCATCAAGGTCTCGCGCCATGTTTTCGGTCCCTACCCGACCGACGCCGTGAAAGCCGAGGGCCGCGCCGCCGGCCGCCGCTTCACGGCCGCCGTCGAGGCCTGGCTGGCCGAGCCCGGCGTCAAGCTGCCGCCGCTGGGCCAGAAGATCGTCGACGAAGCCCGCGCCGTGCCCGGCGCCCCGCCCGACCTGCCGGCGCGCATGCTGGCCGGCATCATGCTGGGCTTCCCGCCCACCACGCATGCCAACCTGATCACGGTGCTGGCCGCCTGGGTGCAGACACGCAAGCTGTGGGAGCTGCAGCCGCAGTGGAACGCGGTGGCGCCCGAGACGCAGGACGCTCCGCCGCCCTACGCCGAGGCCGTGGCCTGCCTGCGTCCGACGTTGATCGCGACGCTGAACCAGCGCCCCACGCCCTTCCAGATCTGGCGCAAGGCGCGCGTGGCGCACAAGCTGGGGCAGGTGGACATCGAACCTGGTCGCGTCGTCATCGTCGGCCTGGGCTCGGCCACCCAGCAGGACCCTTTGCGCCACCACGTCGCCTTTGGCGGCGACTGCAACGACCCCCTGGGCCGGCCGCCGCATGCCTGCTCGGGCTATGGCATGGGCATGGGCGTCATGCTGGGCGTCATCGCTGCGGTGCTGGATGCGGGGGTGCTGCGCTACACGGGGGCGCCGACGGTGGTGGCGATGGGGGTGGATTGAGGGTGTTTGTGACGCCGGATTCCACCTGAGCACACCAGCTTATTTCCAGATAGCGGAGGTATTCAATGTCCGAAGTCAAAGATGTGGTGGCACGAGTTCAGCAGCGTGCTGAGGCATCGCGAAAGTCTTACTCGCGGATCTTTCTTTGGATGTTCGTTTCGGCTGCGCTTGTCGTCGTGGTCTTCGCCTTCGGAGCCACGCTATCGAATATCGATAAATCGGATGCTTCGTCGGCGCTCTGGGCACATGCCCTGGGAAGGATCGGCGCGGTAGTCGTAGCGATCTACGTGCTCCAGCTTATGTACTCGTTTGCGCGCTACCACGCACGTATGGCTAGCCATCTCGAGGCAACTGCAGACGTTCTGGAACTGGCAGCGGATGATTTTTCGAACTTGGAATTGCTTCAGCGATGCCTTCTGCCGACCTCAGTTGACTTCGGCAAGTCTCCGACGTCGCCGTTGGAAAGGGCGTTGGATTTGGCTGACGAGTTGGCGAAGCGTTCAGCGTCCTCCAAAAGCTAATGAAGCCTTGGGCGCTTTGGGTGTTGTCCGTTTGCCGGCCTTTGCCGAAGGAATTTTCTCTTGATGCTTGGATCACTGTTCCGCGCTTCGATTCCGAGTCAGGCGCTCGAATACGCGGGCTTCGTGCTCGCCCATTGCGCGGCGGTTGCTGATGCAAACCGGGGAGGTGAACTCATCTGCCCATTCGCTGTCGTGACAGGAAGCGATGGAAGGCACGTGATCAACTTCGAGTCCGAGACTCAACAGGAGGCCGTCGCCAAAGGTTGGGCGAGCCTAGACGACGCCAGGTCTGGCGGAGTCTGGTGGGCGTTCGGCCGCGAAGGCATATACAGAGACCCCGACGGCCAAGGTACTGATGTACTGACGGTCAGCGTTTGGCTTCCCCGCATGAGCCAGCACTACAGCGTTATGCAGCGCTTTGGCAGAGGAGCCCATCAAGAGCTCCATCTCATTGGAGAAGCAGAGTTGCTTGCGCACAAGACTGAGCAAGCCGAGGCTGTTTCGCGTTGGGACCAGACGGCGCTCGCGCGTGGCATCGCTTCCCACCCTCAAGGGTTGAGGTGGGCAGAGTGGCGAGCACCGTAACCGGCACCCGCACCACGGGCGCCGGCTCACTATTTCATCAGCAGCTGACCTTCGCGAAGTTCGTCCCCGCCCCCGCCGCCGCCGGCAGCTTCTGCTTCACGCAGGACGGCGCCTGCAGCGAGTAGCTGTAGGGAATGCCGAGCGGGAAGGTGGCGGTGCTGACCCAGTCGGTCGCATCGCGCGACGGTGACGAACCGCTGGCCACCCAGGTGATGCCATAGGTCGCGAAGTCGGCCGGGCTGGTGATGTTGTTGCTGCGCAGCTGCCAGTAGCCGATGGACGAGCTGTCGCGCGAGGTCACCGGGTTCTGCGAATTCTCGAACCAGTTGCCCTCGATCAGCGAGTAGCCGCCCATGCGGATGTTGGCGCCCGAGGTCAGGATGCCCGAGTACAGGTTGTTGTACAGATGGGTGTAGCCGGCGCGTTGCAGCGGCAGGCGCGAGCCCACATCCTTGTAGTGGTTGTGGTGGAAGGTGATGAAGCGGTCGCTGGCGTCGCTGTCGCTGGAGCCGATCAGGCCGACCTTGTGGTGGTCGTGGATGTAGTTGTACGAGTAGGTGATGTGGTGGGCGCCGGCCTTGTTGTCGACGAGGCCGTCGAACTCCAGGTCGCCCGCTCCGCTGCACTCCTTCAGGCTGCTGAACAGGGTGTTGTGGTCGATCCAGATATAGCCCGGCGTGCCTCCGCTCTGGCCCTCGATGCCGATGGCGTCGATGCTGCCGGGCAGCAGGCCGATGGTCATGTTGCGGATGATGATGTTCTGCGCCGCGGCCTTGATGGCCAGGCCGAAGTTGGCCGCCGAACCGTTGGCGCCTTCGATGGTCACGTTGTTCTTGTTCTTGATCTCGACGATGGCGCCGGCCGGCTTCTGCCACTGCGTGCAGGCGTCGGGGATGGTTCCGAAGTCGAATGTGCCGGTGTAGCGCAGCACCAGGCCGGAGCTGCCGTCATAGGCATTGAGGGCCGCCTGCATGGCGGCGGCGGTGCTGACGGTCACGGCCGTCTTGCTGCCGCCGCCGGTGACCGTGCCGGCATAGCCGCCGCTGGCGCCGGCCGGGGCGGGTGCGGGTGTCGGAGCGGGGGAAGGTGCCGGGGTCGGGGCAGGGGTGGGAGCGGGTGTGGGCGCCGGAGTCGGTGCGGGCGTGGGGGCCGGCGTCGGGGCTGGTGACGCCACCGGGCCGAGGGCGCATTTCTTGGTGATGCCGGGATTGGGGTCGGAGCCGAAGGTGGCCGTCGTGCAGGCGATGTCGCCCTTGAGGTTCTTGATGACCCATTTGTCCTTGATGCCATAGGACACGGCGCGGGTGCTGGTGCCGACCTTGCAGGTTTCGCCTTCGTCGGCGCATTTGGAATAGCCCGAAGGCCAGTCGACGGCGTGGGCGGCCGAGGCGGCCAGCAGCAGCGACATGGCGGCGCCAGCGGAGCGCACGGCGGGCAGGGGCGGGGGGGTGAGCTTCTTGGTGATCATGGGGAATGTCTCCTGTCGTTGTGGGGCAGCGCGGTTTCCGTCCGGATGCGCGCAGCGTGCCGTCGCCGGGGCCGAGGAGTGGCCGCCACGAAGGCTGTCGGGGCAAGGGGGAAGAAAACCGGTGCCGACGTCAGGTCGCTACCGGTCGATCCGCGCGCATGGGCACGGCGACGTCAGGTCGGTGCGGCATCGCCGCGCATCGCGGGGCAACTATGAAACGGCGTTCTGTTTTATTGGATACGTGGTTTCACGTAGCCGTTGGCTGTGACGCGACAGCGTTCAGAGCTGCAGGGCCCGCTCCAGGAAGCCGGTCATCCCGAGGCGCTCGAACTCCCGTCCGGCGCGGTCCCGCGCCGCCTGCCAGCTGTCGTCCAGCCTCAGCTCGGCCTCCAGCAGCGCCGTCACGGCGGCCTCGTGCAGGGAGCTGCGTTGCTCGCCGGCGCCGCGCGCCAGGCCGAGATAGCGCTTGGCGCGCTCGCCGTCGCCCATGCGGGCGGCCAGGCGGGCGGTGGCACGGTAGGCCATGGCGCCGCCGATCCAGTCGTGCTGGCGGCCGCGCTTCAGCGCCAGCGCGACATGGTGGCGGGCGGCGCCGGCGTCGCCCTGGGTGGCCAGGATGTCGGCCAGCCAGCCGTGCTGGAAGCTGCTGTACAGGCCGCCGCCGCGCGGCGCCAGCCAGGCGGTGGCGTCGAGGATGTGCTGGCGGGCCGTCGGGTCGGCCTCCTGCATCCAGGCGCCATAGGCCCCGGCCGCATGGCCCATGGCGCAGGTGAACATGCTGCGCACCTGGGCGCCGACACGGTGGGCGACGAGGGCGGCCTCGCGCGCCTCGGCCCAGCGGCCCTGCCACAGCAGCACGGCGGCACGCCAGCCCTGGATGCTGGCCTCGACGGCGTGGCTGCTGCCGTCGAAAGGCGTCAGGGCTTCGCCGAACAGCTCGTGGGCCTGCTCGAAATGGCCCTGGTCGCCCAGCACATAGGCACGGCAGCACAGCGAGAAGGACAGGCCGATCTGGTTGACGGCGCTCTTGCGGGCGCGGGCGCGCTGGCGGGCGATGGCCAGGTCCAGCATGGGCAGGGCGTTGGCGTAGTCGGCCGCGGCGGCCTGCAGCTGGCCGACGGTGCCGGGCAGCTGGGCCAGCAGCGCGTGGTCGCCGCAGTCCTGGGCCATCTCGACGGCGGCGCGCGCATGGCGCAGGCTGTCGCGCGTCTCGCCCAGCGCGTAGCCGACATAGGAGAGCCAGTATTCGGTGCGGGCGATCAGGCCGGTGTCGCCGCTGGCCTTGGCCAGCGCGGCGGCATGCCTGAGCACGCGCAGGTCGTCCTGGGAGGCATCGAAGACGCAGGCCATGCCCAGGCGCTGGGCGATGCCGACCCAGCGGCGCTGGCGCGCGTCGTCGTCGGCCAGGAATTCCAGCGCGGCCAGCGCGGCGCGGAACTGCTTCTTGGCGCGGTCCAGGGCAGACGCGGCCAGGGCCTGGTCGCCGGCGGCCTCGGCATGGTGGGCGGYGGCGGGCCAGTCGTTGGCGGCGGCGCCGTGGTAGGCCAGTTGCTCGTGCAGCTCGTTGCCGCCGTGGGCCGTCAGCTCGATGCTGATGCGCCGGTGCAGGGCCTGGCGCTCATGCAGGCCGGTGGCTTCGTAGACGACGTCACGCGTGATGCCGTGCTTGAAGCGCAGATGGCCGGGGCGCTGGTCCGGGAAGATGAAGTCCTGGGCCGCCAGGGCCTGCACATCCGGGTGCTGCTCGCCGCGGCCGGCCAGGGCTTGCAGCAGCCAGACCGGGATGACGTTGCCGATGACGGCGGCCAGGCGCACGAGCTGGGCCTGTTCGGGCGGCAGGCGGCCGACGCGCGACTCGACCAGCGCGGCCAGCCAGGCCGAGCTGCTCTGGCCCGCGACCAGGCCTTCGCCGGTGTCGGCCGCGGCGTGGCAGAGCTCCTCGATGAAGAGGGGGTTGCCGCCGGCATGGCGCTGCACCTCGGCGGCGATGAAGGGGTCGATCTGCGGCAGAAGCTGCTGCACGGCGCGCGCCGCCTCGGTCTCGGTCAGCGGCGGCAGCTCGATGAGGTCGGCGTCGCCGTCGTTGGCGCCGGGCAGGGCGGGCTGAGGCCGACTGGCGGTCAGCAGCAGCAGCGGCAGCCCCTCGCGTTCGGCGCCGGCGCGCAGCCGGTGCAGCAGGCGCAGCGAGGCGTCGTCGGCCCATTGCAGGTCGTCGATGAAGACGAGCTGGGGCGTGCGACGCGCCAGCGCGAGCAGCAGCGTCAGCAGGGCGTCGGCGCGCTGGCCGGCCTGGCTGTGTTGGGCGGCGAAGAGTTCGGGCGGCGCGTCGTGCAGGCCGTCCAGCCCGCGCAGCATCTGCAGGAAAGGCTGCAGTGGTTCGGCGCTGAGGTAGCTCTCGCAGTAGCCACGATGGATCTGGCAGGCCTGATCGGCCGCGCGGCGCAGGAACTCCTCGGTGAGCCGGGTCTTGCCCACGCCGGCGCCGGCGCGTATGCCCAGCCACAGCGTGTTGCCGTGCAGAGCGCGGGCGAGGGCGGCGTCCAGCGAAGTCAGCTCGGCCCCACGGCCGACAAAGGGCGCGAGGCCGCGGCGCACGCTGGCCTCGAAGCGCCGGCCCACGGGGGCGCGGCCGAAGACGCGGTAGGCGGCCAACGGCGTTGCGCGGCCGCGCAGCTGCAGCGAGAAGCGCGGGCCGGTGTCGAAGAACTGGCTCTGCAGGCCCAGGCTCTCTTCGCTGGCGATGATCTCGTCGCGCTTGGCGGCCTCGGACAGGCGGGCCGCGATATTGGGCGCGTTGCCGAGCAGCTCGAAGCGGCCGCGCATCTGGTCGCCCTCGTTGATGAGGACGATGCCGGCATGGATGCCGCTGTGCAGGGCCAGGCCGGGGAAGTCGGCCGGCCGCGGGCCGGGCGGCAGCAGCTCGCGCACGGCGGTGTGCAGCTCCAGCGCGGCCTCGGTGGCGCGGCGGCCGTCGTCCTCGCGCACCTCGGGGTGGCCGAAGACGGCCAGCATGCCGTCGCCCTGGATGCGGGCGATGACGCCGCCGTGGTGGGGCACGATGCGTTCGTACAGCGTGCGCAGGCCCGCCAGCATGGCCGCGTAGTGCTCGGCCTCCATCCACTCGGCCATGGCGGTGGAGCCGCTGAGGTCGGCAAACAGCAGGGTCAGCAGCCGGCGCTGGCCAACCGGCGCAGGAGGGGCAGCGAAAGGAGCGGAGGACTCGGTCACGGCGCTGGTCATCCTAGCCGCTGCACCCAGGGGGTGAACGCATGAACAGGCCGTTTGGGGTCAGGGCTCTACTGGTTTTGTAACCTCTGGACCTTCGTCAACCTTGCAGCGGCGCGAAATCGGTGTCCGCCACGGTGCGTGGCGCGTCCGGGGGCAGGTCTTCCTCGCGCAGGCCGAGGTAGATGGGCTCGCCGTTGCGGCGGTGGATGTTGATCTTGGCGTTGTAGACGCGGTGGATCAGCCCATGCTTGTCGGCCATCTGGTATTCGCTGATGCCCCACAGGCCGGTCGAGTCACGCCGGCCGGTCAGGTAGCAGGCGATCTCGTCGACCTCGGAGCCGGCCAGCTTCAGGCCATTCAGGCTGCGCAGCGGCGCGCGCGTGCGCTCGACGAAATCCAGGCTGTCGATGTGCACGTCTTCAGCGTTGGACTCATCGTGCATCAGCGTGTTGAACTTGCCGACCAGGATCTGGCCCGGCTCGGCGCGCTCGATCATGCGGGCCAGTTCGATGGTGACCTGGCCGACCAAATAGCTGAAGGAGGTCGGGTTGAGCCCTTCGGATTGGTAGAACTCGTAGTGCGAGCCGACGTGGAAGCAGGCGCGCAGCTTGGGCACCGATTCGGGCCGCGTCGCGCGCTCGCGGGCCAGCGCGTTGTCGGCCAGGATGAACTGCATCAGCTGGTAGAGCTCGACATTCGCCTCCACGCCGCGCATGCGGTTCCAGATGTAGAAGCCGTCACCCGTGGTGGTGCGGGCGAAGTTGATGTTGATCTCGCGGTCCAGCAGCTTGGCGTAGGCCGCATTCACCGAGCAGGACAGGCTGTTCAGCTGCACGACCTGCTGCAAGGGGGTCAGCAGCGAGAAGCCGACGGCGTCGAACAGGATGACGGCACGGTCCTCGACGAGGCGGATGCCATAGCGCGCCGCGATGGCCGCGATCAGCGGCAGGCCCAGGCCGCGCTCGGGGTTGAAGGGCAGGTCGATGAGCTTGGGCGCGACGCCCAGGGCGATGGCCACCGTATCGAAGGGCTGCTTCTCGAGGTGCTCCTGGTTGGACAGCAGCTTGTCCAGCAGGCGCGTGCGCCGCGCCACCTCGGCCGGCGGCGAGGTGCCGTCGCCCAGCGTGTACTCGGTCAGCATCTGGTGCGGCGCGACGAGCACGCGCAGGCCGCGGGCCTCGGGTGTCCAGGCGTAGATCAGGTTGTCACCCAGGCCCCACAACGTGTAGAGCGCCTGGTCGAGCAGGATGATGTTCTCGCGCAGTGCGGTTTCGCTCAGGCCGGCCGGGGCTGGATAAGCCATGAAGCCATCCAGCCAGGACCGGCGTTTGCGCAGCTCTTCTTTCACAAGCAGGCTCCAGTCAGAAGCCTGGATTGTCTTTCAGGCCGAGGCTACTGGCTTACCCCAAGCCGACTCGTCGGCACAGCGCGGGCCACCGGCCTGCTGCGCCGGCGACTCGGCTCGGTGATCGTGGGTCATCTGAATCGTCATGCGAGGACTCAGGCGCGGCGGGCGGTGATGGTCACGCGGGGCAGCTGGGCGACTTCGCGCACGGCATAACCGGTGACGACGACGCGCGGCAGTTGAGCGACTTGCTGCGTGGCCTTGCCGGTGATGACGACGCGGGGCAGCTTCTGCACTTCTTGAGGAGCGGCACTGGCAGCGAAGGCGGTGAACGCGAAGGCGGCGACGGCGGCGGCTTGGATCAGGACGGTGGTCTTCATGATGCTTCCTTTCGGTGTCTGCACAGCGGGATTGCTGTGTCGATGGAAGCAGTTTCGTCACTGAGCCAGGTCGCCGCCACGCCGCTGCGATGAATCGCCAGACGCGGGCCGCGAGCTGCATGCGGCCGCGACAAACCGTCAGTTCTTCGGCGCCAGATGCTGGGCCAGGAAGGCTTCCATGCGGCGCATGTAGTCCTGCTGGTGCTCCCATTTGTAGAAGCCATGGCCTTCACCGGGATAGGACACCCACTCGGGGGGGCGGCCGGCGGCGGTCAGCGCGTCGCGCAGCTCGGTGCCATGGGCCAGGGGAACCCGTTCGTCCCGTTCGCCATACACAAGCAGCAGCGGTCCCTGCAGTTGGTCGACCCGGCTGATGGGCGAGTTGTTCCGCAGCAGGGCGGCATCGGCCCGGGCGTCACCCACATGTTTGGGAAGGTCGAAGCTCAGCGACTCCGCGGCGATGTCCGACCAGTGGCGCGAGGTCAGCTTGGTCAGGTCGGTCGGCGCCAGCGCTGCGACCGCGCAGCTGATGCCGCCGCGGGCCAGTCCCATCAACGCTGCATAGCCGCCATAGCTGGCGCCGACGATGCAGACGCGTTTGGGGTCGGCCAGGCCGCCCTTGACCGCCCAGGCCAGTGCATCGTCCAGGTCGTCCTGCATCTTCAGGCCCCATTGCTTGTCGCCGGCGCGCAGGTGGCGCTGGCCGTAGCCCGCGCTGCCACGGAAGTCGACCTCCAGCACGAGGTAGCCGCGCGAGGCCAGGAACTGCGCCTCTTCGTTCCAGGCCCAATGGTTGCCACGCACCCACGGGCCGCCATGCACCAGCAGCACGGTCGGCGCCGGGCCGGCGGTGCCGGGGTGGGTGACGACCATCGGCAGCCGCAGGCCGTCGCGTGCGGCGGTGCTGGCGGTCTGGCGCGGCCGACCCTCGGGGATCCACGGCATGGAGGCCGCCAGCGGGGTCAGCTGGCGGGTGGTACGGTCAAAAAGGAAATAGCGCGGCGGGCGGCGATCGGTGATCGAGGTGACCAGCAGTGTCGGCACGGCCAGGCAGCGCAGGCAGCGGATGGTGTTGGCCGCACCGGGCAGGCGGTTGTCGATCTCGGCCTGGGCTTCGGCCATCTCCTTGGAGTACCAGGCGGTCTGCGGCACGTCGGCCTCGAAGCTCACGCCAAGCAGTTCGTCGCTGTCCGCATCGCGCAGCAAGCGGGCATTGACGTCATGCGTGTTCGAGGCGGCGATGCGCGTGGTGGGCGCGTTCGGCGCCAGGCTGTCTGCCCGGTGCAGGGTGCGGCGGCCGTTCTCGTGGAGGCTCAGGTAGAGGCGCCCAGCGCGGTCGACGGCCAGGGGCCATCGGTCTGCTTCCCCATGCTCGGTCTCGTGCCAGAGCTTCCAACCTGCATCACCATCGCGCCAGAAGATGCGCACGCCGCCTCGACCATTGGTGCCGGCCGCGAAAGCCGGCTGGCCCGATGGAGTCAGGACCCAATGCGTCATGCGGTCAGGCGCACCTTCGGTCAGCGGCGTACGCTTGCCGTCGGCGATGTCCAGACTGGCCAACTCGACATAAGCGAGATAGCCCTGGTTGTCGGCAACGGTGCGGCGCATGACCAGTTCGCCGGGGCGATCCAGCGCGGGCGCCTGCAGCAGGCTCCAGGTCCGCCCAAACCGGCGGTTGATCTGCGGCATGTTTCCCCGTTCGCCGCTGGTACGGGATTGCGGGTCGACCCATTGCTTGAAGCCGCTGCCGTCGCGGTTCAGCGTCCACAGTCCAGGATTGATCCACCAGCCTTCACCGTCTACGCGCGGGCGCACCGTGAAAGCCAGGCGGTCGTTGTCCAGCCAGTGAATCTCGCGGATGTCGGCCTGACCGAAGGCCTTCAGAGGCGTGGCCTCGCCGGGCTTGTCCGTTGCGATGACGGCCAGGCTGGTGGTCTTGCCGTCGGGATTGATGATGGCGGCCACATGGCGGCCATCGGGCGACAGCATCGGACCGGAGAAGGCCGGCGGGCGCTGGAAGTCTTCGATGCTGGGCGGCGCCGCAGGGGCCGCCGAGGCGAGGGAGGTGGCGGCCAGCAGGGCCAGGGCGAGTGTGTTCATGATGGTTTGGCGGGCGCGCCGATGTGGCGGGACAGGAAGCGCTCGACGCGCCCCCAGAAATCTTCGTTGGTCTGCAGGTCGAACCAGCCGTGGCCTTCGTCGGGGTAGACCACCCATTCCAGCGGCTGGTCGGCGCGCAGGGCGGCCTTCATGTCGGTGCCGTGCTTGAGCGGTACGCGCGGATCCAGGGCGCCATAGGCCATCAGCAGCGGCAGCTTGACCTCGGCGGCCCGCTTCAGCGGCGAGGTGGCGCGCAGCTGCTCGGGGTCGTCGCCGATCAGCACGCCCATGCCGTAGCGCTTCAATTCCTCGCTGGCGTCGCTCCAGCTGATGCTGGACAGCAGGCCGATGTCGGTGACGCCGACCCAGTCGATGGCGCATTTGAAGAGGTCGGCCTGCTTGATGCTGGCCATCAGCGCTGCATAGCCGCCGTAGCTTGCGCCGGCGATGCAGACGCGCTTTGCATCGATCCAGCCCTGCTGGCGGGCGAAGGCCACGGTGTCGGCCAGGTCGTCCTGCATGGCCAGGCCCCATTGCTGCAGGCCAGCGCTGTAGTGGCGCGAGCCATAGCCGGTGCTGCCGCGGGATTCGGGCTCCAGCACGACATAGCCGCGACTGGCCAGGAACTGGGCCTGGGCCTCCCAGGGCCAGTGGGTGCCGCGCACATTGGGGCCGCCGTGGACGAGCACGACGGCCGGGCGCGCTGCGGGGTTGCCGGGCGGCTGGGTGACCAGCAGCGGGATCTCCAGGCCGTCGCGGGCCTTGAAGCGCACGACGTCGCGCTGGCCCATCTCGCGCAGCGGCAGGTCGGGCCGCGCGCCGGCCAGGGACTGCAGGCTCTTGTCGGCCGGCTTGTAGAGCCAGTAGCGCGGCGGCGTCTGGTCGGACAGGGAGGTGACGACGAGATGGGCGGCGTCCAGGCAGCGTTCGCATTCGATGCGGTTGACGGTGCCGGGCAGCTTGGCGTCGATGTCGGCCTGCCGGGCCTTCATCGTCGCGTCCAGCCACAGGGTGCCGGGCGCATCGGTCTCGTAGCGCAGGCCGAGCAGACGCTTGGCCACGGGGTCGAAGACCAGCTCGCCGCTGAAGTCATAGCCCTTGAAGCTGATCAGCGGCTCGGCCTCGGGCTTGCCGGTCTTGGCGTCGAGGCGGAACAGGGCCATGAAGCCCTCGTGGTTGGCTTCGACCAGAGTCTGGCCATCGGGCCCGAACCAGTAGGCGCTGAAGCCCTGGCGCAGATAGGCGGTGTCCTCGTACCAGAGCTTCCAGCTGCCGTCGGCCTGGCGCAGATAGCCCTTGATGCCGCCCTGGGCGCGGGCTTCGATGGCGCGCGGTTCGCCGCGCCAGTCCACCGTCCAGTCGACGACGCTGTCGGGCAAGCCCTGGTTGAGGTTGCGCGTGTAGCCGGTGCGGGTGTCCAGGCGCGCCAGCTGCATGCTGGTGCTCTCCTTCTCGTCGGCCCAGCGCAGGCGCTTGATGAGGATCTCGTCGCCACCTTCCGGCAGCGTGTCGAAGAAGCTCCAGTTGGCCTCCAGCCGCCGGTCATTGATGAGGCTGCTGCTGTTGCTGATCCATTGCTTGTCGCTGTTGATCAGCTGGCGGTATTTGCTGCCGTCGCGGTCCACGGCCCACAGGCCGGGCTTGAAGACGCGGGTGCTGCCGTCGGGCGAGTTGCTGACCTGGAAGACCAGCCGGTCCTCGTTGACCCACTGGTGCCGACCCACGTCGGCGTCATGGAAGCCGGCGACGACCTTGGGCGCGCCCAGGTTCTGCAGGTCGATGACGGCCAGCCAGACGCGGTTGCCCTTGCCCGCGACCAGCACGGCCAGGTAGCGGCCGCTCGGGCTGAGCCGGGGCTGGCTGACGGCCGGGCGCTTGAAGAAGGCCGTGATCGACGGCGGCTCGGCAGTGGCCGGTGGCGTGGCGAAGCCGAGTGCGGCGGCAAGGGTGAGCGCCAGCGTTCCAATCAGCGTCCTCATCGGGACCTCCCTGTCTGTGTTTGGACGCGCCGGATTGTGGCGGCCTATCATGTCCGGTTCGCTTGTGAAAACTGCCATGGCCCTCCCGGATTTGCCCCAATCGTCCGTTCCGCCCGAATCCAAGTTCATCCGCGTGCGTGGTGCGCGCACGCACAACCTGAAGAACATCGACGTCGACCTGCCGCGACATGCGCTGGTCGTCATCACGGGGCTGTCGGGCTCGGGCAAGTCGTCGCTGGCCTTCGACACGCTGTATGCCGAGGGGCAGCGACGTTATGTCGAGAGCCTGTCCAGCTACGCGCGGCAGTTCCTGCAGCTGATGGACAAGCCCGATGTGGACATCATCGAGGGCCTGTCTCCCGCGATCTCCATCGAACAGAAGGCAACCTCGCACAACCCGCGCTCCACGGTCGGCACGGTCACCGAGATCCACGACTATCTGCGCCTGCTCTATGCCCGCGCCGGCACGCCCTTCTGCCCGGATCACGATCTGCCGCTGGAAGCCCAGTCCGTCAGCCAGATGGTGGACGCCGTGCTGGCCATGCCGGACGAGTCCAAGCTGATGCTGCTGGCGCCCGTCGTGCGCGACCGCAAGGGCGAGTTCGTCGATCTTTTCGGGGAACTGCAGGCCCAGGGCTATGTGCGCTTTCGCGTCGACGGTGCCACCGTGGAGGCGCCCGACATCCCGGCGCTGAAGAAGGCCGAGAAGCACGACATCGACGTCGTCATCGACCGCATCAAGCTGCGCCATGACTCGGCCGACAGCCTGCGCCAGCGCCTCGCGGAGAGCTTCGAGGCCGCGCTGCGCCTGGCCGACGGGCGGGCCCTGGTGATGAATATGGACAGCGAGCAGACGACGCTGTTCTCCAGCAAGTTCGCCTGCCCGGTTTGCTCCTACTCGCTGCCCGAGCTGGAGCCGCGGCTGTTTTCCTTCAACTCGCCGGTGGGCGCCTGCCCGAGCTGCGAAGGCCTGGGCCAGGTCACCGTCTTCGACGCCGACCGCGTCGTTGCCTTCCCGACGCTGTCGCTCGCCAGCGGGGCCGTCAAGGGCTGGGACCGGCGCAACCCCTACACCTTCTCGCTGCTGGAGTCGGTGGCGGCGCACTACAAGTTCGACGTCGAGGCGCCCTGGGAGAACCTGCCCGCCAGCGCGCAGGAGGTGCTGCTGCGCGGCTCCGGCACCGAGGACATCAGCTTCGTCTACCAGGCCGAGACGGCCTCGGGCAAGAAGCGCTCGGTGAAGCGCCAGCATCCCTTCGAGGGCATCCTGCCGAACCTGCAGCGGCGCTTCAAGGAAACCGACTCGGCGGCCGTGCGCGAGGACCTGGCTCGCTACATGGCCGCCAAGCCTTGCGTTGCCTGCGAGGGCTCGCGGCTGCGGCGCGAGGCGCGCAACGTCGTGCTGCAGCCGGCCGACGCGCCGGTGGGCGTGCGCGGCCGGCCTATCTTCGAGGTCGAGCATTCGACGCTGCGCGAATGCCTGGACTACTTCGAGAGCCTGAAGCTCAAGGGCAACAAGGCCGAGATCGGCGACAAGGTCATTCGCGAGATCGCGTCGCGGCTGCGTTTCCTGAACGACGTCGGCCTGAACTACCTGAGCCTGGACCGCAGCGCCGAGACGCTGTCCGGCGGCGAGGCCCAGCGCATCCGCCTGGCCAGCCAGATCGGCTCGGGCCTCACCGGCGTCATGTATGTGCTGGACGAGCCCAGCATCGGCCTGCACCAGCGCGACAACGACAGGCTGATCGCGACGCTGCGGCGGCTGCGCGACCTGGGCAATTCGGTGCTGGTGGTGGAGCACGACGAGGACGCCATCCGCGCCGCCGACTGGGTGCTGGACCTCGGCCCCGGCGCCGGCGTGCATGGCGGCCAAGTCATGGCCCAGGGCACGCCTGATCAGGTGGCGGCCAACCCGAATTCATTGACAGGGCAGTATCTGAGCGGCACCGCGCGCATCGAGGTGCCCACCCGGCGCCACCCGGCGACCGAGGCGGTGATGCGCATCGTCAACGCGCGCGGCAACAACCTGAAGGGCGTGACGGTGGAGATCCCGGTCGGCCTCTTCACCTGCGTGACGGGTGTGTCGGGCTCGGGCAAGAGCACGCTCGTCAACGACACCTTGTACGCCGCCGTCGCCAAGAAGCTCTACCAGAGCCATGCCGACCCGGCTGCGCACGATGAGATCGAGGGCCTGGACGCTTTCGACAAGGTCATCAACGTCGACCAGTCGCCCATCGGCCGCACGCCGCGCTCCAACCCGGCCACCTACACGGGCCTGTTCACGCCCATCCGCGAGCTGTTCGCTGAGATGAACACGGCGCGCGAACGCGGCTACGGCCCGGGGCGCTTCAGCTTCAACGTCGCCGGCGGCCGCTGCGAGGCCTGCCAGGGCGACGGCGTGCTGAAGGTGGAGATGCATTTCCTGCCCGACGTCTATGTGCCCTGCGATGTCTGCCAGGGCCGGCGCTACAACCGCGAGACGCTCGAGGTGCTCTACAAGGGCAAGAACATCACCCAGGTGCTGAACATGACGGTGGAGGACGCCTTCGAGCTGTTCAACGCCGTGCCGGCACTGGCGCGCAAGCTGCAGACGCTCTTGGACGTGGGCCTGGGCTATGTGAAGCTGGGCCAGAGCGCGACGACCCTGTCCGGCGGCGAGGCGCAGCGCGTCAAGCTGGCGCTGGAGCTGTCCAAGCGCGACACCGGCCGCACGCTGTACATCCTGGACGAACCGACCACCGGCCTGCACTTTGCCGACATCGCTCTGCTGATGAGGGTGCTGCACCAGCTGCGCGACGCGGGCAACACCATCGTCGTCATCGAGCACAACCTGGACGTCATCAAGACGGCCGACTGGCTCATCGACATGGGGCCCGAAGGCGGTGCCGGCGGCGGCACGCTGCTGGTGGCGGGCACGCCCGAGGACGTGGCGGCCTGCGAGGCCAGCCACACGGGGCGCTATCTGGCCCCTCTGCTGAGACGCTGATTTTTTGCGGGCCGAGCGCCGGGCCGCTCCCTAGCCGGCCCGCGTTGGGCGATGTGCTTGCGGCTCAATGCCGCGAGCATCGCCGTCCCCTCGGGGGACCGGCTGGACTCGCCCGCGTCCAGCAGGGCGAGGCCGGACGAGGGGCTTCAGCGCCTTTGGCGCGCCTTGAAGATGATGACGAGCAGGCCCAGGGCGATCATGGCCCAGGTGCCGGGCTCGGGCACGGCCGGCGTGTGGGGCAGGTCGACGGGGCCGTCGGCCGGGCGCACCGTGCCGGGCGGCAGCGAGGGCATGCCGATGTTGACGAGGCCGGGGCCGCCACCGGGGCTGGCGGGGCTGGGCGCGTTGCCGCCCGCCAGGATGCCGCCGCCCTGGGCAGGCGAGCCGCCCAGCGCCGGCACACCGGACGCGGTGGCAAAGCTGTCCGGCGCCGCAGCGGCCATCGGGCCGGCGGCCGGGGCTTCGAATTCCAGCGGCGCGGTCTCCTCGCCCTCGCGGGTCGATGAGGCGACGTTGCCGGCCTGGGCCGGCGCCACGGCGCGGGGCTTGTCCAGGCGGCGGATGCGGCTGACGTTGCGGCAGACGGTGGGCACGAGGATGCACTGGCCGTCTTCGCAGTAGACGAGGCCCCGCTCCTGGGTCGTCGCCGTCCATTGGGTGCGCGTCACCGTGCGGCAGACCGCGCCGGGGCCGAAGTGCATGTCGCGAATCTCGGGGGCGTAGGTCGCCTGGCCCTTGATGGCATCGCGCTCGATGACGGCGATGTCGTCATAGCTGCGCGCCTTCATGCGGGCCTTGAGCTTTTCGCGGGTGGCGGCCGGAATGTCCTGGTAGCGATCGACGGCCGCGACCACGTCACCCATGAACGGGTTGACGCCGGGGCGGTCCCAGCTGCACTGGGGCAGCGTGGAGCCGGCGGAAACGGCGAGGGCGAGGGTGGCGATCAGGGACATTTGCGGGCCCAGAAAAGGGTCGCGCCCGAACCAGGGCGCATGTCCCTAGTATTAGGGAGAGCTAGGGTTTGTCCGCGTTGAAGACCCGCAAAGCGGGGGTGTCCGGCGGGTGAGATAAATCACGAAGAGGGCTGAAAACGTTTGGCAGAGCGACCGGGCCAGTCCGGCCCGGCATTGCTGCTATCGTGCCCACCGCCTCCTGCTGTCCCCTGAACCCGCCATGACCGACCGCGCCGCGCCGCTGGTGCTTTACGTCGAAGACGACCGCATCCACCTGATCCTGATGGAGGAGGTGTTCCGGCTGCTGGAGGGCTGGGAGCTGCGCATGGTCGAGACGGGCGCTGAGGCCCTGGCGGCCCTGGCCGAACGCCGGCCGGCGCTGGTGCTGGTGGACATGAACCTGCCCGACATGACGGGCCTGGAGCTGCGGGCCCGCGTGGCCGCGGACGAAGGTCTGTCCGCCGCGCTGCAAGGCGTGCGCTGGGTCGCGCTGTCGGCCGACAACCCCGGCGCCGTCGTGCGCGCCGCCCGCGCGGCGGGCTTCGACGACTACTGGCTCAAGCCCATCGATGTGCCCGTCCTGCAAGCCGGATTACGCAAGCTGATTGGCTGAGCACGCGTCATCAATGACGCAGCTGCTGCGCCAATAAAAAAAGCCCGGCGAACCGGGCTTGTGTTGACGAGGCCGCTTGCGCGGCGTCGCTTCACTTCAGGTGGCTGTTGATCAGCTTGGTCATCTCGAACATGTCGGCCTTGGCCTTGCCGAAGATTTCCTTCAGCTTGGCGTCGGCGTTGATGACGCGCTTCTGCAGCTCATCCTGCAGCTTGTTCTTCTTGATGTACTCCCAGACCTTCTTGGTCACATCGGTGCGCGGCAGCGGGGCTGCGCCGACGATGGCCGCGAGAGCGGCGCTGGGGGTGAGGGCCTTCATGAAGGCGGCGTTGGGCGTGCGCTTCTTGGCGGGTGCTGCGGCCTTCTTGGCCGGAGCTGCCTTCTTCGCAGGTGCTGCGGCCTTCTTGGCCGGAGCTGCCTTCTTTGCTGCAGGCGCCTTTGCGGGCGCTGCTGCCTTCTTCGCCGGTGCAGCCTTCTTGGCCGGTGCCGCCGCCTTCTTCGCGGGCGCGGCCTTCTTCGCAGTTGCCATGTCGATTCACTCCATCAAAGGTTGTTGATGTGCCGGGTCCGGGTGAAGGCCGCGTAAGCCTTCAATACTCTCTAGCACCCTGCGGCGGCGATGGTACTGCGCTCCCCAGGGGAAGAGAAGGCTTTCATAGAGGGGATGACCCGCAGAGGCCCATGAAATCGACCCTTTGAGGCCCTGCTTGTCGCGGGGCCGCATCACTCGGGCCTTCGCGAGGCTTGCAGTCAGTGAATGTCGTCGCCTTCGGGCGCGCGCTTCTTGCCGCTGAACATCGCGCCGACAAGGTTCTCGCGATGCCTCCAACTGGTCACGGCGACGCCGCCGAGATGGCCGATGACGAGGGTCGCGATGCCCCAGGCCAGCCAGGCGTGCAGGTCCGACAGCCATTCGTAGCCCCACAGCCAGTCGGTCGTGTAAAGCCAGCCCGTCAGCGACAGCGCCGCGGCCGTGGACCACAGCGCCAGCACCATCCACCCGCCCAGCGGGTTATGGCCGATATAGCGCGGCTCATGGCCGGCGCGCATCGCGCGGGCATAGGTGAGCACGGCGCGCGGGCTGCGCACGAACTGCGCGAGGCGCGCGTGGCGGCTGCCGCTGAAGCCCCAGACCAGCCTCAGCACCACGGCCGCGGCGGCCACATAGCCGGCGGTGTGGTGCCAGGCGTCGAAGTGGCTGGGTGGCCAGTGGCCGCTGATCCAGCTGGTGGCCACGGCGGCGGCCAGCGTCCAGTGCAGCAGGCGGACGAGGCCGTCCCAGACGCGCACGCGCATGGCTTACTTCGTTTCGGCGGGCTGCTCGCCTTCGGGGTAGACGCGCTCGAAGGTCTTGGGGTTGAAGAAGGCCTCGGCCTTCTTGCCCTGGCCGTCGAAGCCGTAGACCTCGTAGCAGCCGTTGTAGTTCTGGACCTTGCGGATCTTCCAGCCTTCGCCTTCGAGCTTCTTCTGCAGTTCCATCTGCGGCTTCTTCTCTTCCTTGGGCATGGCCGGGCAGGAGACGTTGCCGTGGGCAAAGGCGGCGGAGGCGGTGAAAGCGAGGAGCAGGGGGACGAGGAGTTTCATGGTGAGTCCTTCAGCGGAAATTGCCGGGCCAGAGCAGCGCCGGGCCGGCGTCGGCGAGAGTCTTGCAGCCCGAGAGCGCCATCGCGATCTCGAGCTCGTCGCGCAGCAGGCGCAGCGCGTGGGCCACGCCCAGCGCGCCGCTGGCGGCCAGCGCATGGACGTAAGGGCGGCCGAGCAGCACGGCGTTGGCGCCCAGCGCGATGGCCTTGAGCACGTCGGTGCCGCGGCGAATGCCGCCGTCGACGAGCAGCGGCACGTCGGGGCCGAGGGCGTCGCGCAGCGGCGGCAGCAGCTCGGCGGTGGGCGGCAGCGTGTCGAGGGCGCGGCCGCCGTGGTTGGAGACGACGAAGCCGGTGACGCCGCGGGCCAGGGCCTCGCGCGCRTCGTCGGCGTGGGTGACGCCCTTCAGCAGCAGCGGCAGCTTGCTTTCGGAACGCAGCCAGTCGATCTCACGCCAGGTGGCGGCGCGCGGCATCAGGCCGTCGAAGAGGGCGCTCTGGCCGGGCTGCAGGTTCAGCGGCTTCTTCAGCCCGCCGAGGTTCACCGCGCGGACGTCGTCGGGCAGCTTGAAGGCGATGCGGCGTTCGCGGTCACGCGCACCGTGCACGGGGGCGTCGACGGTCAGCACGAGGGCCTGGTAGCCGGCGGCCTCGATGCGGCGCAAGAGCGCGCGCATGAAGTCGCGGTCGTCGCGCCAGTAGAGCTGGAACCAGAGCGGGCCGGCGCTCGCTTCGGCCAGCATCGGCGCGGCGACTTCTTCCATCGCCACGCTGGCCTGGGCGCTGAGGATGAGGCCGGCTTCCTGAGCGGCGGCGGCATGGGCGATGGCCAGCTCGCCGTCGGCGTGGAAGAGGCGCTGGTAGGCGATGGGTGCCAGCAGGATGGGGTGGCGCAGCTCGCGGCCGAGCAGCGTCACGCGCGTGTGGCCACCGCTGAGGTCGCGCAGCACGCGGGGCTGCAGCTTGATGGCATCCCAGGCCGCGCGGTTGGCGCGCAGCGTGATCTCGTCTGCAGCGCCGCCGTTCAGGTAGGCCCAGGCCTTGGCATCGACGCGGGCCTGGGCAGGGGCTTCGAAATCAGCCAGGTTGGCGAGGCCATCGGGCAACGATTCGATGCGGGGGCTGGTCACGTGTCTGCCCACATCCTGAGGAGGTTGTGATACGTGCCCGTCAGCTGCACGAGTTCGTCCGTCTCGCCCAGCTCGCCGCGCAGCTTCATCAGGCTCATGTCCATCTCGTAAAGCAGGCGGCGCTGTTCGTCGGCGCGCACCATGCTCTCGATCCAGAAGAAGCTGGCCAGCCGCTGGCCGCGCGTGACGGGTTCGACGCGGTGCACGCTGGTGCCGGGGTAGACGACGAGGTCGCCCGCCGCCAGCTTGACGTGCTGCGCGCCGAAGGCATGTTCGATGACGAGCTCACCGCCGTCGTAGTCGGCCGGGTCGCTCAGGAAGAGGGTGCAGGAGATGTCGGTGCGCACGCGCTGCACGCCGCCGGGGAGGTAGCGCACGGCCTGGTCGACATGGCTGCCGTAGGCGTTGCTGGCGCCGGCGTAGCGGTTGAACAGCGGCGGCAGCACGCGCTTGGGCAGCGTGGCCGAGAAGAACAGCGGGTGCTTCTCCAGCGCCTGCAGCACCAGGGCCTGCAGCTCGCGATGCTGCTCGCTGCCAGGCTGCAGTTGCTCGTTGTTCTTGACCTGGGCCGCCTGGCGGCCGGCGGTTGCGCGGCCGTCGGCCCAGGGGGCCGCGGCCATCAGTTCGCGGGCCCTCGCCAGGCCGGCCGCATCCAGAACTTGTTCGATCTTGAGCAGCATGGCGGGGCGAGGGCCTTTCGGGGTCAGAACTTGTAGGTGCCCGTCAGCGCGACGACGCGGCCCTTGCCCGGGATGTAGTGGCCCGTGTAGAGCGTGTCGGCGTAGAGCTTGTTGGTCACATTGTCGACGTTGAGGCGGAACAGCAGCGTGTCCTCGACGACGGCGTATTCGGCCATCAGGTTGGCGATGACGAACTTGGGCGCGTAGAAGCCGGGGTTGCGGTTGGGCTGCTGGCCGCTGCGCGCATTGACGCCGCCGCCGACGCGCCATTGCGGCGTGATCTTGTAGGTCGTCCACAGGCTGCCGGAATAGCGCGGCGTCAGCGACGGACGGCTGCCCTGGCCTTCGGCGCCCTCGGCGCCGATGTCGATGATGGCGGTCGGCATCCAGGTGAAGGTGCCGAAGACCTCCCATTCGGGCGTGATGCGGCCGGTGACGTCGACGTCGATGCCCTGGGCGTGGCGCTTGCCCGACAGCTCGACCAGATTGCTCAGCGGGTCGGTGTTGCGCTCATGCAGCTTGGTGGCGCGGAAGATGCCGAAACGCGTCGTCAGCTTGCCGTCGGCGCTGTCGTACTGGCCGCCGAGTTCGATGTTGACCGACTTCTCGGGCGGAATGTTCGCGTTGGCCGCGCTCAGCGAGTAGGTGTCGCCCGAGGTGTTGAAGGACGTCGCGCCCATCAGGTGGAAGGACAGCTGGGCGCTCGGCTGGAACAGCACGGCGGCGCGCTTGCTCCACTCCGAGACCTTCATCGCGTAGGGCTGGGTGGTCGTGGGCGACGGAGCGTTGTTGGGGATGCTGTAGACCTTGTAGTCACCATCGAGCTTGTCGTAGCGCAGACCGGCCAGCACCTTCCACATCGGCGCGATCTGCACGAGATCCTGCAGATAGGCGCCATAGCCCTTGGAGACGTAGTCGTTGTTGGTGCGGAAGCTGCGCAGGCCTTCATTGATCCAGGCGCCGTCATCGGGCCGGCCGATGGTCGTCGTCGGCTTGGTCGGCACGACGCCACCCTGGTTGGCCGAGTAGGCGGCGTAGACCTGCTTCTTCTCCTGCGAGAAGTCGGCGCCGGTGGTGATGTTGTGCTCCATGCCCGCTGCCTTGAGCCGGACGTTCAGGTCGCTCTGCGCCGTGACCGTCTGCATGTCCTGCACCTTCAGCTGAGTGCCGCGGTTGATGACGGTGTCGGGGCCGAAAGTGGCCAGCGACGCGGCAACGCCGCCGGGCTGCAGGTTCGCGGCGGCGAAGCGGACGGTGCCGGCGCGCTGGTCACGCGTGTAGCTCGCGTAGCGGGCCTTGGTGACGAGTTCGACCGACGGGCTGAAGCGGTGGGTGTGCGTCAGCATGCCGTAGTTGGCCGTGCCCTTGTTGTAGTCGCTGGCCATGCCGTAGTAAGCGGTCGGGTCCAGCGGCAACAGCGTCGTCGCGCTGGTGGGCGCGGCCGGCGTCGGCTTGATCCAGGGCATGCCGTAGTTCATGCCGTTGTTGTTGTCCAGGGCGTAGAGGGTCAGGCTGAATTCGTCCTGCTCCTCGATGCCCCAGCGCAGGTTGACGGCGACGCCCCGCTTGTCCAGCGAGGAGCCGGCGCCGTCGTTGTCGGAGTTCGTGCTCATCGCACTGACGCGCAGCGCGGTCGTCTCGCCGAGGCGCTTGTTCAGGTCGCCGATGACGCGCAGGCCGCCGTGGCTTGCCATCGTCACGTCGATCTGGTTCTGGTCGGCCAGCACGGCCTGTTTGGTCACCTGGTTGACGGCGCCGCCGCTGGAACCGCGGCCGAACATCAGCGCGCCGGAGCCACGCAGCAGTTCGATCTTGTCGAGGAAGAAGGTGTCGCGGTCGTAGAAGGCCGGGTCGCGCATGCCGTCGATGAAGATGTCACCGGTGCTCTGCAGCGAGATGCCGTGGATCTTGATGTCCTCCTCGCCACCCTCGGCGGCCTGGAAGGTGATGCCGGCGGTGTTCTTCAGCACTTCCTTGACGTTGTCGAGGTTGCGGTCGTCGATGAGCTTCTCAGTGACGACGGTCAACGACTGCGGGATGTCGCGGATGTCCTGCTTGCCCTTGCCGATGCGGGTCTCGGTGACCTGGTAGTCGTCCTTGCCCTGCTTCTCGACGCTGGCCTTGATGCGCACCGTGGGCAGCACCGTTTCTTCCTTGGGCGGCGAGGTCTGGGCCAGGGCGGCCGAGGCCAGGCCGAAGCCGGCGGCCAGTGCGCCCAGTGGCAGCAGCCGTGCCTGGGCTTTCGATGGGTTCTTGCGGGACATGGATCTCTCCGATGGATCGTGAATGGGCATGGCTTTGCCCAAGGCGGCATCGGCAGCCGCCCACGGCATGGCTAGTGAGGGAAAGGAAAAGGGGTCAGCGGTCGAGTTCGTAGGACAGCGGCGTGATGACTTCCCACTCGACGGGTTGACCGTTCTCGGTCTGCGGCACGAAGCGGGCGCCGCGCATGTCCTGCAAGGCCTGCTCGTCCAGTCGGGCGAAACCGGAGGACTTGGCCAGCGTGATGTCGCGTGGCAGGCCGCGCGCGTCCACCACGACGCGCAGGTGCACGATGCCGGACTCGCGCAGCCGCCTGGACAGCAGCGGCACCGTCCAACGCGGCTCTTTCAGATAGCGCACGGCGCTGGCTGGGATCTGCTTGATCTGGGGCGCGGGCGGCGTGATCGGAATGATGGGCGTCGGCGCGCTCTGCACCGGCACGACGGCCGGTGGCGGTGGCGGTGGCAGCGCCGCCACGACGAGGGACGGCGCAGGCGGCGCGGCGACGGCGATCAACGGCGGGTCGATCATGGTCAGTGCCGGGGCCTGCATCTGCGGCGTCGCGATGGGGGGCGGCGGCAACGGCTTGGGCGGCTCGGCCGGCGCCACCAGGCGCACGACGACAGGCGCGAGGCGCGCCACGGAGCGGCGCACATCCTGCACCTGGCTCAGGCCCCACAGGCCCAGAAGATGCAGCGCGGCGATGCCGACCAGCAGCAGGCGGCGACGCGGCTGGCTCGACATCTCGGCAAAGCTAGGCCGCGGCTGTTGCACTTGCGCCGGCACCAGCTCCGCCGGCCGCGAAGGGACGGCGACCGGCGCGGGAGCGGCCGAAGTGGAGGCGACAAAGGCGAGAGCGGGCTTCACAAACGAGACGTCAGCAAGTGCGATGGAAAAATCTTAACACGAATGCGAACAATTCCTATTTGCGAACAGGCTGGGGTGAGGCCGTGACGCGACACGCCGGTGTGGCCGCCCGATATGCTCGCGGCCATGACCAAGGTTCTCGTTCGTTGGCTGCTGCTTGCCGGCGCCCTGCTGCTGGTGGCGCATCTCTACCCCGGCGTCGTCGTCAAGAGCTTCACTTCGGCGCTGATCGCCGCCTTCGTGCTCGGCCTGCTGAACACGCTGCTGCGGCCCGTGCTCGTGCTGCTGACGCTGCCGGTGACGGTGCTCAGCCTGGGCCTCTTCCTCTTCATCATCAATGCGCTGATGTTCTGGATGGCCGCCACGGTGCTGGACGGCCTGGCCGTGACCGGCTTCGCCGCCGCGCTGATCGGTTCGCTGATCTACAGCCTGTGCGGCATGGTCATCGACGTCGCGGTCGAGCGCATCTTCCCTAGCGACTGACCATCTCGACGCCGGCGCGGGCCAGGGCGGCGAGTTCCTCGCGCGGGTCTCCCGCGCGGGCGCGCAGCGCCATCGAGTGCAAGACGGCCGACGCCAGCTGGGCGCGCATCCCGACATCGGTGCCGGCCGGCAGTTCGCCGCTGTCGATCGCCTGCTGCAGTCGCGCCTCGAATGCGGCATTGAAACCACGCAGCGAATCACCGAGCTGAAGGCGGATGGCCTCGTCCCGCGGCGCCTCGGTGGCCGCCGTGCCGATCAGCAGGCAGCCTCGCGCGGCCTCACCGGCCGGGCAGTAGAGCTGCAGCGCCAGCTCGTAGACCCGCAGCAGGCCATCACGCAATGAACGGTCTGCGAACGCCGCGGCAATGGCGGCATTGGACTGCTCGGTGTACAGGCGCAACGCCTGCAGATACAGCGCGTGCTTGTCGCCGAACGCGCCGTAGAGGCTGGGTCGGTTGAGGCCCGTCGCTTGGCTCAGGTCATCGAGCGATGTCGATGCATAGCCACGCTGCCAAAAGGCCAGCGTCGCCTGGGCCAGCGTGGCTTCGGTGTCGAAGCTGCGCGGCCGGCCACGCGGACGCGGCGCGGGGGCTGGAGCCTCGTCTTCAGATTTTTGTACCACGGCGCATGAAATTCATTGACGACAGTGAATTCTATTCAATACAGTACAAAAACACTGTTGGAGACCGAGATGGAGTTGTTCTTTTCCCCCATGGCCTGTTCGCTGGCGAGCCGCACCGTGCTCTATGAAGTGGGCGCCGAGGCGCGCTTCACGCAGGTGGACAGCAAGGCCAAGCGCACGCTGGACGGCCGCGATTACTGGCAGATCAACCCGATGGGCCAGGTGCCGGCGCTGCGCACCCCGGACGGCTGGGTGCTGACCGAGAACCCGGCGGTGCTGCAATACCTGGCCGAGGCATGGCCCGAGGCCGGCCTGCTGCCGACCGCCGCCGATGCGCGCGCTCGGGTGCGCCAGTGGCTGGGCTTCATCGGCACCGAACTGCACAAGGCGGTCTTCGTGCCCCTGCTGGACCCCCAGGCCAGCGCCGACGTGAAGGCCTATTCGATGGACAAGGCGGCGCTGCGCCTGGCCACGCTGGAGGCGCATCTGCAGCAGCATGAATTCCTGGAAGGTGGCTACGGCATCGCCGACATCTACCTCGCCGTCGTGCTGAACTGGGCGCCGTATGCCGGCGTCGACCTCGCGGCCTGGCCGGCGGTGAAGGCCTACCACCGCCGCATCGGCCAGCGCGAGGCGGTGGCGCGGGCACTGCGCGAGGAGTTCGCGCTGTATCAGGAAGAGCAGCGGCAAGCTGCCTGACGCTCAGTTGGGCAGTTCGACGTCCGGCGGGATGTAGCGGCCGCGGTACATCTCGCCGAGCAGGGACTGGCGCTCGTAGACGAGGGCGCGCAGCCGGGCATCGATGACCGAGGCCTCGACCTGGTCGGCATCCGGGCCGCGCGACTGGCGCAAGCCCGAGCGCATGCGGTCGATGGCGCCGTTCAGGTCGCCGGCGGCGGCATGCACCTCGGCCTGGGCGCGCACGGCCCGCAGCGGTTGGCCCAGCTTCTGCCAGATCAGCGCGAGCTGGGCCCAGGCCAGGGAGTCGCGGGGCTCGAGGCTCACATGGGTTTGCAGCGCATCCGCGGCTTCGCGCAACGCGGGCGATGCCGGGCCGCTCGCCAGCGCCAGGCCGACGCGCTGCATCAGCATGGGGCGGGACTTCTCGCCCGCCAGCGTGTCCAGCGCGGCGATGCCTTCCATCGGCCGGCCGCGGGCCTGTGCCAGTTCGGCACGCAGATAGGTCAGTTGCCGCGTGGCCGCCACGGTCTCGGTGGGGCTGGGGTTGATGAGCTGCAGCGTCACCTCGGCGCTGCGCAGCGTGGCCTCGGCGCGGTCGAAGTTGCGCAGCTTGATGGAGGCCAGCGCCGCGGCATAACGGGCGCCGAGCTGTTCATAGCCGCCGCTCTCGCGGATGTTGCGGGCGCCGGCGTCGTAGTTCTCCAGCACCTTCCAGGCTTCGACCCGCGGGTCCATCAGCACTCGCGAGCGCGCTGCCATCAGCGCATGCTCGGCGAGCCCGCGCGGGCGCGCGAACGGTTCCAGCGCCAGACGCGTGCGCGCGTCGCCGATGCGCTCGCTGGTCAGCGGGTGGGAGCGCAGATAGGGGAAGGCGCCGTTGTCCATCAGGTGGTAGGCCTGCTCCATGCGCTCGAACATGCTGACCATGCCGCTACCCGCGAAACCGGCCTCGACCAGCACGTTGAAGCCGACGCGGTCGGCCTCGCGCTCCATGTCGCGCGAGAAGTTCAGCGACAGCTGCGTGGCCGCGGCCTGGCCGCCGACGATGCCGGCATTGGCCAGCTCGATGTTGCCGCGCGACGCGGCCAGCACGCCCAGCAGCAGGCCCGCGATGGCGACCATGCTGTTCTTGGAGTCGCCGGCAATGCGGCGCGCGATGTGGCGCTGCGTCACGTGCGAGATCTCGTGCGCCAGCACCGAGGCCAGCTCGTCGCGCGACACCGTCATCGCGATGAGCCCCAGGTGGGTGCCGACGAAGCCGCCCGGCAGCGCGAAGGCGTTGATGCTCTTGTCCTCGACCAGGAAGCTCTCCCAGGCGAAGCGGGTCTGGATGTCTTCGCCGACATGGCCGAGCTTGCGCGATGCGGCCACCAGCGGCTCGAAGATGCCCGTCATGTATTCCTGCAGCAGCGGGTCCTGCACGCAGGCGGGGTCGAGGCGGATCATGCGCATATAGCGCTCACCGAGGGCTCGCTCGGCGCCGACATCGAGGTCTTGCGAGACCGAGTCGCCCAGGGCTGGCAGGTTGACCTGGGCCTGGATGGGCGCGGTGGTGATGAGGCAGGCGGCCGCGAGCAGGGTCAGCAGGGCGCGGGAAGGGGCGGGGACACGGGACTTCTTCATCGAACAGGAACTCCGGCCGGCGGCAGCCGGCTGCCTATGATGCCTGCAACTCGGTTTCCTATTTGTTTCCTGAAATGACAGCCTCCACGCTCGCCCTGCTCGCTGCCTCCCGAGGAGGCGCGTCAGCGGCTTCGGGCGGCCGGGCGCCACTGCCATGACAACCCCGCTGACCCACTTCGACGCCCAGGGCCAGGCCCATATGGTGGACGTGTCGGCCAAGGCCGAGACGCATCGCGTGGCCGTCGCGGCCGGCGAGATCCGCATGCTGCCCGAGACCTTCGCGTTGATCGCCAGCGGCAGCGCCAAGAAGGGCGATGTGCTGGGCGTGGCGCGCATCGCGGCCATCCAGGGCGCCAAGCGCTGTTCCGACCTGGTGCCGCTGTGCCACCCGCTGCCGATCACGCGCGTGGCGGTCGACTTCGAGCTGGACGAGGCGGGCAGCCGCGTGCTGTGCCGCGCCCAGGTCGAGACGCTGGGCCGCACCGGCGTCGAGATGGAGGCCCTGTGCGCCGTGCAGGTCGGCCTGCTCACCATCTATGACATGTGCAAGGCGGCCGATCGCGGCATGGTCATCGACCGCGTGCGCGTGCTGGAAAAGCAGGGCGGCAAGAGCGGCGACTGGCACGCCGCCGTCTGATCAACGCAGGGTTCGCCAGTCGACGACGCCCGATGCCGGCTGGCACTGCGGCATGACCGGCGCCGAAGCGGCGTCTTCGCAGCTGGCAAACCAGTTGTCGCCCGTTGGATTGCGGAACTCGCGCAGGCGGTCGGCCAGGAAGCGCGCACCTTCAGCATCACCCGTCTGGTCCAGCGACTGCGACCAGTGCATCAGCAGCCGTGCGTCGATCAGGCTGAAGGCGGTGCGGCGCGCGGCCGCCAGCGCCGCCGGCCCCGCGGGCTGGCTGGTCGCGGCCGCGTAGTCGGCCTGGTGGCTGAAGAACACCGAGCGCTGGCCCGTCGCGATGCGTTCGCCCAGCGGCACGGCGTCCTCGCTGGGCATGTAGATGGCGACGATGCGGTGGTAGTCCCACAGCGCAAAGAGGCTGCCGGCGATCAGCAGGCCGCCCACGACCTGCCAGGGTGCCGCAGCGGCGGGTCGGGCAGGCGCATCGGCCGGCAGCGTGAGGCCGAAGGCGAAGCAGGCCGGCAGCAGGAAATAGGCGTACCAGAGCGGGTACTCCAGCAGGCTGTGCAGGGCGATGGTCAGCACGATCATCAGCGCGGCACGGCGCAGTGGGGCGTCGTCGTCCTCGCGCAGGGCGCCGCGCCAGGCCTTCCACAAGGCCCAGCCCAGCAATGCCAACACGGCGCCGGCCCAGGGCAGGCCGAGCTCGACGGCCAGCTGCGCGGGCAGGTTGTGGGTGTGGTCGAAGAAGGCGATGGGCCGGCTCGGGAAGGGGCTGAGGCTCCATGCGAAATTGAATTCGCCCCAGCCGACGCCGAAGACCGGATTGGCCAGCGTCAGGGCCCAGGCATCACGCAGGATGGCCAGGCGCGACGGCGAGCCGGCACCTTCGGACAGGCGCGAGGCGGCGCCGAAGGCATGGCCGCTCTCGGCCGACCACAGCGAGATCAACAGCCAGCTGACGCCGAGCATCAGCGGCGTGGCGAGCAGCGAAAAACGGGCGCTGCGCGAGAGCTTGCGGTCGGCGACACCCCACAGCGCCAGCATGGCGATGCCGATGAAGCCGGTGCGCGAGGCACTCAGCACGACGGCGAAGACGCAGGCGAACAGCAGGGGCGGCAGGGCCTGGCGCCAGCGGCGCTTCTCGGTGATGAAGACGGCAGCGACGGCGGCCCACATCATCAGGCTGGCCAGGTGGTTGGGCTGGCGCAGATTGCTGACGGCCCGGCCCGGGATGCCGGAGCGGGCGATGAGGTTGCCGTCGGCCAGGTCGGGGATGAAGACCTGCACGAGGCTGACGACGATGTTCAGCAGGCCCGCCACCAGCAGGCCCCAGCACAGGGCTTCGGCGGCGTGGCTGCGCTGCTCGCGCGTCAGGCCCTGGGCGACGAGCAGCACGGCCAGGCCGGCGCCGATGACGGCGGCGGCACCCAGGCCCAGCGAGGCGGGCAGGTGGCGCCAGCCGATCGAGACCAGGGGCGCGGCGAGCAACAGGGCCAGGGCCGCAGCCGCGGGGCTCTTCAGGCCAGCGCGCCAGCCCGGGGTGGCATGCGCCCACAGCAGCAACGCGGCACCCCAGCCGGCCAGGGCGAGCAGCTGGTTGTAGAGCGTGGCCGCCGGTGTCTGGTTGAAGGCCAGCAGCGTCGGCAGCGCGGTGGCGGCAGCGACGCCGATGAGGAGACGGTGAGGCGCAGGGTCAGCAGGAGCAGGCGTCAGCATGGGCAGGAATGGATGTCACGCGTGTGCGCGAGTCTCTTTTCCAGAGGGGCGTCGCGCGGGCAGAAGCGTACTTTGAAAGCGCGCAAGGCCTGCTTACAGCCACCCATCGAGCCAGAAGCGCGGGTTGTTGGGCTCGGATTCTGGCGACGCGGGGCGTTGCCCCAGCGTGGGACGCGGCATTTCATACTCCTTGATGGTCGGGTATGAAAACAGGAATTGAAATACCAGCACTGCCAGCATGACGACGCGTGCTGCGACCGGACTTTGCTGCCGCGCCGCCGCTGCGGTTTCAGGGGCGGCGGCCGACCCCTTCGCAAACAGCGCGATCGCGATGCAGATCCACACCTGCGACACCGGCATCACGAAGTTGCCGGAGAAGAATCCATCGATGGCCAACGCGAAAACGGCAGCGACCACCGCAACGTCGACCCCGCTGAGAGCCTGCTTCGCGGCCCGCCGCTTTTGCAGGCCTTTCCACAACAGGTACAGCAGCCAGCCGAACACCAGCAGCGTGGTCGGCAATCCATACTCGGCAAGGAATTGGATATAGACATTGTGCGGATGGGCGCCGCGCAGGTTGACGTAGTCCGCAAAATGCATGGGTCCGACGCCCAGCAGCGGCGAACTCATCAACTGGTCAACGGCGATCTTCCACAGGAAGAGGCGCGAATGGTCGCTGACCAGATCGGTCGTGCTGTGCTGCACCGTCATGGCCGCCGAATTCAGCGTTGACGGCAAGGCGTAGAAAAAGCAGAAGTAGAAAAGCGCCGCCGCCAGCAACGCGATCAAGCCGCTTTTCAGATAGATGAGGGCCTGCTTGCGAAACAGCATGGCCACCCCCAGCGCACTCAGCACCAGCGCGAGCATGCTCGCCCGCGATGCCAGGCCAATCAGGATGGCCATGCTGAGCGTCGCCGCGACCCCGCCGAGACGCCGCAGCCGCACAGAGTTGTTGCTGTCGCTCGCCACGCCGATCAGGATGGGTAGCGCGGGAGTCTGAGCGTGATTCAGGAAGCGCGGATTGTCGAATCCTGGAACCATCAGCCAGAAGTTGCCCACGCCGCCATTGAGGGCGCTGGCACTCCATGCCAGCAGGAAGAAGACCTCGTAGAGCAGCCACGACGAGACGATGGCCAGGAGGATCTTCTCCATCCCGATTTCCTCTTGAAGAGCGGCGATGGCAAGCGTCAGGAAGAACAGCGAGAAGAACAGAAAGAGCTCTCTGAACGCGGCCGCCGGCTGATGGGCGTGCAGTGCGGACATCAGCATCAGCACCACCAGGCCTGCGACCTTGATGACGTTGGCGCGAGCCCATCGCGCGCGGCCGCCAACCAGCAGGAAGAGCGTGGCAAGCAGGAAGAGGGGGACTTGTGCCAGTCGCGCGGCATTGTGTGCGGACACGCTGAATGCCGAATAGAACGGCATCACCAGGATGAACACCAGCAGACCGCCACCAAACCAAAGCGCCGTCAGTTTGGCGCCCGAATCTTTGTTACGCATGGCAGGACCGCATGGGAAGTTCTGGGTTGGACCGACAACAGCGATGTGCAGCTCATGAATCACCACGGCAGAAACGCAAAAAAGGGCCCGGAGGCCCCTTTTTGTTGAACAACGCCAGCTTAGGTGTTGTTCTTGGTGATCGCGGCAACCAGGACCGGAGCGGTCACGGTCGTGGTGGCCGTCCACACGACGCTGGAGGTGCCCAGGTTCGGCGTGAAGGTGATGGTCTTGCCGCCCAGGTCGCTGCCGACCTTGGTCGAGGCATTGAAGGTCAGCGCGATGACGCCGTTGTTGGTGATCGTCAGCGAGGCGACTTCAGCGGTCGGCGTGAAGGAGTAAGCGCTCAGGACGCCAGCGGTGTTGCAGGTCGACAGGCCGCCTTCTTCCTGGGCGCACAGGGCCACGGCGGCCTTGGCGGTGTCAGCCGAAGACAGGGCGTTGCCGGCCTTGGCCTTGGCGGTGTAGTCCTTGTATTGCGGGATCGCGACGGCAGCCAGGATGCCGATGATGGCCACGACGATCATCAGTTCGATCAGGGTGAAGCCTTGTTGGGCGCGTGCTTTCAGGTTCATGTCAGTACTCCAGGAAGTGTGAGTGGTGGGAGGAGGGCACACCCCCTGAATGCAGGGCGCGTGCCAGCTTTTTTGGCGCTGTCAGCCGTGCGAAAGCGCACGGATGGCCGCCCGTACGGCCTTGAACTGACAAAAAACGTCACTTCGGGATGACGAGTTCTGTCAGCGGGACGAATCAGGGCAGGAAACGTCAGGCAAGAAAAAGGCGCCTTGAGGGCGCCTGATCGGGAGACCGGAAGAGCGGTGGGCAGGTTAGAGCGCCATTTCCTGGCCGGCCTGCAGCGCGCTGATGCGGTGCGGGCTGTTCAGGGCCTGCACGCCCTGCATGACGGCCTCGACTTCGCCGGGCTTGATGTGGGTGATGCGCACGTCGACGCTGCCGGCCAGCTGGCTGAGCTCGTGGCCGAGATCGGCCGGGCACAGATGCTGGCTGACATGGGCGACCTCGGCCTCATCGTCGCTGAAGGCGGTCTCTATGACGAGATGGGACAGGCGCAGGCCGGCCAGGCGGCGCCAGAGCGCCGGATTGGGGCCGGTGTCGCCGGTGAAGACCCAGTGGGCATGACCGCTGGCCGCGCCGGCATCGACGGCGAAACCGACGGCGGGCACGGTGTGGGCGGCGGGCAGGACTTCAATGATGCGGCCGCCCAGGTCGACGCGGTCGCCGATCTGGAAGGCGTGCAGGCTCAGCACCGGTGCCTCGCGGCTGGGCAAGGCGGTGAAATCGGGCCAGATCACGCCGTTGAAGATGTGCTGGCGCAGCGCGGCCAGCGTCTCGGGCAGGGCGTGGACCCGGATGGGCGGGCGGCCAGCGGCGGCGCGCAGGCGCAGCACCGCGTCGGCCAGCAGCGGGATGCCCAGCACATGGTCCAGATGGGAATGGCTGAGCAGGATGTGGTCGATGGCGGCCAGCGCGTCCAGCGGCAGGTCGCCCACGCCGGTGCCGGCGTCGATGAGGACATCGCCGTCGAGCAGGAAGGCTGTGGTCTTGTAGCCGGCGGCAATGGCGCCGGAGCAACCCAGGACGCGGATGTTCATGCGGGGGCGTGGCTCGGATTGGGGTGCCTCGCGTCAGGCGAGGCCGAGCCAAGAATGTACGCACCCGTCAGCGAGGCCGGACGGTCGGATTACCGACTTGGGGGTCTCGCTATCGTGAGGAAGTCACAGCAGCCGCGAAGCCCGCTGCCGGCCTGAACTGCGGGCTGTTCAGCCCTGGATGAACTGCATCTGCGTGCCGGCGAGTTCGATCAGATCGCCGGTGCGCAATGCAATCGATTCGCCTGTCAGCGGGATGCCGTTGACGCTCGGGCGCTGGCCCCCTTCGACATGCGCAAACACATAGCCGGTGGGGCGCTTGGTGATGGAGGCGACCTGCACGCCGGGCTTGCCCAGCGTCGTGACGACCTTGGACAGCGCGACCTCGCGGCCGGCGGCGGCGCCCGTTAGCACCTTGATGGAGGCCGGGCCGACCGTGGCCGCACCCAGCGAACCGAAGGATGAGCCCAGACCCAGGTTCGGCGGTGCGCCGGAACCGGGCTTGAGGATCATGGTCTTTTCGTAGTCGCCGCCATCGTTGAGCAGGAACTTGATCTTGTACTTGCCGATCTCGACGGTGTCGTTGTCGGCCAGCAGCTGCTTCTTGATCGCCTTGCCGTTGATGTAGGTGCCGTTGGTGGAGTTGAGGTCTTCAATGAAGACGTCGGCACCGACCATCTGCAGCACGGCGTGCTCGCCGCTGACCGCAAGATTGTCGATGACGATGTCGTTGTAGGGACGCCGACCAAGGGTGGTCTTGTCCTTCGTGATCTGTACCTCCTTGATCACGACGCCGTCGAGCGAAACCACCAGTTTGCCCATTTATGACCTCAAGTTCTGTTGTACGTGCCGTGACTCTGCATGGGACAGCAGTCAGTTGCCGCCGCGTCGACCGAAGGGCCACCAGCCCCGTCCTTCGGTACGTTGGCGGCCTTCTGCGCGGGCCAGGATAAGCGCGATGTTATCGCGCCCGCCGCTGTCATTGGCTGCGTTGATCAGCGCGCGTGCAGCCTCGGGCAAGGCCGGATTGCCGTTGAGCAGATTGGCGAGGCTGTCATCGTCGAGCATGTCGGACAGGCCGTCGGAGCACAGCAGATAGGTGTCGCCCGGCTGGATTTCGTGCAGATGCAGCTCCATCAGCACCGTGTCTTCGACGCCGACGGCCCGCGTGACGAGGTTCTTGTTGCTGGAAAACGCCGCTTCTTCGACAGTCAGCAGGCCGGCATCGATCTGCTCCTGCAGCAGCGAATGGTCGCGAGTGATCTGGGTCAGGCGCCCGGCGCGCAGGCGGTAGGCGCGCGAGTCGCCCACATGGCCGAGCAGCAGGCCTTCGGGGCGGAAGACGCCCAGCACCAGCGTCGTGCCCATGCCGGCATAGCGCGGATTGGTGTTGGCGGCGTTGAAGATGGCGCGGTTGGCGTTGTCCACGCAGATGTCCATGGCACGCTTGACTTCGCCGGCCCGGGCCTCGCGGCCGGCGTCCTTGAGCCAGCGGCCCAGCTCGGAGCTGACGAAACTGGTCAGCATCTGGCTGGCCACCTCGCCGGCGTTGTAGCCGCCCATGCCGTCGGCCAGCACGGCCAAGCCGGCAGCCTCGTCCAGGGCGACCGAATCTTCGTTGTTGTCGCGCGCACGTCCCACGTCGGTGGCGCTGAAGAACTCCAGTGTCATGAGGCTTGCGGGGGCTCGTGGGGCTCGGCAGAGGATCGGGGATTCTGCCCTGCTTCCCCGGGCGTCAAGCGCAGTGTTTGTGCGAACGCCCCATCCTGGGGGGAAACAGCCTCGGGAGCGGCCGGCTCCTCGGTCTGCATGCTCATTACCAGGATGGCCTCGAGGTCGCGGGCCATCTGCTCGCCGCTGGCGTAGCGCAGCTCGGGGCGTTTCTCCAGCGACAGGGCCAGGATCAGGGCGAGGGCCTCCGGCAGCCTGGGCCGGTGGGTGCGGATGTCGGCCGCTGGCTCGGTCGCAATTTGTTGCATCAGCCGCGCCATCGATTCGCTCTGGTGGGGCAGCGTGCCGCACAGCAGCTGATAGAGCAGCACGCCCAGGGAATAGAGGTCGCTGCGGCCGTCCACCGTCAGGCCGGCCAGCTGCTCCGGCGACATGAAGGACGGCGTGCCCAGCACCAGGCCCGTGCGGGTGCGGCTGCCGTCGCCGACGCGGGCGATGCCGAAATCCATCAGCTTGAGGCTGCCGTTGATGCGGTCCAGCATGACGTTGGCGGGCTTGATGTCGCGGTGCACGATGCCCTGGCTGTGGGCATAGGCCAGGGCGCGGGCCAGCCGCACGCCGATCTGCACGACCTCGCGCGCGGGCAGCAACTGGCCGACCCGGGTGAACAGGCTGAGGTCGCGGCCGAGCACGTATTCCAGGGCGAGCCAGCTGTCATTGCCGTCCTGGCCGGCATCGACGACCTGCAGGATGTCGGGATGCTCGAGCTGGCGCGCCGCGCGGGCCTCGCGCATGAAGCGCTCGCGCACGTCGGCCAGGTCTTCGGCGGAGAACTCGCGGCTCAGCGCCAGCCGCTTGATGGCGACCTGGCGGCCGGTAGAGCGCTGCGTCGCCTTGTAGACGATGGCCATGGCGCCGCGGCCGATCTCGGCGCCGATCTCGAAATCGTGCAGATCGGGGGGTGGGGCGGCTGGCAGGGCCTGAGGCGCGGAGGCGCCTGGCGCCTGGGTCTGCTGGACGGCGGGCAGCGTGGACAGCTCGCTGGGCTGCGCGTCAGCCGGGCCTGACACCCGGTCGACGAGGCGCCGCCAGAAGCCAGTTTTTGCGCCGCTTGCCATGCGACCGATCTTAGGCCGCCTTGCGCTTGCCGCGGCGGGCCAGCGCCATGCCGACGGCGACGACGAGAACCGCGCAGCTGATGCTGACCGCGTAGTCCAGGCCATGCATATGGGCTTCGAACCACTCGTGCACGGCCATGTCGGTGGTGGCCATCTCGCCGGCGACGAAGCCCAGCAGGGCCGCGCCCAGCGTGATGATGACCGGGAAGCGCTCCATCAGCTTGAGCAGCAGCGTGCTGCCGAAGATGATGAGGGGAATCGACAGGCCCAGGCCGATGATGAGCAGCATCAGGCGTGCGCCTTCGGGGGCGCTGTTGGCCGCCGCGGCCACGGCGATGACGTTGTCCAGGCTCATGACCAGGTCGGCGATCAGGATGGTGCGGATGGCCACCCAGACGCTGCTGCTGGCGTGCACGTCGGCATCGTCATCGCTGTCGGCCAGCAGCTGGATGCCGATCCACAGCAGCAGCACCGCGCCGATGAGCTTGAGCCAGGGCAGCTGCAGCAGTTGCACGGCGAACAAAGTCAGCACGACCCGCAGCACGATGGCTGCGCCGCTGCCGAAGATGATGGCCTTCTTCTGCTGCTCGGCCGCCAGGTTGCGCGCGGCCAGCGCAATGACGACGGCGTTGTCGCCGGACAGCAGGATGTTGACCCAGATGATCTTCAGCAGCGCGATGAAGAAGGCGGCGTTCAGCAGGTCCATGGCAGGCTCGTTGTGTTTGGCCCGAGTGTCGGTCCGCCCGGGCGGGCTGCGTCTGCGTGCAACTACGCAGGCAGCAAAGGAAAAGGGCCGTTCAGCGAACGGCCCTCGAAGCGCTCAGCAGCGCAGGCTCAGAGCAGGGCCTTGAGCAGCTTGGCCATTTCCGACGGATTGCGCGTGACCGTGAAGCCGCACTCTTCCATGATGGCGAGCTTGGCATCGGCCGTGTCGGCGCCACCGGAGATCAGCGCGCCGGCGTGGCCCATGCGCTTGCCGGGGGGCGCCGTGACGCCGGCGATGAAGCCGACGATGGGCTTCTTCATGTTGGCCTTGCACCAGCGCGCGGCTTCCGCCTCGTCCGGGCCGCCGATCTCGCCGATCATGATGACGGCGTCGGTGTCCGGGTCGTCATTGAAGGCCTTCATCACGTCGATGTGCTTCAAGCCATTGATCGGGTCGCCGCCGATGCCGACCGCGCTCGATTGACCCAGGCCGATCTCGGTCAGCTGGGCCACGGCTTCATAGGTCAGCGTGCCGGAACGCGACACGACGCCGATGCGGCCCTTGCGGTGGATGTGGCCCGGCATGATGCCGATCTTGATTTCTTCCGGCGTGATCAGGCCCGGGCAGTTGGGGCCCAGCAGCAGCGTGCGCTTGCCGCCGGCGGCTTCCTTGGCCTTCATCTTGTTGCGCACTTCCAGCATGTCACGGACGGGGATGCCTTCCGTGATGCAGATGGCCAAGTCCAGGTCGGCCTCGACGGCTTCCCAGATGGCGGCCGCGGCGCCCGCGGGCGGCACATAAATGACCGAGACGGTGGCGCCGGTCTGGCCAGCCGCTTCCTTGACGGTCGCGTAGATGGGAATCTCGGAGAACTTCTCGCCGGCCTTCTTGGGGTTCACGCCCGCGACGAAGGCGTTCTTGCCGTTGGCATAGGCCTGGCAGCCCAGGGTGTGGAACTGACCGGTCTTGCCGGTGATGCCCTGGGTGATGACCTTGGTGTCTTTGTTGATGTAGATGGACATGAGAACTGTTCCTAGTCAGTTGGGGACAGAGCTACTCGCGAGTACGCTCGGGCGGTCTGTCCCGCAAGGTCATTAAGCTACTGCTGCGACGATCTTGGTCGCGGCTTCAGCCATGGTGTCGGCGGCGATGATGGGCAGGCCCGATTCGGCCAGCATCTTCTTGCCCAGTTCTTCGTTGGTGCCCTTCATGCGCACGACCAGCGGCACGGACAGGTTCACGGCCTTGCAGGCAACGATGACGCCTTCGGCGATGGTGTCGCACTTCATGATGCCGCCGAAGATGTTGACCAGGATGCCCTTCACTTCCGGGTTCTTCAGCATGATCTTGAAGGCCTCGGTGACCTTCTCGGCCGTGGCGCCACCGCCGACGTCCAGGAAGTTGGCGGGCTCGCCGCCGAACAGCTTGATGGTGTCCATCGTGGCCATGGCCAGGCCGGCGCCGTTCACCAGGCAGCCGATGTTGCCGTCCAGGCTGATGTAGGCCAGGTCGAACTTGGAAGCCTCGACTTCAGCAGCATCTTCCTCGTCAAGGTCGCGGTAGGCCACGATCTCCGGGTGACGGAACAGCGCGTTGGCGTCGAAGTTGAACTTCGCATCCAGCGCCATCAGGTTGCCCTTGGAGTCGCAGTTCAGCGGGTTGATTTCAACCAGCGACGCGTCCGTGTCCATGTAGCACTTGTAGAGCTTGGCGAAGATGTCGACGGCTTGGTCGATGGACGCGCCGGTCAGGCCGATGGCCGCGGCGATCTTGCGCGATTGAGCTTCGGTCAGGCCGGTCAGCGGGTCGATCATCTCGGTGATGATCTTCTCGGGCGTGGAGTGGGCCACTTCCTCGATGTCCATGCCGCCTTCGCTCGATGCGATGAAGGCGATCTTCTGCGTGCCGCGGTCGGTGACCAGCGAGACGTAGAGCTCATTCTTGATGTCGGCGCCGTCCTCGATGTAGAGGCGGCGGACCTTCTGGCCTTCGGGGCCGGTCTGGTGCGTCTTGAGCTGCATGCCCAGGATGGCGTCGGCCTTTTCCTTCAGGTCATCGATGCTCTTGGCGACCTTGACGCCACCGCCCTTGCCGCGGCCGCCGGCGTGGATCTGGGCCTTGACCACCCAGACCGGGCCGCCCAGCTTCTGGGCAGCCTCGACGGCTTCCTGCACGGTGAAGGCCGGGATGCCGCGCGGCACCGGCACGCCGAACTGGCGCAGGATTTCTTTGCCCTGGTATTCGTGGATTTTCATGGCTGGGTCTCTCGGGTCGGGGAAGTCAGGATTCGGAAGTGGCGGGCTGGGCAGCAGCTTGCTGGTGCCAGCGCGGGTAGAACTTGGCCACGGTGGCGCTGTCGCGACGCAGGGCGTGGCAGCGGTCGAGCTGGAAAGGCGGGTTGCTGGCGGCGTCGCCTTCGCGAGACGGCGACGGGCCGCCCCGAGGCGTCTCAGCCCCCTCGGGGGGCAGCGCCGAAGGCGCGTGGGGGCTCTCACGTGTATCGATGACGGAGCCGGCCATGGCCTGGATGACGGCCGTGGGCAGGATCTGGCAAAGCTCGGTGAGGTGGGTGCAGCCGCGTGTGCCGCCCAGGCGCTCCTGCACGGCCTGGCGGAAACCCTTCATCAGGTTCAGGCCGATGAGGCGCGCATAGGCATCGCCGTGCTCGTTGCAGGCACCGGGATAGGGCATCCAGAGCGTTTCGGAACTCGCCGCGGTGATGGTCAGCGTCGGGTCCACGGTCAAATGCAGGTGCATCTCATGGATGGGCTCGCCGGCCTTGCGGGGCAGGCCAGCCAGCGGGACGTCGTGCGTCTTGACATCGGTCAGGCTGGCTTCGACATCGAACAGGCCGTCATCGCGCGCGAACACCTGCACATCGAGGGCGCGGCGATGCAGCGGGCGGCGCGTGATGGACGGGTGGACGGCGGGCATGGGGCGGGGGAATGGCGAATCTCCCCGGCCAGCGCCGGGACGTGGTCTGCCCGGCCTTGGCAGCGCTTTGCCCATGGGGCAAAGGGGCCTGTAACCGGGTGAACCCTCGTTTTAGGGCAGGCGGCAATGTAGCACGGAGGGTGAAAACTCCCCCTGCGCGCTCGGTCAAGCGGGCCTTAGGCCCTCAGCAAGCGGCGCACCACTTCGGGGGCGAAACCGCGTGCGAGCAGGAAGCGGGTCTGGCGTGCCTGCTCCGCCGTGTCGCGCGAAGGCGCGTCGCCGAAGCGCTTCTTCCAGACTTCGCGGGCGCGTTCCATTTCGGTTTCGCGCAGGCCCGCCTGCTGTTCGGCATCCAATCTGAGCCCGTGCTGGGCCAGTTCCTGCTGGATGCGCTGGGCACCGAAGCGGTTGGCGCGCAAATGCAGTCGCGACTCGACGAAACGGGCCTCGTCCAGATAGCCGGCGGCGGCGAGGCTGTCGAGCAGCGCCTCGACGGCCGCCTCGCCAGCCTCTTCTTCATCTTCGTCGTCGATGGCCGCAGGCGGCGGTTCAGCCTCGCCCGCCGCTTGCGCCGCGGCCAGGCGCGCGCGCTGCTGCCGTTGCTGCTGCTCGATGCGCAACAGCTTGCGCCGGAGTTCGGCGCGGCTGTGCTCACGCTGGGCCAGCAGGCCGATGGCGCGGGCCTTCAGCGACAGCGGCGCTCGGGTCGCCATGCAGCAGGCCCCGGGCGGCTTTTACTCCTCGGCCGCCAAGGTCAGCGGTGCGACGCCCAGGGATTCGCGGATCTTGTTCTCGATCTCGCGGGCGACATCGACGTTCTCGCGCAGGAACTCGCGGGCGTTGTCCTTGCCCTGGCCGATCTTCTCGCCCTGATAGGCGTACCAGGAGCCGGACTTCTCGACGACCTTGGCGACCACGCCCATGTCGACGATCTCGCCTTCGCGGCTGATGCCTTCGCCGTAAAGGATGTCGAACTCGGCGGTTTTGAACGGGGGGCTGACCTTGTTCTTGACGACCTTGACCTTGGTCTCGGAGCCGATGACCTCCTCGCCCTTCTTGATCGAGCCGATGCGGCGGATGTCCAGGCGCACCGAGGCGTAGAACTTCAGCGCGTTGCCGCCGGTGGTCGTTTCGGGCGAGCCGAACATGACGCCGATCTTCATGCGGATCTGGTTGATGAAGATGACCATGCAGTTGGTCTTCTTGATCGTGGCGGTCAGCTTGCGCAGCGCCTGGCTCATCAGGCGGGCCTGCAGGCCGGGCAGGCTGTCGCCCATCTCGCCTTCGAGTTCGGCCTTGGGTGTCAGCGCCGCGACCGAGTCGATGACGATGAGGTCCACCGAGCCGGAGCGCACCAGCGCGTCGACGATCTCGAGGGCCTGTTCGCCGGTGTCGGGCTGGCTGATCAGCAGTTCCTGCAGGTTGACGCCGAGCTTCTGGGCGTACTGGATGTCCAGGGCGTGCTCGGCATCGATGAAGGCACAGGTGCCGGCGAGCTTTTGCATCTCGGCGATGACCTGCAGCGTCAGCGTGGTCTTGCCCGAGGACTCGGGGCCGTAGATCTCGACGACGCGGCCGCGCGGCAGGCCGCCGACGCCCAGGGCGATGTCCAGGCCCAGCGAGCCGGTGGAAACAACCTGGATGTCTTCAATGACCTCGCCTTCGCCGAGCCGCATGATGGAGCCCTTGCCGAATTGCTTTTCGATCTGGGCGAGGGCGGCCTGCAGGGCCTTGGCTTTTTCGGTGTTGAGGGCTTTGACCGGGGCGTCCATGCGAATCTCCGTGGGGAATGGGCTGAATTATGGGGCAATCTGTATGTTTGTACAGTGGTTTGTCCCCCGATCCGCGGCAGCAAGCGGCTCAGGATTGAGGAGCATCCTAGGAGCAAGGTGGCTCATGACGTGAGCCAGCCTTGCGCTGCCGCAAGCCGCCGGCGTTGCGGTCGCACATAACATCGGCGCAGGAGACAAGACGATGCGCATCCTGATTGCGGAAGACGACCAAGTGCTGGCCGACGGGCTGCTGCGTGCGCTGCGCGCCTCAGGCTATGCGGTGGACCGGGTCAGCAGCGGCACCGAGGCCGATTCGGCGCTGGCGACCCATGAGTTCGACCTGGTCATCCTCGACCTCGGCCTGCCGCGCCTGCATGGACTGGAGGTGCTGCGCAAGCTGCGTGCGCGCGGCTCGACGATGCCGGTGCTGATCCTGACCGCGGCCGACAGCGTCGAGCAGCGCGTCAAGGGGCTGGACCTGGGCGCCGACGACTACATGGCCAAGCCCTTCTCGCTGCAGGAACTGGAGGCGCGCGTGCGCGCGCTGACGCGCCGTGGCCTGGGCACGGCCAGCAGCCTCATCAAGCATGGGCCGCTGACCTTCGATGCGACCGGCCGCGTGGCCTACATCAACGAGCAGATGCTGGAACTGTCGGCGCGCGAGCTGTCGCTGCTGGAGGTGCTGCTGCAGCGAGCGGGTCGTCTCGTCAGCAAGGACCAGCTCGTCGAGCGGCTGTGTGAATGGGGTGAAGAGGTCAGCAACAACGCCATCGAGGTCTACATCCACCGCTTGCGCAAAAAGATCGAGCAGGGCCCGATCCGCATCGCGACGGTGCGCGGGCTCGGCTACTGCCTCGAGAAGATCAACTCCTAAATGCCCAACAAGGACGGCGCCAGCCCCGAGCAGGGCTCGCTGGTTCGGGCGGGCGCCCCTGCTGCGCAGGGTTCGCTGTTCGGCGAGATCCTCGACTGGATGCTCGCTCCGCTGCTGCTGATCTGGCCGATCAGCGTGGCGCTGACGTGGCTGGTGGCGCAGGGCATTGCAAGCAGGCCGTACGACCGTGAGCTCGGGGAGATGGCGCGCAGCCTCGGGCTTCAGGTCGCGGCGGAATCTGCGCCGACCAAGGGAAGAGACCGCTACGCCCTCGCGCCCGAGGCGGCGGCGCTGCTGCGGGCGGATGCCTCGGACACGGTTTTCTACCAAGTGCTCGGCCAGCGCGGCGAGCTGCTGAGCGGCGACGCGACCCTGCCCGTGCCGACCGAGGACGCGCCCGTCGTGCCCTGGGAGCTGCACTTTCGCGACGACGAGGTCGGCACGGACGCGGTGCGCGTGGCCTATCTGTGGATCGCGCCCGAGGGGCAGGCCGGATCGACGAAGACGATGCTGGTGCAGGTGGCGGAGACGCTGGGCAAGCGCGCGCGGTTGACCAACGAGATCATCAAGGGCGTCATCCTGCCGCAGTTCGTCATCCTGCCGCTGGCCGTGCTGCTGGTGTGGCTGGCGCTGGCGCGCGGCATCTCGCCGCTGAACGAGCTGCAGCGCCGCATCCGCTCGCGCGAGGCCTCTGACCTCTCGCCCATCGACGAGCAGCGCGTGCCGGACGAGGTGGCGCCGCTGGTGCAGGCCATCAACGACCTGCTGGCGCGGCTGGACTCGTCGATGAGCCGGCAGAAGCATTTCCTCGCCGACGCCGCCCACCAGCTGAAGACGCCGCTGGCGGGCCTGCGCACCCAGGCCGAGCTGATCCAGCGCGAGATCGATGCCGGCCGCGCGTCGCCGGAGGAGTTGAAGCGCTCCCTCGCCCATATCGCCCGCGCGAGCGAGCGCGCCGCCCACATGGTCAACCAGCTGCTGGCCATGGCGCGCGCCGAGGATGCCGAGCAGGCCATGAAGCGCGAGCCCGTCAACCTGGCCGAGATCGCCATCGACTCGGTGCGCGACTTTGTGCCTCGCGCGCTGGAGCGGCGCATCGACCTGGGTTATGACGGCGTGGTGCCGGATGACAGCCGGCTGCGCGTGAACGGCCAGGCGATGCTGCTGGGCGAGCTGATCCGCAACCTGGTCGACAACGCCTTGCTGTACACGCCGGCCGGCGGCCTGGTGACGGTGCGCGTCGTGGAGGACCCCTTCGGCCAGGTGGTCGTGCTGCAGGTCGAGGACACCGGGCCGGGCATCGCGCCGAACGAACGCGAGAAGGTCTTCCAGCCCTTCTATCGGTCGCTCGGCAGCGGCGTCGAAGGCTCGGGCCTGGGGCTGGCCATCGTGCAGGAGATCGTGCAGCAGCACGAGGCCGAACTGACGCTGGACGACACGCGGGTACGCCGCGCCGCAGGAGGGGAGTCGCCCGATGGCCAGGGGCCGGGCGCCCGGTTCACGATCAGATTCCCGGCTACGTCTTTACCAGCTTCTTGACCCGGGCGATCGACAGCAGCAGGCCGAGCGACAGCCCCAGCGTCACCATCGCCGTGCCGCCGTAGCTGATGAAGGGCAGCGGCACGCCGACGACGGGCAGGATGCCGCTGACCATGCCCATGTTGACGAAGACATAGGTGAAGAAGGACAGCGTCACGGCGCCGGCCATCAGGCGCGTGAACAGCGTGGGCGCATCGGACGCGATCATCAGCCCGCGCAGGATCAGCGCCGTGAAGCCGGTCAGCAGCGCCAGCGCGCCCATCAGGCCGAACTCCTCGCCGAAGGCCGCGAAGATGAAGTCGGTGGTGCGCTCGGGGATGAACTCCAGGTGGGTCTGCGTGCCCTGCATGAAGCCCTTGCCGGTCACGCCGCCGGAGCCGATGGCGATCTCGCCCTGGATGATGTGGAAGCCCTTGCCGAGCGGGTCCTTGGACGGGTCCAGCAGCGTGCAGATGCGGTGCTTCTGGTACTCCTTCAGCACCGGCCATTTGAGGTCGGGCTGGCAGATGGCGTCTTCGCTGAGCACGAGGGCGGTCGCACCGGCGCCAGCCAGCACCAGGGCCGGCACGATCAGCTTCCAGGGCAGGCCGGCGAAGAAGATCACGTACAGGCCCGCGGCCAGCACCAGGATGCCGGTGCCCAGGTCGGGCTGCTTGGCGATCAGCAGGAAGGGCACGAGCAGCAACGCGAAGGCGGCGATGAAGTCCGGCCAGCGCAGCAGGCCCTCGCGCTTCTGGAACCACCAGGCCAGCATCAACGGCGTGGCGAGCTTGAGCAGCTCGGAGGGCTGGATCTGCGTGACGCCGATATTGAGCCAACGCGTGGCCCCCTTTTTTGTCACGCCGAACAGCGCGGTGGCGATCAGCAGCGCCACGCCGAAGGTGTAGAGGGGAATGGCCAGCGCCATCAGCTTCTGCGGCGGCACCTGGGCGACGATGAACATCAGGCCCAGGGCCAGCACCATGTTGCGGGCGTGGTCGACGAAACGCGTGCCATGGTCATAGCCGGCCGAGTACATGCACAGCAGGCCCCAGCCGCACATCCACAGCACGGCGATCAGCAGCGGGATGTCGAAGCCGATCAGCCAGGGCCGCAGGCGTTGCCACAGAGGCGGGCGTTCGATGACGGTCATCGCGAGGCTCCCGAGGAGGGTGCGGGGGGCGCCGAGGCGGCCGAGGCCGGCTGCCAGCCGGACAGCGGCACGTCCACCACCTTGCGCGGCGTGCCGATGGGGGCGAAGGTCTGGCCCAGCTGCGTCTTGGCGATGTCTTCCTCACTGGGGTATTGGCCCAGCAGCAGATAGTCGAACACGCGGCGCGCAATCGGCGCGGCGGAGGAAGAGCCCCAGCCGGCGTTCTCGACGATGACGGCCAGGGCCACCGTCGGGTTGTCCACCGGCGCGAAGGCGACGTAGAGCGAATGGTCGCGCTTGCGCTCGTCCGCCTTGATGCTGCTGTACTTCTCGCCGGCCTTCAGTCCGACGGCCTGGGCCGTGCCGGTCTTGCCGCCGCTCTGGTAGCCCGCACCCAGGAAGACCTGGCGCGACGTGCCCTCCAGCGTCACGCCGTTCATCGCGTTCTGGATGACGGCGACGTCGGCGGGCTTCAGCGGCAGCGCGGGCAGCGCGTCGCTGGCGACGCGGCGCTGCTCGTGCTTCACGACGTCCTCGATCTCGCGCACCAGGCGCGGTTTGTAGCGCTGGCCGCCCGAGGCGATGGTCGAGTAGGCCGTGGCCATCTGCAGCATCGTGAAGCTGTTGTAGCCCTGGCCGATGCCCAGCGAGATGGTCTCGCCGGGGAACCACTTCTGGTTTGCCGGACTCTTGCGGAAGTAGTTGCGCTTCCATTCCTGCGAGGGCAGCACGCCGGTGACCTCGCCCTGCACGTCGATCTCGGTCCTGCGGCCCAGGCCGAAGGGCTCCAGTTGGTCGTGGATGAGGTCCACGCCCATCTCGTTGGCCAGGCTGTAGAAGTAGACGTTGGACGAACTGACGATGGCCAGGCGCATGTCCTTCGGGCCGGCGCGGTCGGTCTCCGGGCTGCCGAAGGTGCGGCCACCGAAGCTGTAGGTCAGGTTGTCCATGATGACCGTGCCGGGTGCGCGCTTGCCGCTGTTCAGCGCGGCCATGGCCATCAGCGGCTTGAAGGTGGAGCCGGGCGGGTAGGTGCCGCGCAGCGCGCGGTTCAGCAGCGGCTTGTCGATGTCCTCGTTGAGGTCGCGCCAGGAGTCGGCGTCGATGCCGTCGACGAAGAGGTTGGGGTCGAAGCTGGGCTTGGACACGAAGGCCAGCACCTCGCCGTTGCGCGGATCGATGGCCACCAGCGCCCCGCGGCGCTCGCCGAAGAGTTGCTCCACCAGCGCCTGCAGCTTGATGTCGATGGACAGGTTCAGCGTGTTGCCGGGCGTGGGTGGCTTGTGGGCCAGCCGGCGCACCGCGCGGCCGCCGGCGCTCGTCTCCACCTGCTCGAAGCCGGTTGCGCCGTGCAATTCCTTCTCGTAGGCCTGCTCCAGGCCCAGCTTGCCGATGTATTCGGTGCCGCGGTAGTTGGCGAGGTCTTCCTCCTCCCAGTCGTCCATGGCCTTCTTCTCGGCCTGGTTGATGCGGCCGATATAGCCGATCAGGTGGGCGCCGACGTCGCCGAGCGGGTAGGAGCGGAACAGCCGCGCCTTGATCTCCACGCCGGGGAAGCGGAAGCGCTGGGCCGTGAAGCGCGCGACCTCTTCATCCGTCAGCTTGGTGCGGATGGGCAGGGAGTCGGTGTGCTTGGCTTCTTCCAGCAGGCGCTTGAAGCGGCGCTTGTCGCGCGCCTGGACCTCGATGACCTGGCCCAGGGCCTCGATGGTGGCGTCGAGGTCGGTGACCTTCTCGGGGTTGATCTCCAGCGTGTAGGCCGAGTAGTTGCTGGCCAGCACGACGCCGTTGCGGTCCTTGATCAAGCCGCGGTTGGGCACGATGGGCACGACGGCGATGCGGTTGGATTCGGCCCGCTCGGCGAAGCTGTCGTACTGCGTGACCTGCAGCCACAGCAGCCGCGCCACCAGCAGGCCGAAGCAGAACAGCACGAAGGCGCCCGCGGCCAGCACGCGCAGCCGGAAGCGCGACAGCTCCTGGTGGAGGTTCTTGAGGACGACCACGGGTTGCTAGAGCGGTCGATGCGCGTCGCGGTCCGGCGCGCGGCGCTGCGGCGCCAGCAGCAGGAAGCTCGCAATCGGCCACAACGCGGCCTCGAAGACCGGCGCCAGCAGCACGCCCCAGCCCGGCCACATGCCACCGATGATCATCCGCACGATCAGCGCCAGCGCGTGGGCGGCGAAGAACAGCGGCAGCACCTGCACGGCCTGGGCAAAGAGGGGGAACCAGGTCAGGCGGCGGTGCAGCGTGATGGCGCCGAAGCTCAGGCCGCTGTAGGCCAGGGCATGCTGGCCAAGCAGCGCGCCGTCGTGGACATCGATGGCCAGGCCGAAGATGAAGGCCCACAGCACGCCGATGCGCCGCGGCTGGTGCACGCCCCAGAAGACCAGCACGACGGCCAGCACATCGGGCGTGGCCGCGACCCGGCCGGCGGGCACCATGTCGATCATCAGCGCGACGAGCAGCGTGAAGCCGATGAACAGAGGGTTGACCGGCAGCAGCAGCTGGTCGGCGGCGCGCGGCATGATCATTGAGATGCTCCCGAAGCCTTGGCGGCGGCCTTCTCGGCCGCCTTCTCGGCGCGCTCGGCCTTCTTGACGGCGCGGATGGCCGCCTTGGTGGCCGCGGCCGAGGCCGCTTCTTCGGCCGTGGCGGCCTCAGCCTCCTTCTTGGCCGACAGATGGCGGTCCTGCGGCAGCAGGATGAGCACGTGGCGGGCGCTGTCGGGCTGGGCGATGGGCGCCAGCAGCACCTGCGCGAAGCTGGAGTCGCCGCGCCGTTCGACGACGCTCACCTTGGCGACCGGCAGGCCCGGCGGGTAGACGCCGTCCAGCCCGGAGGTCGTCATCAGGTCACCCACCTTGATGTCCGCGTTCGCGGCCAGGAAGCGCAGCTCCATGCCCGAGCCGTCGGAGCGGCCGGCCGCGGCGTTGCGCATCTGCGTGCGCGCGTTCAGCAGCGGGATGGCGGCTTCCTTGTCGGTCAGCAGCGTGACTTCGGCGGACAGCGGGTAGACGCGCGTCACCTGCCCCAGCACACCGGCCTCGTTGATGACCGGCGAGCCGGCCGCCACGCCCAGCGCGGCACCGCGGTCGATGACGACGCGGCGCGAGAAGGGATCGGGCGCCTCGAACAGGACTTCGGCCGGCATCGAGGGCACGTTCAGCGACGGCTTCAAGCCCAGCAGCTTGCGCAGGTGCTCGTTCTCCGCCTGCAGGGCCTCGGCGCGCGACAGGCGCTCGGCCTGCTGGGCGAGCTGGCGGCGGGCCTGGTCTTCGGCCTCCATGGCGCGCTTGGTGCCGCGCAGGTAGTCGCCCGCCGTCTCCCAGGCGTCCACGGGCGTCAGCAGCAGGCGCTGCACCGGGTGCAGCACCAGCGCGAAGGTGGCGCGCACCGGCAGCATCAGCTTGAAGCGGGCGTCCGCCACCATCAGCAACAGCGCGAGCGCCGAGCACAGCGCGAGCTTGGTCAGCGCCGACGGACCCTGGCGGAAGAACGGCGGGGGGGTGCGGTCTAGGGTGCCGAGGGGCATCGAGCGCCTGGCGGGTTAGCAGCTTATTCCGAAGTGAAGATGGAACCGAGACGTTCCATGCGCTCCAGCGCCATGCCACAACCGCGCACGACGCAGGTCAGCGGGTCTTCGGCAACGAGCACCGGCAGGCCGGTTTCCTCGCCCAGCAGGCGGTCCAGGTCGCGCAGCAGCGCGCCGCCACCGGTCAGCATCATGCCGCGCTCGGCGATGTCGGCGCCCAGCTCGGGCGGCGTCTGCTCCAGCGCGTTCTTCACGGCGGACACGATCTGGTTCAGCGGGTCGGTGAGCGCCTCCAGGATCTCGTTGGACGAGATCGTGAAGCTGCGCGGCACGCCTTCGGAGAGGTTGCGGCCCTTGACCTCCATCTCCTTGACCTCGGAGCCGGGGAAGGCCGAGCCGATGTTCTTCTTGATGGCTTCGGCGGTGGGCTCGCCGATCAGCATGCCGTAGTTGCGGCGGATGTAGTTGATGATGGCTTCGTCGAACTTGTCGCCGCCGACGCGCACGCTGCCCTTGTAGACCATGCCGCCCAGCGAGATGACGCCCACCTCGGTGGTGCCGCCGCCGATGTCGACGACCATGGAGCCCGAGGCCTCGGCCACCGGCAGGCCGGCGCCGATGGCGGCGGCCATGGGTTCCTCGATCAGGTAGACCTCGCTGGCGCCGGCGCCCAGGGCGCTCTCGCGGATGGCGCGGCGCTCGACCTGGGTGGAGCCGCAGGGCACGCAGATGATGATCCTCGGCGACGGCTTGAACGTCTTCGAGTCGTGGACCATCTTGATGAACTGCTTGAGCATCTGCTCGGTGACCGTGAAGTCGGCGATGACGCCGTCCTTCATCGGCCGGATGGCCTCGATGTTGCCGGGCACCTTGCCCAGCATGGCCTTGGCCTCGCGGCCGACGGCCTGGATGGTCTTCTTGCCGTTGGGGCCGCCCTCGTGGCGGATCGACACGACCGACGGCTCGTCAAGGACGATGCCCTTGCCGCGCACGTAGATCAGGGTGTTGGCGGTGCCGAGGTCGATGGCGAGGTCGGTCGAGAAATAGCGGCGCAGGGAGGCGAACATGGTGGGCGCGAAGAGCCTCGCCTGCGGGGCGCGGCTGGGGAAAACGGGGGGTCTGGAAAGCCAAGAGGCCGCCCGGCCGGCGACGAAACGCGTCGCTGAATGGGCAGCCCCGAAGGCCATGAAGATGGGCGGCGATAATAACCGAACCCCTTCGTTTTGAGCCCGCTGCCACTGGGTTTTCGGCTCAATCCTTACACCTGAAAACGCACCCATGAGCCTCACCCCCGACGATGTGAGCCGCATCGCCAACCTGGCGCGGCTGGAGTTGCAGCCCGCCGAATCCGAGGCGCTGCTGGGCAACCTGAACGATTTCTTCAAGATCGTGGACCAGATGAGCGCCGTCGACACCGCCGGCGTCGAGCCGCTGTACACGCCGCTGTCGGCCATCCAGCAGGTGGAATTGCGCCTGCGCGACGACGCCGTCACGGAGAGCAACCAGCGTGAGCTGAACCAGCGCAGCGCCCCGGCCGTCGAGGACGGCCTCTTCCTCGTTCCCAAGGTCATCGAATGAAGCCCGTTCACGACATGGGCGTGGCCGAGCTGGCCGCCGCCCTGAAGAACCGTGCCGTCTCCAGCCGCGAGGCCACGCAATGCCTGCTGGACCGAATCAAAGCCCACGCCAGCCTCGGCGCCTTCCTGCACGTCGATGCCGAAGGCGCCCTGGCTCGCGCCACCGCGGCCGACGCGGTACTGGCTGCTGGCCAGGCCAGCCCGTTGAGCGGTGTGCCGATCGCCCACAAGGACATCTACGTCACGGCCGACATGCCGACGACGGCCGGCTCCAAGATCCTGGCCGGCTATCGCAGCCCCTTCGACGCCACCGTCGTGGCCCGGCTGAACGCGGCCGGCACGGTGAGCCTGGGCAAGCTGAACTGCGACGAGTTCGCGATGGGTTCGGCCAACGAGAACAGCGCCTACGGCCCGGCCCACAACCCCTGGGACGTCGGCCGCGTGCCCGGCGGCTCGTCCGGCGGCTCGGCCGTGGCCGTGGCTGCGCGCCTGGTGCCCGGCACCACCGGCACCGACACCGGCGGCTCCATCCGCCAGCCGGCCAGCTTCACCGGCATCACCGGCATCAAGCCGACCTATGGCGTGTGCTCGCGCTACGGGATGATCGCCTTCGCCTCCAGCCTGGACCAGGCCGGCCCCATGGCCCGCTCGGCCGAGGACTGCGCCCTGCTGCTGTCCAGCATGAGCGGCTTCGACGAGCGCGACGCCACCAGCGTGCAGCAGCCACCGCAAGACTTTCATGCCCAGATGCTGGTGGCCCGCGAGGGCGCTGCTGCCGGCAAGCCGCTGGCGGGTCTGCGCATCGGACTGCCCAAGGAGTTCTTCCCGGCCGGCCTGTCGGCGGATGTGAACGCCGCCGTGCGCGCCGGCCTGGCCGAACTGGAGAAGCTGGGCGCCACATTGGTGGATGTCAGCCTGCCCCGTACCGAACTGGCCATCCCGGTCTACTACATCATTGCCCCGGCCGAGGCGAGCTCCAACCTGAGTCGCTTCGACGGCGTCAAGTTCGGCCATCGTGCTGCCAAGTACGATGATCTGCTCGATATGTACAAGAAGACGCGTGCCGAAGGCTTCGGCCCCGAGGTCAAGCGCCGCATCATGATCGGCAGCTATGTGCTCTCGCACGGCTACTACGACGCCTACTACCTGCAGGCCCAGAAGCTGCGCCGCATGATCGCGGACGACTTCCAGCAATGCTTCGCGCAGTGCGACGTCATCGCCGGCCCGGTGGCGCCCACCGTCGCCTGGAAGCATGGCGAAGGCAAGGACGACCCGACCCAGGCCTATCTGGCCGACATCTTCACGCTGCCCGGCTCGCTGGCCGGTCTGCCTGGCATGAGCGTGCCGGTGGGCTCCGGCGCCGGTGGCATGCCGGTCGGCCTGCAGCTGATCGGCAACTACTTCAAGGAAGGGCAGCTGCTGCACACGGCCCACGCGCTTCAACAGGCGACCGACTGGCACCAGCGCGCCCCGGCAGGATTCTGAACATGCCTACTTCCAAGCTCATCCGCGGTTATGAGGTCGTCATCGGCCTCGAAAACCACGTCCAGCTCTCCACGCAGAGCAAGATCTTCAGTGGCAGCTCGACCGCCTTCGGCGCGGCGCCCAACACCCAGGCCTCGCCGGTGGACCTGGCGCTGCCGGGCACGCTGCCGGTGCTGAACCGTGCCGCCGTCGAGCGCGCCATCCGCTTCGGCC
>NZ_JBFUFR010000037.1:0-59725 GCF_056403315.1 Roseateles sp. P2_H4 | reverse complement strand
GTGCTGGCCAGCGCGAAGCCGGCCATCGCCGCGGCGCCGCTCCAGGGCGAACCCGACAGCCCCGCCAGCAGCAGGGCCGCGTGCAGCAAGCCGCAGGGCATCGCCACCCAGGCCACGCCCACGGCGAAGGCGTGGCGCGGCTGCGGGCGCCAGCGCACGGCCCCCAGCCACGCCGGCACGCGGCCACGCGCCAGCAGCGTGAGGCCGAACAGCAGCAGCGCCGCCTGCAGCAAGGCCCAGGCAGGTTGCAGCAGCGTGACGCTCTGGGACGCGCGTGCCAGCGCTGCGGCGGACGCCGCCGCCACGGCGCCGCCAGCCGCGTAGCCCAGCAGCCGGCCGGCCAGCAGCTTGGTCGGCTGCCGGCCGGCGGCCAGTGCGCAGGGCGCACTGCACATGGCCGCGCAATGCGGCATGCCGGCCAGGCCCATCAGCGTGACTGACGCGATGAGCGCAGCATCGAGCGCCATCAGATGATCTTGGAGAAGCGCTCGCGGCTGGCGTCGGCCTGCAGATAGCGGTCGAAGACCAGGGCCACGGCGCGCACGAAATACCAGCCCAGCGGCGTGAGCTGGATGGCGCCGGGTTCCAGCACGACCAGGCCCTGGTCCGCGAGCTGGCCGAGGCGCTCGAACTCGGGTGCGAAGTAGGCGGGCACGTTGACGAGGTAGGACGCCGCGATGGACTCGAACTCCACGCGGCCCTGGCACATCAGCGCCATGATGACGGCGCGGCGCAGCAGGTCATCGCGCGTCAGGGCCAGGCCGCGCTGCACGGGCAGCTGGCGTTGACGCAGGGCGTCCTCGTACTCGTCCATGGTCTTGGCGTTCTGCGCATAGGTGGCGCCCACGCGGCTGATGGACGACACGCCCAGGCCGACGAGGTCGCAGTCCGGCTGCGTGGAATAGCCCTGGAAACCGCGGTGCAGCAGGCCCTGGCGCTTGGCCACGGCCAGCGAGTCTTCCGGCAGCGCGAAATGGTCCATGCCGATATAGGTGTAGCCCTCGCCCAGCAGCGCACTGATCGCGCCGGACAGCATGGCCAGCTTGTCACCCGCAGGGGGCAGCAACTCGGCCACGATGCGGCGCTGCGGCTTGAAGCGCTGCGGCAGGTGGGCATAGGCGTACATCGCGATGCGGTCCGGGCGCAGTTCCGCCACCTGGGCGATGGTGCGGGCGAAGCTCGCCGGTGTCTGCAGCGGCAGGCCGTAGATCAGGTCGACGTTGGTGGATGAGAACCCCAGTTCGCGGGCCCGCAGCATCAGCGCGGCCACCTGCTCCAACGGCTGCACGCGGTGCACGGCCTTCTGTACGGCGGCATCGAAGTCCTGCACACCGAAGGACAGGCGGTTGAAGCCCAGGCCACGGAGATGCGCCAGCCGCGCGGCGTCCACCGTGCGCGGGTCCACCTCGATGGACAGCTCGGCACCCGGCAGCAGCTTGAAGCGCCGGTGCAGCGCGTCCATCAGCGAGCTCAGCTCGGTGTCGGACAGGAAGGTCGGTGAGCCACCGCCCAGGTGCAACTGCGATACCGGCGCCGTGCCTCCCATGGCCTCGGCGACCAGGTCCATCTCCACTTCCAGCGCGGCCAGGTAGGGCTGGGCGCGCTCATGGTGCTTGGTGATGATCTTGTTGCAGGCGCAGTAATAGCAGAGCTGCTCGCAGAACGGGATGTGGACATAGACCGACAGCGGCTGCGCCGTGCCGCGCTGGCGCAGCGCCTGCAGGTGCTGAGGCCCCTGGTAGGCCTCGACCAGGCGGTCGGCGGTGGGATAGGACGTGTAGCGTGGGCCGGCCACGTCATGGCGGCGCAGCAGGTCGGCATCGATGGGGCGGTCTGTGACAGCGGGCATGCCCTCACTGTGCCGACAGGAACAACCCAGGGCGTTGATCCAGGTCAAGGCCGCTGCGGGTGCCGCCGAGAACAATGTGTTCCATGCTGACCACCCTGACTAGCCCGATGAGCGTGCCGATCACTCCCGACATGCCCTCGAAGCCCTGCTCCGCGCTCGAGCCCCTCAAGGTGGCCTGCGCCAGCTGCAATCTGCGGGAACTCTGCCTGCCCGTGGGCCTGAACGCCGGCGAGCTGCAGAAGCTCGACGGCCTGGTGGAGAAGCGCCGCAGCGTGCAGCGTGGCGACCACCTGTTCCGCAACGGCGACCGCTTCGAGGCCCTGTACGCGGTGCGCACCGGTTTCTTCAAGACCTGCGTCGGCAGCGAGGACGGCCGCGAYCAGGTSACCGGYTTCCAGATGGCMGGCGAGCTGCTSGGSCTGGACGGCATCAGCAGCGACCACCACCACTGCAACGCGGTCGCGCTGGAGGACTCTTCCGTCTGCGTGATCCAGTACCGCGACCTGGAAGCCCTGTCGCGCGAGTTCAACGTGCTGCAGCACCAGTTCCACAAGATCATGAGCCGCGAGATCGTTCGCGACCACGGCGTCATGCTGCTGCTGGGCAATATGCGCGCCGAGGAGAGGCTCGCGGCCTTCCTGCTGAACCTGACGCAGCGCCTGCAGGCGCGCGGATTCTCGGCGTCCAGCCTGGTGCTGCGCATGACGCGCGAAGAGATCGGCAGCTACCTCGGACTCAAGCTGGAGACCGTCAGCCGCACCTTCTCCAAGTTCCAGGAGGACGGGCTGATGGAGGTCAAGCAGCGCCAGTTGCGCATCCTCGATCAGGCGGGGCTGCAGGCGCTGGTCAACAACTCCCGGGTTTGAGTTGAAGCCCCTCGTCCAGCCCGGCCCTGCTGAACGCGGGCAGAGCTGGCCGGTCCCCCGAGGGGACGGCGATGCTTGCGGCATTGAGCCGCAAGCACATCGCCCAAGCGGGCCGGCTTGGGGCGGCCCGGCGCTCGGCCCGGAAATCTGGGGTCACGCGAAAAAAAGGCCCCGCGGGGGCGCGCGGGGCCTCGAGATCGAAGGTGACGGCGATCAGCCGACCTTGATCTCGTTGCGCACTTCCTTCACGCCCGGCACGGCCGACACGAGCAGCACGGCCTTCTGGGCCAGGTCTGCCGTGGGCGCCGCGCCCTTCAGCACGATCACGCCGGCGCTGGTGCTGCTGACGGTCAGCGGCAGCGCCTGCAGGTCCTTGTCCTTTTGCAGGGCGGCCTGGGCCTGGCTGGTGATGGCGGCGTCACCTGCCGGCTGAGCCTGCGCGACCTGTTGGTCCGGGGCCGGTGCTTGATCGGCCGCAAAGCTCGCGGTCGCGGCACCCGCCATCAGGGCGGCAGTCAGCAGTCGGGCGAAGGTGGATGTTTGTCGCATGCAAATCTCCTGAGGATGCGTGAATCGAAGGCGGCACCGGGTGGCGCCACAAACGGCTTAGCGCAAGGCCTGTGCCAACCTGCGATTTCCCTTGCAGATCAAGCACTTGCCAAAAAACTCGGGGGTGAACAGCGGCCCAGGGCGGCACTTTTGTCGCCGGGTGGCGACAGGCTGCGCGGCTGCGGCGCTAAGCGCTTGATTCGTCTGACAGTTTCCTGTCGCCGGATGCCGACGCGGGCGCTAGGGGGGCCGCCTCCGCACGGAACAACTGCGGGTCCAGGCCATGCTTTTGCAGCAGGCGATAGAACTCGGTGCGGTTGCGGTCGGCCAGGCGCGCCGCCTCGGCCACCTGGCCCGAGGTCAGCTTCAGCAACTGGTTCAGGTAGTCGCGCTCGAAGCGCTGCTTGGCATGCTGGTAGTTCAGCACTTCGGCCGGCGGCATCTGCAGCGCGCGCTGCACCTGGGCCAGCGGCAGCAGCGGTGCTGTCGCCAGCACGCAGACCTGCTCGACGACGTTGTAGAGCTGGCGCACATTGCCCGGCCAGGGCGCCGTCACCAGGGCCTCCAGCGCATCGGGTGCAAAGCCCTTGACCGGCTTGCGGTGGCGCTCGGCCAGCGTCTGCAGGAAATGCTGGGCCAGCAAGGCGATGTCCTCGCGCCGCTCGGCCAGTGCCGGCAGGCTCAGCTTGACGACATTGAGCCGGTAGTAGAGGTCAGGCCGGAACAGGCCCTCCGTCATCGCCAGTTCCAGGTCGCGGTGCGTGGCCGACAGCAGGCGCACATCCACCGCCACGGCGTCATTGCTGCCCACCGGCCGCACGACGCGCTCTTGCAGCACCCGCAGCAGCTTGACCTGCAGGGCCAGCGGCATGTCGCCGATCTCGTCGAGGAAGACCGTGCCGCCCTCGGCCGCCGGGATCAGGCCCTGTCTATGCCCTTGCGCGCCGGTGAAGGCTCCCTTCACATGGCCGAAGAGTTCGGATTCGAGCAGGGCCTCCGGGATGGCGGCGCAGTTCACCGCAATGAAGGGCTTGGCCGCGCGCGGGCTGGCCTTGTGGATGGCGCGGGCCAGCAACTCCTTGCCGCTGCCGCTGTCGCCGGCGATCAGCACGCTGGCATCGGTGCCCGCCACCAGGCGCGCCTCGGCCAGCACCTCGGCCATGCGCGGGCTGCGGCTGATGATCTCGCTGCGCCAGGCGCCATCGCCGCCAAAGGGCGCGGGACCGGGCCGGTTCAGCAGCAGGGCCTGGTTGATCTTGTCCAGCAGCTCCTTGCCGTCATAGGGCTTGGTCAGATAGGCATGGGCGCCGCGCGTCGTCGCCTCGACGGCATCGGGGATGCTGCCGTGGGCGGTCAGCAGGATGACGGGCAGCGAGGGGTGGCGGGCGCGGATCTCGTCGAACAGGGCCAGGCCGTCCAGGCCGGGCAGGCGCACATCGGTGATGACGAGGGCCGGCAGCTTGACGGCCAGGTGGGCCAGCGCCGCCTCGGCGCTGGAGACGGCCTGCACCGCGTGGCCGGCGGCCGTCAGGCGCATCGTCATCAGGCGCAGCAGGTCGGTGTCGTCGTCGACGACGAGGATGGTGGCTTGTGCCGTCATGCAGACTCCTGTCGGGTCTCGCGGGGCGAGCGCCGGGCCGCTCCCAAGCCGGCCCGCCTTGGGTGATGTGCTTGCCGGTCGATCCGGCAAGCATCGCCGTCCCCTCGGGGGCTGAGGCCGGACACATTACGTCCGGTGGACGTGATGTGCCTGCCGAAGCGCTGCGGCCCTGACCACAGCGCGGTCCCAGGCCAAGGTACTCCTTGGACGAGGGGTTTCATTTCGCGCCCGGCTTGGCCGGCAGCGTCTGCTCGATGGCCTTCAGCGCTTCGAGCTTCTCGTTGAGCTGTTCGTTGCGGCGCTGGGCGTCGCGCAATTGTTGGCCGAGCTTGTCGAGGTTGTCCTGCAGCCGGCGTTGCTCGGCCAGCCGCGTGCTCATCAGGGAGGCCAGCGGCTTCAGGGGTTCGAGCAGCGGGTCGGTCGACGTGCCGAGCGCGTCGAGCTGGGCGGCGGCCTGGGCCTGCTCGGCGGCGCTGCGGCCCTGGCCGAGCTGCCAGGCCTTTTGCAGATCGGCCGCATAGCCCTGCAGGGCCTTGACGCCCTCGTCGTTGGCGGGCGGCGGCGCGGCCGGCTCCGGGCAGACCGGCGCAGGCGGCGCAGCTTGTGGCGAGGGTGCCGGCGTCTGGCAGGCAGCCAGCAGCAGCAAAAGGGCAATCTCAAGCAGTCTTCGCATGGGGAATCTCGATCCGGAAATGGGCACCGCGCGCGCTGGCCAGCAGCCGGCAGCTGCCGCCATGGGCCTGCACGACCTCGCGCACGATGGACAGGCCGACACCACTGCCGCGACGAGCGCCCGGCGGCTGGTGACGGCCTTGGTAGAAGGGGTCGAAGATGCGTGGCGCGTCCTCGGCCGCCACGCCGCTGCCCTCGTCGGCGCAGTCGATGCGCACGCCGGCCGCGTCATGCGCCAGCGTCAGCGTCACGCTGCCGCCCGGCGGGCTGAAGCGCACCGCGTTGACGAGCAGGTTGGCGAGCACGGCCGCCAGCTTGTCGCCGTCTACGAGCACCTCGCATTCGGCCGCGTCGATGCGCATCTGCAGGTCCTTGGCCCGCCACAGCAGCCGCTGATCGTCGACGACACGTTCCAGCAGCGCCTTCAGCTCCACGGGACGGCGGCGCAACTGCTGGGCGTCGGACGCCAGCGCCTGGTAGCTCAGCAGGCCCTCGATCTGCAGCTGCAGGGCCGCGCTGTTGTCGCCGAGGATGCGCACGATCTCGGCCTGGTCGGCCGTCAGCGGCCCGGCCACGCCATCACGCAGCAGGGCCGCGCCCTCGCGGATGGAGGCCATGGGCGTCTTCAGCTCGTGCGAGATGTGGCGCACGAAACGGGTCTTGTCGGACTCCAGCGTCGCCAGGCGCTGGCGCAGCCACTCCAGCTGGCGGCCCAGCCGGCGCAGGTCGACCGGGCCGCTGATCTGCACCGGTTCATCGAAGTGGTTGTCACCGAGCCGGCCGATGGCCGCCTCGACATGGGTCAACGGCCGCAGCAGCCAGTGACCGAAGCTGAAGGCCAGCAGCACCGCCAGCACGCTGGCACCGACGACGAGGGCGCTGATGAGCCGGCGCTGTTGTTCCAGCTCGGCCAGCACGGCATCGCTGCGTCTGTCCATGGCCTGCTGGCTCTGCTGCGCCAGCGCCTGGTTGATGCCATGCAGGCGCGCGAACAGCGGGGTCAAGCGCTGCAGGGCGGGCTGTCGCAGTCGGCCGGGCGTTTGCAGGATGCGCCAGGCGGCATCGGCCTGGGCGCCCCAGTCGGCGAAGAGCTGGTGCGTCGCCGGCTCGGTCAACGCATGGGCGAGTTCGGACTGCGTGTCGCGCGCCTCCTGCCAGGCGGCCTGGAAGCGCTCGCGCAAGGCCCCGTCATCCAGCACCAGGAACTGGCGCGCGCTGCGCTCCATCGCCACCGTGCGCTCGGCCAGGCGCTGCACCTGGGCCGTCAGGGCGGCGGCGTCCTGAGAGGCTTCGCGGCCCTGCAGGGCCACATGCTCCAACGCCAGCATGGCCTGGGCCGCGGCACCGCCCAGGGCCATGGCGATCAGCAGGAAGACCGCGAGCAGGCCCTGGCGGAAGGACAGGCCGCGCAGGCCTTCGTTGCGCAGGCGCTGCCAGGCCGAGTCGGCGCTGGACGTGGGCTCGGGTCGGGGATGGGCGGGCGCGGTGAGGGAATCGACAGACATCGTGCAGGACGCGCCGCATGCTAAGAGGCCCTCCGCCGCAAGGCCCTCCCCAGCTTCGCATCCATTGCAACAGCAGGAAACGGCGCTTGACCCCTTCCATGCTGCGGCGCAGCAAACGAGGCGTAGGATGAGTCTCATGCGTCCCCAAGTCCTCATCATCGGCTGCGGCTTCGGCGGCCTGGAAGCGGCGCGTGCCCTGCGCACCGCTGAAGTCGACGTCACCGTCGTCGACAAGACCAACCACCACCTCTTCCAGCCCCTGCTCTACCAGGTCGCGACCGCCGGCCTGTCGGCACCGTCCATCGCGGCGCCCATCCGCCATCTCTTCCGCAGCCAGCGCAATGTGACGACGCTGCTCGGCGAGGTCACCGGCATCGATGCCGCGGCGCAGACGGTCACGCTGAAGGACGGCGCCCTGCTCCGCTGGGACCATCTCATCGTCGCCGCCGGCGCCACGCACAGCTATTTCGGCCGCGACGACTGGGCCGAGCACGCGCCGGGCCTGAAGACGCTGGACGATGCCTTCGAGATCCGCCGCCGCGTGCTGATGGCCTTCGAGGCAGCGGAGCGCGAAGACGATCCGGCCCGGCGCGCGGCGCAGTTGCAGTTCGTCGTCGTCGGCGCCGGCCCCACCGGGGTCGAGCTGGCCGGCACCTTCGCCGAGATCGCAAGGCACACGCTGCCGGGCGAGTTCCGCCGCATCGACCCCAGGCAGGCCCGCGTGCTGCTGGTGGAAGGCGGCCCGCGCGTGCTGGGCGCCATGCCCGAGCGCCTGAGCGAACGCGCCCGCGAGCAGTTGACGGCACTGGGCGTGGAAGTGCACCTGGGCGCCCGCGTCAACGGCATCGACGCCGAGGGCCTGGACGTCACGACGGCCGCCGGGCCCGAGCGGCTGCACAGCCGCTGCGTCGTCTGGGCAGCCGGCGTGGCGGCCTCCCCGCTGGGCCGCGCGCTGGCCGATGCCACCGCTTGCACGCTGGACCGCGCCGGCCGTGTCGTCGTCGAGCCCGACCTGAGCCTGAAGGGCTTTCCCAACATCCAGGTCATCGGCGACCTGGCGGCCGCGCAAAGCCATGCACCGGGCAAAGAGCCCAGGCCGGTGCCGGGCGTGTCGCCCGGTGCCAAGCAGATGGGCCGCTGCGCCGCGGCCAACATCAAGCGCCACCTGCGCGGCGAGGCCACGCAGGCTTTCCGCTACAGCGACTACGGCAACCTCGCCACCATCGGCCGCAACAGCGCCGTCGTGGATCTGGACACGCCGGCCGGTCCGCTGCGCTTCTCAGGCTATTTCGCGTGGCTGTTCTGGCTGTTCGCCCACGTCTACTTCCTGATCGGTTTCCGCAACCGTTTTGTTGTGCTGTTGGACTGGGCCTGGGCCTACTGGACCTATGACCGGGGCGCACGTGTCGTTGCCAACGCAGGGCTCAGCGAGGCCAGCCCGGTGCGTGACGTGAAGGCCTGACCTCGCCGCCGGGCAAGTTGACGAGCAGCAGCGCCAGGCTGCTGCCCAGCGCGACGACGGCCCAGAAGATCAGGAAGCTGACGGTGTAGACCGCCTGGGCCGATAGCTGCACCGGCGCGGCGCCGAACCAGCGCAGTTCGGCGGGGTCGACGACCGCGAACACCAGGGCTTCCAACACGCCGGCCGCGAGGAAAGACGCCCAGGCCACGGCCATCGCAAAGCGCTTGATGCGCGAGGGGCCGCCGGCACCGTTCATTGYGTCAGGCCCGCGGTGCCGGTGGCTGCATGGTTGCGCGCGACAAGGGCCGGCACGGGGTCACCTTCGCGAGCCCGCAGGTCGGCGGGCTCGGTGTCGTCGGCGGCCGTGGCCGTGCTGTGGCGCAACGCCAGCGGCGGGTCGGGGTGGCGGATGGCCAGACTCAGCGTGAAGAAGCTGGCGACGACGACCGCCGCCGGGCCGGACACGACGAGCCAGACCATGGGCTGGCGCCAGGGCGATGCGGGGTTGGGAAGGACTTTCATGTGGAGCTCCCGCCGCTCAACGCGGCACGACGAAGGTGGATTTCTCGGCGACGGTTTCGTCATCGCCATTGCCGTCGGTTTCGCGTTGCACCCGCAAGGTCAACGGATGGGCGCCGGCCTTCAGGGCCTGCGCGGCTTCGGGCGGTATGCGCAGTGACACAGCCACCCAGCGCGCCTCGGCGGGGCCGATCTCGATGGCGGCCGTCTGGTTCAGAGTCAGCCCGGGCAGGCCATCGGCGGCCAGGCGGTAATGCTGGGTCGCCTCGGTCGCGTTCATGATCTGCAGCCGGTAGACGTTTTCGATCCAGCCGTCCTCCACCAGCCGCGCCAGCGCCGCGCGATCACGCACGACATCGACGCGGAAGCTGTACCGCCCGAGCAGGTTGAACAGCACCCCGCCGCAGATCAGCAGCAGCACGGTGCTGTAGACCAGCACGCGGGGCCGCAGCACCCGGCGCAGGCGCTGGCCGCGGCCCAGATGCTGTTCCAGCCCGTTCTCGGTGTCGTAGCGGATCAGGCCGCGCGACGTGCTCATCTTGTCCATGACGCCGTTGCAGACGTCGATGCAGGCCGCGCAGCCGATGCATTCGTACTGCAGGCCCTCGCGGATGTCGATGCCGGTAGGGCAGACCTGCACGCACAGCCCGCAGTCGATGCAGTCGCCCACGGCTTCAACACGCGCCTCGCCCTTCTTGCCGCGCAGCGTGTTCCTGCCGCGCGGCTCACCGCGCCCGGTGTCATAGCTGATGATCAGCGTGTCGCGGTCGAACATCGCGCTCTGGAAGCGCGCATAGGGGCACATGTATTTGCAGACCTGCTCGCGCATATAGCCTGCATTGCCATAGGTCGCGAAGCCATAGAACAGCACCCAGAAGGATTCCCAGGGGCCCAGGCCCAGCGCCATCACTTCGCCCGCCAGCGTGCGGATGGGCGTGAAGTAACCGACGAAGGTGAAGCCCGTCCACAGGCCGATGGCAATCCAGCCCAGCTGCTTGCCGCCCTTGCGCCACAGCTTGTTCCAGTTCCAGGGCGATTTCTGAAGTCGCAGGCGCGCGTTGCGGTCGCCTTCGAACCAGCGCTCCACCAGCATGAAGATCTCGGTGTAGACCGTCTGCGGGCAGGCATAGCCGCACCAGACCCGCCCCGCCACGGCCGTGAACAGGAACAGGGCGAAGGCCGAAATCATCAGCAGGGCCGCGAGGTAGATGAAGTCCTGCGGGTAGAGCACCAGGCCGAAGACGTAGAAGCGCCGCGCGGCCAGATCGAAAAGCATGGCCGGCCGATCGCCCCAGCTCAACCAGGGCAGCCCATAGAAGACCGCCTGCGTCAGCGCCACGAAGGCCCAGCGCCAGCGCGCGTAGAAGCCATCCACCGCGCGTGGGTGGATCTTGTCCTCGGAACGGTAGAGCCGGATGACGGCTTCGGAATCGGCCATGAGTTACTGAGACAGGCCCCACACGTAGGCGGCCAGCACCTTGATCTGCTCGGGCGTCAGCCGCTCGCCGTGGGCCGGCATGACGTTGTGCTTGCCGTTGTTGACCATGGCCATGACGGCGTCCTCGCCCCAGCCATGCAGCCAGACCTTGTCGCTGAGGTTGGGCGCGCCCAGGGCCGGGTTGCCCTGGCCGCCCGGGCCGTGGCAGGCCGCGCAGGCGGTGAACTTGGGCTTGCCGAGCTGCGCATACAGCGCGTTGTGCGGGCTGCCCGACAGCGACAGCACATAGTGGGCGACGTTGCGCACGTCCTCGCTCGTGCCCACCGCCGGCGCCATGACCGGCATATTGCCCTCGCGGCCCTCGGTGATCGTCTGCGTGATGGTCTCGAAGCTACCGCCCCAGAGCCAGTCCTTGTCAGTCAGGTTGGGGAAGCCCTTGGAGCCCTTGGCATCCGAGCCATGGCACTGGGCACAGTTGTTGGCGAACAGGCGCTCACCGATGGCATGGGCCTTGGGGTCGTGGGCCAACTGCTCGGCCGTCAGGCCGGCAAAGCCGGCATACACCGGGGCCATGGTCGCGCGCTGCTGCGCCTGATCAGCGGCGTGCTCGCCCACGCTCGTCCAACCCAGCTTGCCGGCGCTGCTGCCCAGGCCCGGGTAAAAGGCCAGATAGAAGCCTGAGAACACGATCGTGAGCACGAACAGGCCCATCCACCACAGCGGCAGCGGGTTGTTCATCTCGCGCAGGTCTTCGTCCCAGACGTGGCCCGTCGTGTTGTCGGCGGCCGAAGGCTGGCGCCGGCTCGCGATGATGAGCAGCACGATGCAGGCCACCAGGCCCAGCACGGTAGAGGCGGCGACAAAGATCGACCAGCCCTGGTTGAAGAAATCGCTCATTGATCATCTCCCTTGAGCGCCAGATCAGCCGCAGCCTCGAAGCGGCCACGCCAGGCCCAGACGACGATGCCGATGAAGACGGCCAGCGACACCAGGGTCACGGCCACGCGCAGTTCATTGATTCCCACGGGAAGCCTCCTTGGCCGAAGTGCCCAGCACCTGCAGATAGGCGACGAGGGCGTCCAGCTCGGTCTTGCCGGCGGCGGCCTGGGCCGCGCCCTGGACCTCGGCGTCGCTGTAGGGCGCACCCAGGGTGCGCAGGGCGCCCAGCTTGGCCGGCAAAGCCGCGGCATCGACCGGCGCATTGACCAGCCAGGAATAGGCCGGCATGTTGGACTCGGGCACCACGTCGCGCGGGTTGTTCAGGTGGATGCGGTGCCAGTCGTCGCTGTACTTGCCGCCCACGCGGTGCAGGTCGGGCCCGGTGCGCTTGCTGCCCCACTGGAAGGGCCGGTCGTAGACGAATTCGCCGGCCGTCGAGTAGGGGCCGTAGCGCAGGGTCTCGGCCAGCAGCGGGCGGATCATCTGCGAGTGGCAGTTGTAGCAACCCTCGCGGACATAGATGTCGCGGCCGGCGACCTGCAGGGCCGTGTAGGGCTTGAGGCCGGGCGCCGCCTGCGTCGTCGAGCGCTGGAAGAACAGCGGCACGATCTCGACGAAGCCGCCGACGACGACCGTCAGCAGCACCAGGACGATCATCAGCAGATTGCTGGTCTCGATGCGCTGGTGGCCGGTGACGCGTTCAGTTTGGGTGGTCATGTCGGCTCCTTCAGGCGTGGGCCAGCACGGCGGGAATGCGCACTTGCTGCGGTTGGCCGGCTTGCATGGTCTTGATGACGTTCCAGACCATCACCAGCATGCCGCTGAGGTAGAGGAGGCCGCCAAGCAGGCGCGCCACATAGAAGGGCCAGGTGGCCTTGACGCTCTCCACGAAGGTGTAGACCAGGGTGCCGTCGGGGTTGACCGCCCGCCACATCAGGCCCTGCATGACGCCGGCGATCCACATCGCCGCGATATAGAGCACGATGCCCAGCGTCGCGATCCAGAAGTGCAACTCGATGGCGCGCTTGGAGTACATCTGCGTGCGGCCGAACATGCGCGGGATCAGGTGGTACAGCGACCCCATCGAGATCAGGCCCACCCAGCCGAGCGCGCCACTGTGCACATGGCCCACGGTCCAGTCGGTGTAGTGCGACAGCGCGTTGACCGTCTTGATCGACATCATCGGACCCTCGAAGGTCGACATGCCGTAGAAGGACAGCGAGACGATGAGGAACTTCAGGATGGGGTCGTCGCGCAGCTTGTGCCAGGCACCGCTGAGCGTCATGATGCCGTTGATCATGCCGCCCCAGCTCGGCGCCAGCAGCACCAGGCTGAAGATCATGCCCACGCTCTGCGCCCAGTCCGGCAGCGCCGTGTAGTGCAGGTGGTGGGGGCCCGCCCACATATAGGTGAAGATCAGCGCCCAGAAGTGGACGATGGACAGCCGGTAGCTGTAGACGGGGCGCTCGGCCTGCTTGGGGATGTAGTAGTACATCATCCCGAGGAAGCCCGCGGTCAGGAAGAAGCCCACCGCGTTATGGCCGTACCACCACTGCACCATGGCGTCCTGCACGCCGGCATAGGCCGAATAACTCTTCCACAAGCTGACCGGCAGCACCGCGCCGTTGACCAGGTGCAGCAGCGCCACGGCGAGGATGAAGGCGCCGAAGAACCAGTTGGCCACGTAGATGTGGCGGATCTTGCGCCGCCCCACGGTGCCGAAGAAGACGATGGCATACGACACCCAGGCGATCGTGATCAGCACGCCGATGGGCCACTCCAGCTCCGCATATTCCTTGCCGCGCGTGATGCCCAGCGGCAAGGTGATGGCGGCGCCGACGATGACGGCCTGCCAGGCCCAGAAGTGGAACCACGCCAGCATGGGCGCGAACAGCCGCGTCTGGCCGGTGCGCTGCACGACGTGGTAGCTGGTGGCCATCAGCGTGCAGCCACCGAAGGCGAAGATGACCGCGTTGGTGTGCAGGGGGCGCAGCCGGCCGTAGCTCAGCCAGGGGATGCCGGCACCCAGCTCGGGCCAGGCCAGCTGGGCGGCGATGAAGACGCCCACGGCCATGCCCACCACGCCCCAGAGCACCGCGGCCAGCGCGAATGCGCGCACCGGCCCGTCCTCGTATGTCGTCCCAGGCGCTGCCGGGACCCTGTCGTTCGCCATTGCGACTCCTTCAGTCTGATGCGAACGATTCTTGGCGGCGGGTGCCTCAGGCCGCTTGATCCTCGTCAAGCAAGATGCGTTCAGCCTCGTTTTCGAAGCCATCCAGTTGTCCGGAGTTCACGGCCCAGCCGAAAACGGCCACGATGAGCAGCACCAGCACGACCGAGAAGGGGATGAGGAGATAGAGGATGTCCATCAGCGGTTCAACCTCTGCGCGTTGAGCACGACGAACAGCGAGCTGCAGGCCATGCCGATGCCCGCTGCGAGCGGCGGCAACCAGCCCGTCAGCGCCAAGGGCACGCAGGCCAGGTTGTAAAGCGCGGCCCAGGCCAGGTTCTGGCGCAGCACGCGGCGCGTCTTGCGCGCCAGCACGAGGGCCTGCGGCAGCGCCATCAGCCGGCCGGACACCAGCAGCGCGTCCGCCGCGCTGCGCGCCAGCATGGCGCCCTGCCCCATGGCGATGCGCACGTCGGCCGCGGCCAGCACCGGCGCATCGTTGATGCCGTCACCCACCATCAGCACGCGCTCATGCGCCGCCTGCCAGCCACGCAGGGCGGCCAGCTTGGACTCGGGCGTGGCGCCTGCGCGCCAGTGCACGATGTCCAGCAGCGCCGCCATGCGCGCGACGGCGGCCGGTTGGTCGCCCGACAGCAGGCGCACGCGCATGCCTTGGGCGCGCAAGGTCTTGACCGCTTCGGCCGCGTCGGCGCGTGGCGCCTCGGCCAGGTCCAGCCACAGCACGCAGTCGCCACAGCCGAAAGCCAGCCGCGCAGCCGGGTCGGGCCGCTCGCTGACCCAGGCCGGTGCACCCAGGCGCCAGAGCTGGCCGGTGGCGTCGCGCGCCTCGACGCCTCGGCCTGCCAGTTCGCGCACGTCCGTCCAGACACCAGCGTCGCCCGCCAGGGCCTGCGCATGCGGATGGCGCGACAGCGCCGCCAGGCTGCGCGCGACGGCCAGCAGTGCATCGGCATCGGCGCCCTGGGCCCAATGCCGGCGCAGCTGCAGGCGGTCCTCGCTGAGCGTGCCCGTCTTGTCGAAGACGACGGTGTCGACGGCACACAGCCTCTCCAGCGCCGACAGATCCGTGAGCAACAGGCCGCGCCGCGCCAACGCACCGCTGGCCGTGAGCCAGGCCGCGGGCGCGGCCAGTGTCAGTGCGCAGGGACAGGTCACGATGAGGACAGCCACCGCGACGGCGAATGCGCGCGAGGGGTCCAGCCACCACCAGGCCACGCCGGCCCCCAGCGCCAGCAGCAGCACGACCGCCGTGAAGCCTGCGGCCACGCGGTCGACCACACCGTAGACAGAAGGCCGTTGGCTCTGGGCCTGCTGCATCAGCCTGACGATGCCCTGGGCCGTCGTGTCGGCACCCACGCGCAGCACGCTGACGATGAGCGAGCCCTCCAGATTGATGCTGCCGGCCACGACCGTATCGCCCACTGCCTTGGCGACCGGCGCGGATTCACCCGTCAGCAGGGCCTCGTTGGCCCATCCCTGGCCGGACAGCACGCAGCCATCGGCCGCGAAGGCCTCGCCGGCCGCGACGCGGATGCGGTCGCCCACGCGCAAGGCCTCGGGCGCGACGCGCTCGCTGCCGCCATTGCCAAGCAAGCGCTCAGCCACCGTGGGCAAGGCGCCCGCGACCGCCTCCAGCGCGTCCGCCGCGCGGTGCCGCGCTCCCAGCTCGAACCAGCGTGCCAGCAGCAGCAACGCGATGAACATCGTCATCGAGTCGAAATAGACCTCATGACCCAGCGGGCCGCCGGGGTCGAACAGCGCGCCGGTGCTGGCAACAAACGTGACCGCGATGCCAATCGCCACCGGCACATCCATGCCCAGCCGACCGGCACGCAGCTGCCGCCACGCACCGCTGAAGAAGGGTCCGGCCGCAAAGGCCATCACCGGCAGCGTCAGCACCCAGCTGCCCCAGCACAGCAGCCGCGCCAGGTCGGGCGCCAGCTCGCCCGCGCCAGCCACATAGGCTGGCGTCGCCAGCATCATGACCTGCATCATCAGGAAGCCCGCGACGAACAGCCGCCACAGCGCGCGCCGTCTCTCCTGCCGGCGCAGCTCGCGTGCCGGCGCGGCGACGTCGGGCGTTGCCCGGTAGCCCGCTGCCTGCAGCGCCGCCATCACATCGGCCAGCGCGAGGCGCGACGGCAGCCATTGCAAGGCCAGCCGGGCCGAAGCTGGATTCACGCTCGCGCCACTGACGCCCGGCAGTTTCAGCAACGCCGCCTCGATCAACCCCGAACAGGCCGCGCAATGCATGCCGGCCACCTGGAACTGCGACAGCGCCGCACCGGCCTGGCCGTCGGGCCAGGTCGTGAAGGGGGCAAGGAGGCCGGCGTCGGCCTCGGCCGCGCACAAACCTGGAGGGGGAGCGCTCACGCCGGCAATCTAAGTGCACCACCCTGCCGCGGCCATGATCTGCATCAAGGCGTTGGCATCCCACCCCGACGGGAACGCATATTGCGTGTGTTCCAGGGCCTGCAGCTTTTCAGGAGGCCCCCTCATGTCGGATCTGTCGATACCCGTGGACGCCGCCAACGATGCGTCCGCCACGCAGTTCTCCCACGTCAAGCCCGGGGACACGCCCTGGCGCCCCGACGGGCTGAGAGACTTCTTCCTCTACCGCGACCTCGGCGTGGCCGCGGCCACCGGCGGCAAGGTCATCGCGCACCTTGTGAAGGCGAATATGGCCCCTGAAAAGGGCACGGGATGGCACCGCCATGAGGCGGAATTCCAGATCGTGCTGATGACCAAGGGCTGGGCCAAGTTCATGTACGGCGACCAGGTGACGCTGGTGGAGGCCGGCGACTGCGTGCACCAGCGCCCCGGCATCGTGCATTACCTGTTCGATTACTCGCCGGACATGGAGTACCTGGAGATCGTGTCGCCCGCCGACTTCGGCACCGTGGACATGCCGGCGCCCTGCGAGGTGCCGGTGCCCTCGCCCTGGGACTAGCCCTGGGGCTAGAAGTCCATGTCCAGTTGCTCGATCTCGTCGGGCTCGAGCTTGGCCGCAGACGTCCACTCCTTGAGCTCGGGCATGGCGCTGAGGGTCTTGCAATACGCCATACAGGCGGCGTTCAGCGGCACGTCGTAGGTCATGAAGCGCGTGACGACGGGCGCAAAGAAGGCGTCGGCGGCGCTGCGCTTGGCGCCGAACAGATAGGGGCCGCCGTAGCGGGACAGACAGTCGGTCCAGATCTCGGTGACGCGTTCGATGTCGGGCTTGGCGCCAGCCCAGATCTTGTGGCGCGGGAAGTGCCCCTTGAGGTTCATGGGCAGGGACGCGCGCAGATTGGCGAAACCCGAATTCATCTCGCCGCAGATGGCCCGCGCATGGGATCGCGCGACGCGGTCCGCGGGCCACAGGCCGGCTTTGGGAAAGCTCTCGTTCAGGTATTCGGCGATGGCCATGTTGTTCCAGACCGTCACGCCGTCATGGCGCAGGCAGGGCACGCGGATGGACGGCGCCAGCAGCAGCAGTTCCTTGCGCGCATCCTCATCGTCGGGCGAGACCATGATCTCCTCGAAGGCCAGGCCGGCAAAGCGCGTCAGCAGCCAGCCGCGCAGCGACCAGGACGAATAGTTCTTGCTGCTCAACGTCAGCGTGGCCGCGGGCGCCACCGCGGCCTTGGGCTTGCGGGCGGGCGCGGTTTTCGCGGCCTTGCTGGCGGGTCGGGTCGGCGTGGCAACAGGCATGGGCGTCTCCTCGACGGTCTTGGCAGCTGGATCGACGCAAGGCCCATGCCATGCTGGCGCGCTCCTTGCGTTGCCTGAAGTACCCAGGCCTTGCAGGAGCCACCATGTACCCCGCCTACCAGGCCCACAGCGATCTGATGTGGCCGCTGCGCGCGGCCACGCGCCTGTCGATGCCCTTCCTGCAACAGCCGGCCATAGCCGACGCCGGCTGGCTGCCGGTGCGCCAATGGTCGGCCGCCGGCAAGGTGTTCGAGCTGGCCCAGATCACCCACACGCGCCCGCCCTGGCGCATCGGCGAGATCACCAGCGGCGACGAACGCTGGCCGGTCACCGAGGAAGCGGCCTTGACCACGCCCTTCGCGACGCTGCTGCGCTTTCGCAGGGAGGGCGCGCCGCCAAGCCCCAAGGTGATGGTGGTGGCGCCGATGTCGGGCCACTTCGCCACGCTGCTGCGCGACACCGTGCGCACGCTGCTGCAGGACCACGACGTCTATGTCACCGACTGGCACAACGTGCGTGACGTGCCGCTGTCGGCTGGCCGCTTCGGTCTCGATGAATACACCGGCCACCTGATCGACTTCCTGGCCGCCATCGGCCCGCAAGCGCACGTGGTGGCCGTCTGCCAGCCCTGCGTCAGCGCCCTGGCCGCCGTGGCCGTGATGGCCGAGGACGACCATCCCGCCACGCCGGCCAGCCTGACGCTGATGGCCGGCCCCATCGACTGCCGCGTCAGCCCCACGGCCGTCAACGAGCTGGCGACCAGCAAGCCCATCAGCTGGTTCAAAAAGAACCTCATCAGCCATGTGCCCTGGCAGCACGCGGGCGCGGGCCGGCGCGTCTATCCGGGCTTTGTGCAGCTGTCTGCCTTCATGAGCATGAACCAGGACAGGCACACGAATGCCTTCAAGGACTACTACAAGCATCTCGTCGCCGATGAATTCGACAAGGCCGAGGTCACGCGCATGTTCTACGAGGAATACCTGGCCGTGGCCGACCTTGCGGCGGACTTCTATCTGGAAACGGTGGAACGCGTCTTCCAGACCTATGACCTGCCGCGCGGCGAGATGATGTTCAAGGGCCGGCGCGTGAACCCGGCGGCCATCCGCCGCACGGCCCTGCTGACCGTGGAGGGCGAACGCGACGACATCTGCGCGGTCGGCCAGACGCTGGCAGCCCAGGACCTGGCCAGCAGCCTGAAGGCCTATCTGCGCACCCACTACATCCAGCCCAATGTGGGCCACTACGGCGTGTTCAGTGGGCGGCGCTGGCAGCACCAGGTCTATCCGCTGGTCCGTCATGTGATCCAGGTATCGCAATAAAAAAAGCCGGCGCGAGGCCGGCTTCTTCGAAGCGGAATTCGCTCAGGCGAAATTGGCTTCGGCGAACGACCAGTTGACGAGGTTCGACAGGAAGGTCTCGACGAACTTGGGACGCAGGTTGCGGTAGTCGATGTAGTAGGCGTGTTCCCACACGTCGACGGTCAGCAGGGCCTTGTCGGCGCCGGTCAGCGGCGTGCCGGCAGCGCCGGTGTTGACGATGTCGACCGAACCATCGGCCTTCTTGACCAGCCAGGTCCAGCCCGAGCCGAAGTTGCCGACGGCGCTCTTGACGAAGGCTTCCTTGAAGGCGGCGTAGCTGCCCCACTTGGCGGTGATGGCTGCGGCCAGCGCGCCACCGGGTTCACCGCCGCCTTGCGGCTTCATGCAGTTCCAGAAGAAGGTGTGGTTCCAGATCTGGGCGGCGTTGTTGTAGATCGGGCCCGGGTTCGGTGCCTTCTTGATGATCTCTTCCAGCGACAGGGCTTCGTACTCGGTGCCCTTTTGCAGGTTGTTGAGGTTCACGACGTAGGCGTTGTGGTGCTTGCCGTGGTGGAACTCCAGCGTTTCCTGGCTGTAGTGCGGAGCCAGCGAGTCGATGGGGTAAGGCAGCGGGGGCAGCGTGTGTTCCATGGTGTGAACCTCAGAGTGTTGGGGGGAAGGGAAACGCGGCGGATTGTAGGGAGCGCCAATCACCCTTGCGGCAAAGGCCGTACCCGCAAGACTTGCATGTCGGCGGCGCCGTCGGCCAGCACGGCGCGTACCTCGCGGCCCGGCTGCAGGGCCTGCACGGAGGTGATGGCACCGCCCTGCCCGTCATCCAGCCAGGCATAGCCCCGCGCCAGCACATGCTGGGGGTCCAGCGCCAGCAAGCGGGCCTGAAGCGCATCGAGCCGGATGTGCTGGCGGGCCAGGATCTCGCGGTGGGCGCGCTCATGGCGCTGTTCGAGATGGTTCAGCCGCTGGCCTTGCAGTTCGACGCGCCGCCGTGGGGCGGCGGCTGCGCGCTGGGCCAGCAGCCCTAACAGGCGGCGCTGGCGGGCCAGCGTGTCGCTGGGGCGGGACAGTCGCAACGCAAGGCGGTCCAGGCGCTGGGCCAGGGTTTGCAGGCGGTGATCGGTGCGCAGCGTCAGGCCGCGCTCCAGGGCGGCCAGGTGCTGCAGCAGGCTGGCGCGCGCCGGCGCGGCCAGCTCGGCGGCCGCCGTGGGCGTCGGGGCGCGCAGGTCGGCGGCCAGGTCGCACAGGGTCACATCGGTCTCGTGGCCGACGCCGCAGACGACGGGCAGGGCCGACGCCACCACCGCGCGCACGACGCGCTCGTCGTTGAAGGCCCAGAGGTCTTCCAGCGAACCGCCGCCACGCACCAGCAGCAGCACGTCGACCTCGGCGCGCGCATTGGCCGCCTGCAGGGCGCGGACCAGGGCCGGCGGCGCCTCGGCGCCCTGCACCGGGCTGGGGTAGACGACCACCTCCACCTGGGGCGCCCGCCGGGCCAGTGCCGTCAGCACGTCATGCAGGGCCGCACCGGCGGTCGACGTGACGACGCCGATGCGCCGCGGGTGGTTGGGCAAGGCGCGTTTGGTGTCCGCCGCGAACAGGCCTTCGGCGTCGAGCCGCGCGCGCAGCTTCAGGAATTGCTCGTACAGCGTGCCGGCGCCGGCCCGGCGCATGGCCTCGACGACGAATTGCAGTTCCCCCCGCGGCTCGTAGACGGCGACGCGGCCACGCACCTCGACGAGCACGCCCTCGCCGGGCGCAAAGTCCAGCATGGCCGCCGCGCGGCGGAACATCGCGCAGCGCAGGCTCGCCGCCTGGCCGTCGGCGTCCTTCAAACCGAAGTAACAATGGCCGCTGGCGGCGCGGGTGAAGCCGGAGATCTCGCCGCCGACGGCAACGACGGAGAAGCGCTCGGCCAGGCTTTGGCTCACCGCCTCCAGCAGGCCGGCCACGCCCCAGACACGTCGGCCGGATGCGGCTTCGCGAGGCTCAATCACGCGCAAACCCAATGCCGGCGCGGGCCGGGAAGTCCACAGCCGCGCCAATACTGGGCTGGCGGGCAATTTCGGCTCATTTCACTCGTCATGAAGCTGTCATGAGCACATAAGGCCTTGTTTTTCAATTCGAATTCCACTGCTCAAATTGGAGGCAACTTGTCCAAGGCCTTGATTTGACGGCCTCTGCCGGCTGCTTGAGCGGCCTTGCCCACAAAGTTATCCACAGCAACGGTGGATTGTGGGAACGCTTTCGCCGCTGCGAGGTCGGGCCGAAGCTCGCAAGCCTGGGGCCATAATCCCGCGCACTCATCCGGCCGTCAGCGGCCGTTTTTGTAGTCGGCCTGCGGGCCTTTTCATCGACGGGGACGCCCTTGTTTTCGATCATACAAGCCGCCGGTTGGCCGATCTGGCCCTTGCTCCTGTGCTCCGTGGTGGCCCTGGCCCTGATCATCGAGAGGCTGTCCAGCCTGCGAGCCAGCCGCATCCTGCCGCCGCGGCTGCTGGAGGACGTCATGAACGTCAGCGCCCAGCAACTGCCCGCGCCCGACATGGTCGACCGCCTGGCCGAGAACTCCCTGCTGGGCGAGGTGCTGGCCTCCGGCCTGCGCGCCGTGACGGCCGAGCCGCAGATGCCCGAGGGCAAGCTGCGCCTGGTGTTCGAGTTCGCCGGCCGCCGCGCCGTGCACCAGCTCGAGCGCTATATGAACACCCTGGGCACCATCGCCACGGCGGCGCCGCTGCTGGGCCTGATGGGCACGGTGGTGGGCATGATCGAGATCTTCGGCAGCCAGACGCCCGGCGGCGGCAACCCCGCCCAGCTCGCGCACGGCATCTCCATCGCCCTCTACAACACGGCCTTCGGCCTGATGATCGCCATCCCCTCGCTGATGTTCTACCGCTACTTCCGTGGCCGCATCGAGGAGTACGTGCTCGAGCTCGAAGCCGCTGCCGACCGCCTCTTGGGTCAGCTGCGCCGCTATACGGCCTGAACTCGCCGAGAACGCCATGCGCTTTCGCTCTCCCCACCGCGAGCCGCCCGAGATCAACCTGATCCCCTTCATCGACGTGCTGTTGGTGATCCTGATCTTCCTGATGCTGTCGACGACCTATTCCAAGTTCACCGAGCTGCAGATCACCCTGCCCTCGGCCGACGCGGACAAGCTCAAGGACAGGCCGCAGGAGGTCATCGTCGGCATCGCCGCCGACGGCCGCTTCGTCGTCAACCGCCAGCCGGTGGAAGGCCGCTCGGTGGACATCCTCATCGGTGCGCTGCGCCAGGCCTCGGGCGGCAATGCCGAGGCGTCGCTGATCATCTCGGCCGACGCCGCCACGCCCCACCAGGCCGTCGTCAACGTGATGGACGCCGCGCGCCGCGTTGGCCTGACGCGTGTCACCTTCGCCGCGCAAACTGACGCTCGCTGATAGCCTGCAGCAACAGTGGCTGACGGGCGGTGCGCTGTCCGTCGCTCTGCTGCCCTTGAGCTGGCTCTACCGTGGCCTGCTGGCACTGCGAAGTGCGGCCTATCGCCTGGGCCTGAAACGCGTCGAGAAGCTGCCTGTCCCCGTCATCGTCGTCGGCAACTGGATCGTCGGCGGTGCCGGCAAGACGCCGACGACGCTGGCCCTGCTGGCGCTGCTGCGCGAGCGCGGCCTGCGCGCCGGCGTCGTGTCACGCGGCTATGGGCGCGACGGCGACGGGGTGCGCCTCGTCACGCGGGTGTCGACGGCGCGCGAGGTCGGCGACGAGCCCCTGCTCATCCATCTGCGCAGCGGCGTGCCGGTGGCGGTGGGCAGCGACCGGGTCGCCGCCGCGCGCGCGCTGCTGGCCGCCGAACCCCGGCTGCAGCTGCTGGTCAGCGACGACGGATTGCAGCACTGGCGGCTGCCGCGGAGCTTGAGTTTGCTGGTCTTCGACGAGCGCGGCCTGGGCAATGGCCGATTGCTGCCGGCCGGCCCCCTGCGCCAGCCGCCCGCGCCGCTGATGGCCGACCAGCTCGTCGTCTACAACGCAGCGCGCCCCAGCACCGCCCTGCCCGGCTTTGTCGCCGAGCGCCGCCTGGCCGGCGCCGTGACACTGGCCGACTGGTGGGCCGGCAAACCGGCGCAGATGGACGCGCTGCTGGCGCTGCGGGAGCGTGCCGGGCTGCTGGCCATCGCCGGCGTCGCGCGGCCGCAGCGCTTCTTCGACATGCTGGCCGGCCTCGGCCTGAGCGTTGAAACCCTGGCCCTGCCCGATCACGCCGATTTCGCCGACCTGCCCTGGCCCGCCGACGCGCGCGGCATCCTGCTGACTGAGAAGGACGCCGTGAAGCTGCCGCCCGGACGCGTCGGCAACCTGCCCGTCTGGGTCGTGGCGCTAGACTTCTGGCCCGGCGCCGGCTTCGAGGCCGCGCTGGACGCCCAACTGCACCCACTCTTCCCTCCCGCCTGATGGATCAACGTCTCATCGAAATGCTGGTCTGCCCGCTGTGCAAGGGGCCGCTGACTCTGCTGCGCGAGGGCGCTGGGTTGGAGCTCCCCGCCCTGGCCTGCCGTGCCGACCGCCTGGCCTTCCCCATCCGCGACGGCATTCCGCTGATGCTGGAGAGCGAGGCCAAGCCCTGGGATCCCGAGGCCGCCAGCGCGCCGGTGCCGCTCGCACCGTGAGCGCCGCGCCGGGCCGCCCCAAGCAAGCTCGCTCCCGCTTGGCGGGACAGGCCGCAGGCCGAAGGGCGCACCAATGAGCTTCACTGTCATCATCCCGGCGCGCCTGGCGTCAACCCGGCTGCCCAACAAGCCGCTGGCCGACATCGCCGGCCTGCCGATGATCGTGCGCGTCGCCCAACGCGCGGCGCTATCCGGCGCCGGCCAGATCGTCGTCGCGACCGACTCCCCCGAAGTGGCGGCTGCCTGTGCCGCCCATGGCGTGCGCGCGCTGATGACGCGCGCCGACCATCCATCCGGCAGCGACCGCCTCGCCGAGGCCGTCGAGCAACTCGGCCTGGCCGACGATGCCGTCGTCGTCAATGTGCAGGGCGACGAGCCGCTGATCGCGCCGGCCATGATCGATGCCTGTGCGACCACGCTGACCGCGCAGCCCGACTGCGTGATGGCGACGGTCGCGCATGCGCTGACCGATCCTTCCGAGTTCGCGAACCCGAATGTCGTCAAGCTGGTCACCGACCAGGCCGGCCGGGCCCTGTATTTCTCGCGCGCGCCCATCGCCTGGTGGCGCGATGGCGCGGGCCAGCCGAATGGCGCGCTGCGCCATGTCGGCCTCTACGCCTACCGCGCCGGCTTCCTGCGCCGCTTCCCGACGCTGGCCGTCAGCCCGCTCGAGCAGATCGAGTCGCTGGAGCAGTTGCGCGTGCTCTGGCATGGGGAACGCATTGCCGTTCACGTCAGCGAGGAGCGGCCGGGTCCGGGGGTCGACACGCCCGAGGATCTGGAGCGCGTGAGGCAGCTCATCAAGGGTTGACACGTCAGGCCCCCGAAAGGCCACATGCGATACTCAACCGCTGATTTATGCAGGACTTTTTCAGAGTCCTGACGAGACGAGGAGACCCATGCGATTGATCCTTCTGGGCGCACCCGGCGCCGGCAAAGGCACCCAAGCTGCCTTCATCTGCAAGCAATTCGGCATTCCGCAGATCTCCACCGGCGACATGCTGCGCGCCGCCATCAAGGCCGGCACCGCCATGGGCCTGGCCGCCAAGGCCGTCATGGATTCGGGCGCCCTGGTCAGCGACGACATCATCATCGGCCTCGTCAAGGAACGCATTGCCCAGGACGACTGCGCCAAGGGTTTCCTGTTCGACGGTTTCCCCCGCACCCTCCCCCAGGCCGATGCGATGAAGGCCGCCGGCGTCAAGCTGGACTATGTGCTCGAGATCGACGTGCCCTTTGACGCCATCATCGAGCGCATGAGCGGCCGCCGCGTGCATGTGGCCTCGGGCCGCACCTATCACGTCAAGTTCAACCCGCCCAAGGTCGCCGGCAAGGACGACGAGACCGGCGAGGAGCTGATCCAGCGCGAGGACGACAAGGAAGAGACCGTCAAGAAGCGCCTGGACGTCTATTCCGCGCAGACCCGCCCGCTGGTCGACTACTACTCGCAATGGGCCGCCACCGGCGACGCCAACGCGCCCAAGTACCGCCGCATCGAAGGCGTCGGCTCGGTCGACGACATCATGAAGAAGGCGCTCGCGGCACTGGCCTGAGCAAGCCTTCTTGAACAAAGCCGCGGCGCCTGAGCCCCGCGGCTTTTTTGTCGTCCACAATTGACGTTTACGTCAACCAATCAACCCAGGAGATCCTCATCATGGAAATCGCAGGCAAGGTGTTCATCGTCACCGGCGGCGCCTCGGGCCTCGGCGAAGGCACGGCCCGCATGCTGGCCGCCCACGGCGCCAAGGTCGTCATCGCCGATCTGCAGGTCGAGCGCGGCCAGCAGGTGGCGGCCGAGATCGGCGGCGCTTTCGTCAAATGCGACGTCAGCCAGGAGGCCGACGGCCAGGCCGCCGTCGCCGCGGCCGTCGCCATGGGCAAGCTGATGGGCCTCGTCAACTGCGCCGGCATCGCGCCGGCCATCAAGACGGTCGGCAAGGAGGGTGCCCACCCGCTGGCGTCCTTCAGCAAGACGGTCACGGTCAACCTGATCGGCACCTTCAACATGATCCGCCTGGCCGCCGAGGCCATGTCCAGGAACGAGCCGGAAGCCACCGGCGAGCGCGGCGTGATGATCTCGACGGCTTCGGTCGCCGCCTATGACGGCCAGATCGGCCAGGCCGCCTACGCGGCCTCCAAGGGCGGCGTCGTCGGCATGACGCTGCCGATCGCCCGCGACCTGGCCCGCAACGGCATCCGCAACATGACCATCGCTCCCGGCATCTTCGGCACGCCGATGCTGTTCGGCATGCCCCAGGAGGTGCAGGACGCACTGGCCGCGAGCGTGCCCTTCCCGAGCCGCCTGGGCAAGCCAGAGGACTACGCCAAGCTGGTGCACCAGATCGTCACCAACGACATGCTGAACGGCGAGGTCATCCGTCTGGACGGCGCGATCCGCATGGCGCCGAAATAAGGCCCCTCGTCCGGTCTCGGCCCGCTGGTGTCGCTAGTGCCGCTGACGTGGCAAATGCTTCGCAAGCAACAATGGAAAAAGGGCCTGGTTCGCACCAGGCCCTTTTTGTTTGGTGATCCGAAGATCAGATCAGCGCTTGGCCGAACGCGACTGGATGACCCACAGGCGAGCCAGGTCGGCAGCGCCTTCGTTGCCCTTGACCGTCTTCCAGGCTGCCTGGGCCTTGGCAGGCTCGCCGGCCAGTTGATGGGCCAGGCCGAGGTAGAGCTTGGCGTCTTCGGGGCGCTTCAGGTTGCCCTTGGCGATGCCCTGTTCGATCTGGTCGATGCCCTTTTTGGCGTTGCCGCCGAAGGCATTGGCCAGGCCGAGGGTCACGAAGGCATTGCCATCCTTGGCTTGCTCGGCGGCCTTCACGTTGGCCTCGGCTGCGGCCTTGGCCTCGCCGATCTTCTTGACCATCAGGTCGGCCAGGCGCTTGTGGCGGGCGCCTTCGGCACCTTGACCCAGCACGCCAGCGGCGAGACCCTTGTCGACGACCTGCTTGCCCTCTTCGGGATAGCCGGCCTGGGCGGCCAGCTGGGCCATTTCCATGTAGTCCTCGGCACCGCGGGACATGTTGCCGGTGGCCAGGCGCAGGCGATACAGGTCGAGCGCGTAACGGCTGCTGTCGAAGCTCTTCTTCTCCGGCAGGCCGCCCAGGATCTGGGCCCACAGCTTGGGATCGGGGTAGTAGTTCAACAGCTTCTCGGTCGCGAGGGCCTCAGCGCTCGCGTCACCCTTCTTCTGCGCCGCCCAGAGCAGATTGGTGAGCTTGTCCTTCGCCGGGGCGCGGCCGGCCTTCTCGTCGCTCTGGATCTCGGCCAGCGTGTCCTTCAGGAAACCCGACACGTCGCCCGACTTGAACTGGGCCTGCTGCTGCACCTGCTTGACCGTCGGGCTGTTGCCACCGGCCGCGAAGTACTTGTTGGCCCATTCCAGCGCCTTGGCCGCATTGCCGCCACGCAGGTAGGTACCCGCAATGGCTTCCATGTACTGCAGTTGCTGCGGCTGTCCCAGCTTGCCGGCGCCCTTGAGCGCCTCGAAGGAACGCACCATCGTGTCAGGCTCGTTGGCACCCATGGCGGCCGAGAAGCGCACGCCTTCGATGGCGTTGTTCTCACCGGCCGTGCGGCCGCCGACGGCTTCCGCGTCACGCAGCTTGGCCAGGGCTTCCTTGTACTTGCCGGCCTTGACGAATTTGCTGGCATCGGTCAGCGGGGTGCCGACTTCCTTGCGCACGCTGTCCTGGGCAGACGCCTGGCTGAATCCGAACTCGGCACCGGGCGCGCCGTTCAGGGACAGGGCCAGGGCGCCAACGGCGACAGCCACCATGGTTTTCAGAGTATTCAATTTGCTCTCCTGCAAAGCAAAAACGCGCCGCCCTTTCGGGCAGCGCGCATCACAGTATCGTGGTCAGCGGTCCCGAGGACGTCACTTGACGTATTGCTCGTTACCAACCATGCCCATCTTCTTGACGCTGTTGCGCTGGGCCGAGGCCATCACCGCAGCCACTACACCGTAGTCCACCAGCTTGTTCGGCTTGATGTGGATTTCGGGCTGGTCGCCCAGCGGCATGGCGCCGACTTCCTGCATCTTCGCGTTGACCGCGTCGATGTTAGGCAGCGCGTCCGTGTCCCAGTAAACGGTACCGTCGAAGTCGATCATGACAACGTGAACGACCGGATCCTGCTGAGGCGGATTCGTGCTCGGCGGCGGCATGTCGAGGTTGACCGTGTGCAGCTGGATCGGGATGGTGATGATGAGCATCACCAGCAGGACCAGCATCACGTCGATCAGCGGCGTCGTATTGACGTCCATCATGACTTCGGGTTCACCGCTGCCAGACGAACTTCCAACATTCATTCCCATGTGTGACTCCTGGGATCAACCGCCGCGAGCCGGCGGCTCGGTGACGAAGTTGATCTTCATGATGCCGGCGCGCTGGCAGGCATAGATCACGCGACCGACCGACTCATAGCGGGACTTGTCGTCGCCGCGAATATGCACCTCGGGCTGCGGGTTCTTGACCGATTCCTTGCCGAGGCGCTTCACGAGCTCCTCCATGTCAGGAACCAGCTTGGTACCCCAATAGACTTCGCCGTCCTTGGCGACCGAGATTTCGATGTTTTCCGGTTTCGTGACGCGGACCTGGTTGGTCTCCTTGGGGAGATTCAACGCGATCGATTGCGTCACCACCGGCACGGTGATGAGGAAGATGATCAACAGCACCAACATCACGTCCACGAGGGGCGTGGTGTTGATGGAAGAGACCACATCTTCATCGCCGGAAGAGGATCCGACGTTCATGCCCATGGCATTGGCTCCTTTACGAGCGGCAGCTCAGGGATTAGCGCTTGGCGACCGAGCGGTTGCCCATCAGCACGCCGTGCAGATCGCCGGCGAACGAGCGGACCTGGCTCATGRCGGTCTTGTTGCGGTTGACCAGCCAGTTGTAGCCCAGCACGGCCGGAACGGCGACGAACAGACCGATGGCGGTCATGATCAGCGCGGCGCCCACGGGGCCTGCCACCTTGTCGATGGAAGCCTGGCCAGCCAGACCGATGGCGGTCAGCGCGTTCAGAATGCCCCACACCGTGCCGAACAGGCCGATGAAGGGAGCGGTCGAACCGACGGTTGCCAGGAAGCCCAGGCCGCCCGAGATCTTGGAGTTGACGTCGGCGACGGCGCGGTCGACGTTCATCGTCACCCAGCTGCTGTGGTCGATGTTCTCGGTCAGGGCGCCTTCATGGTGCTCCGAAGCCTCGATGGCGGCGGTGGCGATGTAGCGGAAGGCGCTTTCTTCCTTCAGGCTGCGAACGCCGTCAGCCAGGCTGGCCTTCTTGAAGAAGGTGGCGCGGACTTCCTTGGCTTCCGAAGCCAGCTTGCTGGTGTCCCACAGGCGGACGACCAGGATGTACCACGAGCCCATGGACATGATGCCCAGCAGAACCAGCACGGCCTGGTCAACGATGTTGCCGTGGGCCAGGATGTTGGTCAGGCTGTAGGGATTCTCAGCGGGCTTCGAAGYAGCGGCAGCCGGAGCGGCGGCGGCGTCAACCGAGGCGGCAGAGGCAGCGTCGGCCGGCTTCTGGTCTTGAGCGTGAGCGGGCGAAACAGCCAGGGTGGCGGCCATGGCGATAGCGGCCAGGAAGCCGGTGATGCGAGAAATCATGGAGTCAACTCCTAGGGAAAATTCTGGTTTGATGCGGTTTTCGGATGCGCCGGTCTGGCGCCGGGTTCGAAGCGAGGCTCTTATTCGATCTTGAACTGGAACTCCTGCTCGAACACGTGGTCGCCCGGGCATTCGTAGGTGTCCTGCAGCGTCTGCGTGATGGCTTGCGTCATTGCACGCTGGGCCTTGCGGTCGACACCACCACGCAGAGGCGTGATTTCGACAGAGGTGACGCGGCCGGCCTTCACGGTGGCGACGGCCTTGTAGAGGGCTTCGCCGCTCCAGTTGACGGACGGCAGTTCAGGTTTGCCCATCTTGGTGCAGACCATGGCCGCCTTGACCGGACCCGTACGCGGGGCAGCCGGCGGAGCCACGGGGGCCGGCGGCGGCGCCGGACGGACCGACTCGACGGCTGGCGGAGCAACCTGGGTGGATTGGATGGCCGGCGCCGGCGGTGCGGGCGCGGTCACCTGGAATTCGGGCGGGGGAACGAAAGGCGGTGGAGGTGCCTTGAGATCCGGGGGCGGCGGCACGACCTTCTCGGGCGGCGGCGGCGGTTTCACCTTCTCTTCGATCACCTTGACGTCGATGGGGCCGGTGACCTTCTTGACGATATCGCGAGCCAGCCCACTGGCCAGCGCATAGATGGCCACCACGTGGATCAGGACGACGACGCCGAACCCAGTGAACCGGGAAGCACCCTGCTTCTCCTCCGCAAAATTCATGCGCGCTCCTTCTTGCAACTACTAATCACAGTCAATGACTCTCTCGGACAAGCGGCCACTGCCACGGCGGAAGAAGTTGCGCTCCTGCCGTGAACTGGTTCCCGAAGGGCGTGCATTCTAGATCGCGGAAAGAACGATTCCGCCTCGTCGAAAACACGCAGTGCAGCCGGCATGTAAAGCTCTTTACACCTGCTCGCGCCAAAAAAAAACGCCCGGTGGCCAATAGCCGTCGGGCACACGTTTCATCGCCACGAACCAGGCGCAGCAGAACCACACCTCCGGCCAAACCTGGCCACAACGGCATCTTAGCTGCCGGTTTTGTCACGACTTCCTGGGGCTAACCCGGGCAAGGGCGACAGCGCGATTACATGCATCCAGAAACAAAAAAGGCCGCGCCGTGCGGCGCGGCCTGAGGTCAACAACCCATCAAATCAAGTTCAGAAGAACTTGTAGTTGATGCGGCCGTAGAACTGACGGCCCACGGGATTGGCGTAGGTGGCGTCGTAACCGGTCTGGAAGTTCAGCGAGTTACGCGACGACGACGGATCCTGGTCCAGCAGGTTCTTGATGCCGGCGGTCAGCGTCAGCGCCTTGGTGGGGCGGATGGCGAACTGGGCATCCCACGTGATGTAGGCCTTGACGGTACGCTGGGCCAGGTAGTCGGTGGTGTTCACCGCGGCCGGGTCCGTGTAGTCGTCGTAGCTGTGCGTGTAGTTGTTGGTCAGCACGGCGTCGAACATGCCCATCGACCAGCTGCCGCTCAGCGAGTGCCTCCAGCGCGGGGTGGCGCCGAAGTCCTTGAACTTGCCGAGATCGCTGGTCTTGGCGCCGCCGACGTACTGATAACCGTGGGTGACCACCAGTGCGCCGTCGAAGTTCACGCCGAAGGTGCCCATCGACGACTTGAAGCGGTACTGCGAGCTGAAGTCCAGGCCGGAAGCGTAGAACTTACCGTTGTTCTCGTACGGCAGGTAGACGTAGGTGATCGGGAAACGGTTGTCCTGGCTGCCCTTGAGGGGGTGAGCCTGGTCCGGGTCGTTCAGCGGGTCGAAGCGGTAGATGAAGTCCTTGTACTGGCTCGGGTTGCTCAGCACCTGGATTTCAGACTTCGGCTGGATGGGGTCCTTGATCTCGACGTTCCAGTAGTCGATGCCGAAGGTCATGTCCTTGATCGGCGAGAACACCAGGCCGGCGGAGAACTGGCGCGACTTCTCCGGCTTGACGTTCTTGTTGCCTTCCAGGGCGGTGGTCAGCTGGACATTGCACTCGTTGACGAACTCTTCCAGGTAGTAGGCCTGGTTGTTGAACGTGGAGTTCGGCAGGGGGTTGCCACCCGGGCAGCGGATCGGGTCGCTCCAGTTCGCACCGGTGTTGTTGCCGGACGTGAAGGGGCGCAGGTTCTCATACAGCGTCGGGGCGCGATAACCCTTGGCCACCGAGCCGCGGATCACGATGTCCTTGGTCGGCTGGAAGCGCACGCTGGCCTTCGGGCTGAAGCTGTTGAAGCTGGTGCCGAAGCTGTTCTTGTAGTTGTCGTAGCGAGCCGAGAAGTTGACTTCCAGGTCCTTGACGACGGGCACGTTGATTTCGCCGAACACGCCGTAGACCTTGCGGCTGCCGGTGACGCCCGGGATCGGGCCGCTGCCGCCGACTTCGTCGCCGCTGGCCAGCACCGGCTCGGAGATCTGGTTGAGCTTCTCTTCGCGGTAGTTGGCGCCCAGGGCGATGGCCAACGGGCCGGCGGCCAGTTCCATCAGGTCGCGCGACACGCGGAAGTCCAGTTCCGTGGACTTGGAGTCCGCGGCCTGCTGGCGGCCGGTCAGCAGCGAGCTGTCCAGCGCGGCCTTGCTGACCGCATCCTGGGCGCCGAAGACGTTGATGGCGCCGGAGGCCACCAGCGGCGTCAGCTTGGCATAGCTGTACTTGCCCGGGCCGAAGAAGATCTCGCCCTGGTTGCGGGAGTAGGTGACGGCGGTGTCGTAGTCCCAGCCGGCCAGCGTACCGCGCGCGCCCACCAGCAGGCGGTCGGTCTTCGTTTCGGTGATGTCGGAACGACCACCACCAGCCACCGTGCGCCAGGTGCCACCGATGGCGCCCGTCGGGGTGACGGCCATGTCGGCGGCGAGCACCGTGGCGGCGCCCAACACCGTGCCATTGGGCATCACGTAGCCGGCCGGCAGCGTCATGCCCTTGGGCAGCGTGATCGACTTCGGATAGAAGCGGCCGTTGGCCGGGTAGCTCATCGCCACCGTGTAGGGTGCCGGCGAGTAGAAGGACTGCACGCGGTCGCGGTTGTGCATCGCTTCCACGACGATCTGGTTGTCAGCGTTCAGCTGGAACACGCCGCGGCCGGCGATGTTCGCGCGCCACTGCTCGGGCACCAGGTCGATGAACTTGACATAGTCGGTACCGCACTGCGTGGCGCTGGCGGGCGAGCCGAAGGTGGCCAGGCCGAACTCGGGCGCATTGCAACCGAGGTAGCGCAGCGGATTGACACCGGTGTAGCGGTTGCCGGCCGTGTCGGTGAAGTTCAGGTTGGGAATGCCGTTGCGCGGCGAGGACTTGTTGATGCCCAGGTCAGGACGGACGGCCGAATTGGCGAAGGAGCGGTCCTTGGCCTTGACCGGCTGGACCTCTTCCTTGCCGGCCGTGATCATCACGTTGAAGCGGTCACGGTTCAGGTCGCCGAAACCGGCCGCGGTGCTGACGTTGCTGACGTTGCCGCCGGTCGTTTCGGACTTGTATTCGCTCCAGGAGACTTCAGCACCCTGGTAGTCCTTGCGCAGGATGAAGTTGATGACACCGGCCACGGCGTCGGCGCCGTAGATGGAGGAGGCGCCGTCACGGACGATTTCGACACGCTCGACAGCGGCCAGCGGGATGGAGTTCAGGTCGACCGGGTTGTTGCCGAAGGCGAAGTTGGCAACGCGGCGGCCGTTCAGCAGCACCAGCGTGTACTTGGAGCCCAGACCGCGCAGGTTGGCGGTGGCAGCACCACCCGTGGCACCCACGTTGTTGGCGACGACGCCGCCGCCGAAGCTGGAAGGGATCAGTTGCACGAGGTCCTGAACCGTCGTGGCGCCGCTGCGGGCGATGTCTTCCTTGGTGACGGTGGAGATAGGCAGCGAGCTCTCGGCGGAGACGCGCTTGATGCTGGAGCCGGTGATCTCGATGCGTTCCAGCTTCTGCGATTCCTGGGCCAGCGCGCTTGTTGCGGCCAGGGCCAGGATGGCGCTCGTGATGGTGGTTGTTTTGAACATTGACACTCCTGAATGGATGGATGCCCGCCTGTGTGGTGAGGCAGTGCTGGCCGGATAGGGCCAATCCTTGACCTGAGCGATCGGCTCAGATTTGGGGTGCCGGAAGTTTGTGCGGGCGCAACATTCGCCCCGCCCCGTAGATGCCCTTAGGGCGCCGCCACCCACAGGTAAGCCCTTGATGCGAAAGGGTTTCCTGAAGTTACGAAGCCTAGAGTGAAACCCCTAGCCGTTGTCGGCACGCGACGAGGCCGGGACGAGGCGCGGAACTGCCTTTAGTAAAGCTTGCGTAAAGCTTGCAGAAGGCTGTCTGAAAATTTCTTCACAACTTCCGCGCTCGACGACGCGACCCGCCTGCATGACGGCGACTTCGTCGGCGATGTACTCGACGACGCCGATGTTGTGCGTGATGAAGAGGTAGGCCAGGCCCTGTTCGCGCTGCAATTCGCGCAGCAGGTTGAGGATCTGGGCCTGCACAGACACGTCCAGCGCCGACGTCGGTTCGTCGCAGACGATCAAGCGCGGCTCGACGGCCAGTGCACGGGCGATGGCGATGCGCTGGCGCTGCCCRCCGGAGAACTCGTGGGGCCAGCGCTGCAGCGCGTCGCGGCGCAGGCCGACCTGGTCGACCAGCATGTGCAGGCGCGCGCGGCGGGCCGCCGCATCCAGGTCAGGACGCAGCGCGATCAAGCCCTCCTCCAGCACGTCGGCGACACGCATGCGCGGATTCAGCGACGCGAACGGGTCCTGGAAGATGATCTGGATGTGGCGCCGTGCCCGCAGCAGGTCGGCGCCGGTCAGCTTGAACAGGTCCTGGCCTTCGAAGAGCGCCTCGCCGCTGATGACAGCCTGGCGACGTAGCAATTGCACGATGGCCTTGCCCGAGGTCGTCTTGCCGCAGCCGGATTCGCCCACCAGGGCCAGCGTGCGGCCTGCGTGCAGCTGGAAGCCGATGCCGTCGACCGCATCGAAGTGGCGCGAGCCGCGCTGGAACAGCGGCGCCTTCAGCATGAAGCGCACCCGCAGGTCGCGCACATCGAGCAAGGGGGCGCCCTCGCCCGTCGCCGCAGGAGGCAAAACCTTTGCACTCGCGGCTTCGCGCGGCAACAAAGCCTCGCCGGGCTGGCTGTAGAGCAGGCAACGCACCTGGTGCTGCGGGCCTTCCTCGGTCAGCGCCGGGGGCGTGTTCGCGCAGTGGCGCATGGCCCGGTCGCAACGCGGCGCAAAGCGGCAGCCGGCGAATTCCAGCGACAAGGGCGGCACAGTGCCCGCAATGGCCGCCAAGGGCTCACCGCGCCGCGCCGCATCGGGCAGCGCCTGCAACAGCAAACGGGCATAGGGGTGCCTGGGGTGAGCGAAGAACTCGGCCGCGGGTGCGACCTCGATGATCTGGCCGGCATACATCAGCGCCACGCGGTGGGCCATGCCGCTGACCACGGCGAGGTCGTGCGTGATCAGCAGCACGCCCAGCTGGCGTTCGCGCTGCAGGTCGCGGATCAGGTCGAGGATCTGCGCCTGGATGGTCACGTCCAGCGCCGTCGTCGGCTCGTCGGCGATCAGGTATTCCGGCTCGGCGGCCAGCGCGATGGCGATCATGACGCGCTGCTTCTGGCCGCCGGAGAGCTGGAAGGGGTAGTCGGCTATGCGCCGCTGCGGCTCGGGAATGCCGACGCGGGCCAGCCAGTCGAGGGCCTTGGCACGTGCGGCCGCGCCGCGCAGCGGCGTGTGGGCCTCGATGGCCTCGACGATCTGCTGGCCGACCCGCATGACCGGGTTCAGGCTGGTGGACGGCTCCTGGAAGATCATCGACACCCGGCCGCCGCGCACCTCGCGCATGCGGCTCTCGGGCAGGGCCAGCAGGTTCTGGCCGTCCAGCCGCACGGCGCCACCGGCGACGCGGCCGTTCTCGGGCAGCAGGCGCATCAGGGCCAGCGCCGTCATGCTCTTGCCGCAGCCGCTCTCGCCGACCAGCGCAAAGGTCTCGCCACGCGTCAGCGCCAGGCGCAGCCCGTCGAGGGCGCGCACCAGGCCGGCGTCGGCATCGAGCTGAACCCGCAGGTCGTCGATCTCAAGCATCGACGGCCCCCTTGCGCTGGAACACGCGCGGCCGGGCGGAACGCGCCTTGGGGTCGAAGGCGTCGCGCACGCCATCGGCGAACAGGTTGGCGGCCAGCACCAGGCCGACCATGAAGCCGAAGGCCGCCGCGAAGCTCCACCACACCAGCGGGTCGCGCGACATCTCGGCGCGGGCCAGGTTGATCATGCTGCCGAAGCTGTTCATCAGCGGGTCGACGCCGACGCCGATATAGGTCAGCACGGCTTCGTAGAGGATGAGTTCGGAGAAGCTCAGCACGACGGTGATCAGCACCAGGTGCATCACATTGGGCACGACGTGGCGGGCCATGATGCTCAGGTCGCCCACGCCGAAGGCCGCCGCGGCCTGCACGTAGTCGAGCTCTCTCACCTTCAGCGTCTCGGCGCGCACCAAGCGGCACAGCCCGGCCCAGCCGGTCAGGCCGAGGATGAGGCAGAGCATCAGCATCTTCACGTCCGAGCGCTCGGCCGCCGTCTCGAAGAGATCGGGGTTCTTGTCGAAGAAGACCTGCACCAGCAGCACGCAGGCGGCGATCAGCAGCACATTGGGCACCGAGCTCAGCGTCGTGTAGAGGTACTGGATGAGCTCGTCCACCCAGCCCTTGTAGTAGCCCGCCAGCACACCCAGCAGCAGCGCGATGGGCAGCGTCGCGAGCGTCGACAGCGCCCCGATGACGAAGGCCGTTCGCACGCTCTTGAGTGCCTGCACGAGCACGTCGTTGCCGGTGCGGTCCGTGCCGAAGACGTGATAGTGGGGCATCAGCGCGATGACGGGCCCGGCCAGCAGCAGCACGACGGCCAGCGTGACGAGGATGGCGCGCAGCGGGTAAAAGGTGCGATCGGCGGCCAGGTCGGCCAGCGCACATCGCCAGCCGCCATGGCGCCGCGCCAGGGCCGCCGCGGTCAGCGCGACGGCCGCGAGGGCGAGCGCCAGGCCGCCCGCCAGGCCAGCGCCCGTGCGCATGGCCACGTCACCAGCCCATTGCGTGGCCGGGTCGCTCAGGTGGGCGCCGCCGAACTGCAGGCGCGGGTAGTCGCGCTTCACCTCGCCCTGGGCGTCGACGACGCTCTCCTTGTTGAAGCCATGCGTTCCCAGCGGCACCGAGTAGCTGACCTCGCGCATSGCGAGCTGGCGCGCCAGCAGCAGGTCCAGCGYSGACAGCGTGCTSGTGTCGTAGACGGTGCTGCCGTCCGTCGTCGGCAGCGCGCGGCGCAGGTGCAGGCTGTCCACCAGCGTGACGAGCAGGAAAAGCAGCATGACGACGCCAGCACAGGCGGCGACCGGATCGCGCAGCACGCGCCGCCACGTCGCCCGCAGATTGGGCTGGCATCTCACCCGCCACGCATAGGCCAGCACCGTGGCGGTCATCAGCCACAGGGCGAGGTCGGTCCAGAGCGGCACGAACTTCATGACAACCTGACGCGGGGGTCAACCCACGTGTAGGCGATATCGATCAGCGCATTGCTGGCGATGTAGAGCAGCGCACCGAGGAAGACCATGGTGCGCACGATGGCGAAGTCCTGGCCCGTGATGGCCTCGATGACGAAGGCGCCCAGGCCGGGGATGCCGAAGAAGCTCTCGAACACCAGGCTGCCGAGGAAGACATACGGCAGATAGCTGCCGGCGCTGGTGATGATGGGGATGAGGGCGTTGCGCAGCACATGGCGGCTCAGCACCCTGCCCTCGGAGAGGCCCTTGGCGCGTGCCGTGCGCACATAGTCCTTGCCCATCTCCTCGAGGAACATCGCACGGTACAGGCGCGCCTCGCCGCCCAGGCGCGACAGCAGCGACAGCAGGATGGGCAGGGCCAGGAAGCGGAGCGCATCCAGCCCCGGCGCGAAGCCGTTCATGGGCACGAGCTTGAGCACGCGCGCGAACAGGAACTGGCCGACGATGATGTAGAACAGGCTGGAGATCGACAGCATCAGCACGCACAGCACGACGCCCCAGAAGTCGATGCGGCTGTGCCGGAAGAACACCAGCAGCAGCGAGAAGGCGACGCTGACGACGACCTGCAGCATGAACAGGGGCAGCGCCAGCTGCAGGCTGACGCCCATGCGCACCTTGATCTCGTGGCCGATGTTGATGGCCTGACGCGCGTCGCTCTTGCCGAAGTCCAGTGCGAACAGCGACACCGAACGCTCCCACAGGATGGTGTGGGTGACGCGCTCGCCGCCCTGCCTGGTGGCATCGAAGTAGAGCGGCTTGTCGTAGCCACGCTCCTGCTTCCACTTGTCGATCTGCACCTGCGTGACGCGCTTGCCGCCGATGTTCAGCCGCGCCATGTCATCCGGCGTATTGACCGAGAAGAACAGGAAGAAGGTGAAGAGGTTGACGCCGATCAGGATGGCCAGGCCATAGCCCAGGCGGCGCAGCACGAAGGACAGCATCAGGCCCCCTCCCCCTGCACCTGCACGGCCGTGGCCGTCTCGCGGGCGCGCCAGGCGCGGCGCGTGGCGATGAAGATGACCAGCCCGCCGGCCGCCAGCAGCAGCAGCGGCCACCAGACCGGTCGGTTCCACTCGGCGATGCTGCGCGTGCGCTCCTGGGYGTCCACGCGCAGATAGCGGGCACGGTCGCGCACGACGACGCCGGGCTTGCCGTTGTGCACCCAGCGCTGGAAGGCCACGCCCGAATAGCTCCAGAAGCCCCAGGCCCAGGGCGAATCCTGGCGCGCGATGTCCGTCATCTGCGCCATCACCCTGGCCTTTTCGGGGCCATCTTCCAGCGACTGCAGCCTGCGGAACAGGCGGTCGAACTCGGGGTTGGCGTAGTTGGCCGTGTTCTCGCCCTCGTGGTGGCTCTTGCTGTTGGGGCCGTAGAGCAGGAAGAGGAAGTTCTCGGCGTCGGGGTAGTCCGCGAACCAGCCCCACCAGAAGATCTGGTGCTTGCCCTTCAGGATCTTTTCCTGGAACTGGTTGAAGTCGGTGGCGCGGATGTCGAGCTGGATGCCGAGCTTGGCGAACTGGCGCACCATCCAGTCGTTCTCGGCCTTGAGCTCGGGCGTGATGACGCGCTGGAAGTCGTAGTTCAGCACCAGCGGCTTGCCGGTCCTGGCGTCGCGGCCGTCGGGGTAGCCGGCCTCGGCCATCAGCTTGAAGGCGTCTTCCAGCGGCCGGCGCACCGGCTTGCCGTTCACGAGCCGGTGCGTGACCGGGTTGTACTCACCCGCGTCGCCCTCTTTCGACCCATACACGCCCGGCGGAATCGGCCCGTGTGCCGCGTCGCCGCCCTTGTCGCGGAAGATGCGGCCATAGCCCTCCTCCCAGTCGATGGCGATGGAGATGGCCTGGCGCAGCGCCTGGTTGCGCTTCTGCTGCTCGGGCGTGTCGCCGCGGCCGACGACGGGATCCAGCCAGTTGAAGCCGAGGTACCAGCTGCTGATGTCGACGTCCATGGGCAGCTGGAAGCCCCGCTGCTCGAAGAAGGCCTTGACCTCGTCGGAGTCATCACGGTCGACGGCGAGGTTGACGCCCCAGTCGGCACGGTCCATCTCGGGCAGGTCGAGATAGCCCTGCTTGAACAGCTCCTTGATCGGCACCTTCTCCTTCACGTTGATGGCCACGACCTTGTCGACGAAGGGCACGCGCTTGCCGCAGTCCGCCAGCCGCCCGGCTTCAGCGTCGCCGGGGCTGCCGTCGCAGGGGTAGGTGTCGGGCCGGTAGTTGGGGTTGCGGCTCATCACGTGCCGGCGGTCCTGCACGTACTCGGTCATCATGAAGGGGCCGCTGCCGACCGGCCATTGGTTCCATGTCAACGAGTTGGCCGCCATGCCGGGCTGGGCATAGAAGGCGTCCACTTCCCAGGGGATGGCGGCCGTGAAGTTGGTGGCCAGCCAGAAGCGCCATTGCGGATAGCGGCCCTTGAGCCGCACGCGCAGCAGATGCTCGTTCACCGCCTGGGCGCCGGCCAGCGGCCACTGGCGGAGGTCCAGGAAGGGCTTGTCCGCCAGGCTGTCGGGCTGGCCGGCGAGCTGCCGGACGCTCTCGCGCTTCATCTGCGCGACATAGTCCGCCAGCCCCAGGATGTGCTCGGAGAACACCGCCTGCATGGGTGTCTCGATGCGCGGGTTGGCATGGCGCTTGAGCGCGTAGACGAAGTCCTCCGCGACGACCTCGCGCGTGCCCAGCTGCTTGAAGTCGAAGGGGCTGCGCTTGTCGCCCAGCTCGCCGGGCTTGAGGTGGTGGTAGAGATAGCCGCCCTGGGCATCCCTGGCGAAGGCGGGATGGGGCGACCACTTCAGGCCCGGGCGGATGGGGATGTCGTAGACGGCCTCGGCGATCTGCTCGTCCGGCGCGTCATCGGGCAGGCGCTTGCCCTGGGCATCGAGGTAGTAGGGCTGGACCACCTCGGCGGCGGAGCGCGGGATCAGCGTGTAGGGGCGCTTGAGCGGGTGGTAGCCATAGGGTGGCTCGCTGATCTCGTAGGTGTAGGTGCTTTCGGGCGCCGTATAGGACGAGGTCGGGTCCAGATAGCGCGGCGAGCGCTCGGCGAAAGCCATGTAGAGCGTGTTCTCACGCTCGGCACCATGCGGGTGGGGGCTGTTGTTGCAAGCGGCGAGCGACATGAACGCCAAAGCGCCCAAGCCACCCCTGATCCAATACCCGATTGCACCCAACACCGACCCCAAAAGACAGCGCCCCGGCGCGGGCCGAGGCGATGTGGGAATGATAGTCGGGCGACTCGTCTATACAGGCCCTGCCAGAGCTAAAAGCGGCGAGGAAAACCCGGGGTGACTTCAGTGATGGTCGTGGCCGCAGTCGTCGCCGCAATCGCCATCATGGTCATGGTGGGCGGCATGTGCCAGCCGCGGGTCGGACTGCCAGCCCAGAATGGCCTCGCGACCCTGCACATAGAGCTCCACCGTGCCACCCACCGGCAGGCAGACCTTGGTGCGCACATGGCCGAAGGGCAGACCGGTCAGCACCGGCGTTTTGGTGCGCGCGCGCAGCGCGGCCACGGCGTCCTTGATGCCGTAGCCACGGTCCAGCGGCGACTTGGCGGCACCGCTGAAATCGCCCAGCAGCACGGCCGCCTGGGCGTCGATGACGCCGGCCTGCTGCAGCTGCAGCAGCATGCGTTCGACGCGGTAGGGGTGCTCGTTGACGTCTTCCAGGAAGAGGATGCCGCCCTTGACCTTGGGCCAGTGCGGCGTGCCCAGCAGCGAGCACAGCACCGTCAGGTTGCCGCCCCAGAGCCGGCCGCGCGCTTCCAGGCCGTCGAAGCCACCGGTCGGTTCACGAAAGCCCACGGCCTCCAGCGCGCCGCTCATGGCCTCGGTAAAACAGTCCTGCGTGATCTCGTCGACACCGCCGTCGGCCTGAGTCCGGCCGAAATCGTCGCAGGCCAGCGGGCCGGCCCACATCGACAAACCCTTGTGGCGAGCGATCAAGCCGTTCTGCAACGCCGTCAGGTCGCTGTAGCCGACCCAGCGCGTGCCCTGCTCGATGCTGCGCGCGATGCGGCCCCAGTCGAGCTGGTCGAGCAGGCGCGTCAGGCCATAGCCGCCGCGCGTGGCCAGGGCGACCGAGGGCGCGGCGTCGGCAATGCGATACAGGGCCGCGAGCCGCGTCGCGTCGTCGCCGGCAAAGCGTTGATGTTTGGCCAGCGCATCGGCATCGATGCTGACCTCGAAGCCGAGTTGCGTCAGCCGCTTGGCCGCCAGCTTCAACGGTGCAGCCTTGGCGAGCACGCCGGACGGCGTGAACAACGTGAGTGAGGTCATCAGGATGGGTCCAGTTCGGTGGCTTCGCCGGCGGGAATGAGCCCTTGCCGTTCGGCGCGACGGGCGCGTGCGGCTTCGCGCCGCTCGGCGAAGAAGTCGCGCAGCAGCTGCGAAGCGGCGTCGGCCATCAGCCCGCCCTCGACGCGCGTGTGGTGGTTGAGCTGGGTTTGGCCGAACAGATCGATGACCGAGCCGGCCACGCCGGTCTTGGGGTCGGCGGCGGCGAAGACGACACGCTTGAAGCGCGCATGCATCAGCGCCATCGCGCACATCGCGCAGGGCTCCAGCGTCACGAAGAGCTCGCACTCCGGCAGGCGGTAGTTCTCCAGCAGCGTGGCCGCGTGGCGCAGGGCCACGATCTCGGCATGGGCCGTCGGGTCGTGCGTGGTGATGGGGCGGTTGTAGCCGGTCGCGATGACCTGGCCGGCGCGCATGATGACGGCACCCACCGGCACCTCACCGACCAGCCAGGCGTTGTGCGCCTGGTCCAGCGCGAGCCTCATGGCTTGTTCATCGGCGGGCGTGTAGATCGGCTCGGTCATCGGACCGGCAGTTTACTTAGAGGGAAGCGGCGGACCGGGATGCCTGGTCGTACAACCCCGACAGCAGCCGCATCAGTTGCGCGCTGTCGCCGATGTCCTGGTTCTGCTGGCCGCTGTCCGCCAGCGCTTCCATCAGGCAGCGCTCGCGCACCTCGCGGTAGGCCTCGCACAGGGCCTGACCCTGTTCGGTGGTGGAGAAGAAGGCCTCCTTGCCGATCTTCTCGCTGCTGACCAGCCCCATGCCGACCAGCTTGCGCAGCGAGTAGGCGACGACGTGGGTGTCCTCCACGTTCAGCACGAAGCAGATGTCGGCCAGCTTCTTCTTGCGGTCGCGGTGGTTGACGTGGTGCAACAACGAGATGTCCAGCGCGGCCAGATCCTTCATGCCGGCGGCGGCCATGCAGCGCACCATCCAGCGGTTGAAGGCATTGCTGACGACGATGAGGCCGAACTCGAACTCCGACAGCTCGGCGCTCTTGTCCGACACCAGATGCGAAGACGACACGATGCTGCGAACCATGATTGACATGATAAACACGTGTCGAATACAAATCGTATACGTTTTATTGAAATCCAAATGAGCAGCACGCCGCCCGACCTCCTCATTCGCCCGCTGGGCGAGGCGGCGCTGTGCTGTGCGGTCGACGCGCCCATCGCCCTCGATCACCAGCAGCGCATCTGGCAGCTCGGCGCGGGCCTGGCCCAGACCGCGGGCGTGCTGGGCCTGATCCCTGGCATGAACAATCTGACGCTGACTTTCGACCCGCTGCACACCGATGGCCAGGCGCTGGAGCAGGCCGTTCGCACACTGTGGGCCAGGCCGCTGCGCCGCCAGCAGGTGGGTCGCCTCGTCGAGATCCCGGTGCGCTACGACGGCCCTGATCTGGGCGACGTCGCCGGCCATTGCGGCCTTTCGACCGCTGAAGTCGTGCAACGCCACACCCAGGCCGAATATGTCGTCTTCTTCATCGGCTTCCAGCCCGGCTTCGCCTACCTCGGCGGGTTGGATGCCTCGCTGCACACACCGCGCCGCAGCGAACCGCGCGTGGCCGTGCCGGCCGGCAGCGTCGGCATCGGCGGCGCGCAGACCGGCATCTACCCCCTGGCCACACCCGGCGGCTGGCAACTCATAGGCCGCACCGCCCTGCCCCTCTTCGACCCGCAAGCCGAGCCGCCCACGCTGCTGGCGCCCGGCGACCGCGTGCGCTTTGTCGCGGAGGGCGCTGCATGATCGAGCTGCTGCGCGCCGGCCCGCTGACCACCGTGCAGGACCTCGGCCGCGAGGCCTGGCGCGATCGCGGCATCAGCCGCTGCGGCGCCGTCGACGACCTCGCGCTGAGCTGGGGCAATCTGCTCGTCGGCAACCCCGTCAACGCCGCCGGCCTGGAGTTCACGCTGGGCCCGGCCGTGCTGCGCCTGGATGCCGACTGCTGCATCGCCATCACCGGCACCGATGCCGAAGCCTCGCTGGACGGCCGCCCGCTGCGCCCCTGGTGGCGCCACCGCGTGCGAGCCGGCCAGACGCTCAAGCTCGCCGCGCCGCGCGAGCGCATGAGGAGCTATCTGAGCGTCTCGGGCGGCATCGCCGTGCCCGAGGCCCTGGGCTCGCGCAGCACCGACCTGAAGGCCGGTTTCGGCGGGCTCGAAGGCCGCGCTCTGCATGATGGCGATGCACTGCCGCTGGCCACGCCCGAGCGCCTGCCCGCACGCAGCATCGGCATGCGGCCGCCCGACTGGGACGCGACGGTGCGGGTGCTGCCCGGCCCGGAGCACGAGGACTTTTCCACGGCTTCCCGCGAAGCCCTGTGGGCCGCTGACTGGAAGCTCACGCCGCAGAGCAATCGCATGGGCTACCGCTTCGCCGGCCCCGAGCTGCGGCGCGAACGCGGTGCCGAGCTGGCCTCGCATGGCGTGCTGCCCGGTGTCATCCAGGTGCCGCCTTCGGGCCAGCCCATCGTCCTGCTCGCCGATGCGCAAACCACGGGCGGCTATCCCAAGATCGGCGTCGTCATCCGCGCCGACCTGTGGAAGCTCGGCCAGCTGCGCCTCGGCGCCACCTTGCGCTTCACGCCCTGCACTACCGATGAGGCCACCGCCGCACTGCGCGAACGCCAGACCACGCTGGCCCAACTGAGGACTGCCCTATGCATGTCGACCTGAACGCCGACCTCGGCGAAGGCGCACCCGACGACGCCGAACTGCTGGCCCTCGTCAGCTCCGCCAACATCGCCTGCGGCTGGCATGCCGGCGATGCGCGGCTGATGCAGGCCACCGTCGCGGCGGCGCTGCGGCACGGCGTCGCCATCGGCGCCCATCCCAGCTACCCCGACCGCGAGAATTTCGGGCGCAGCGAGATGCAACTCGCGCCCGATGCAGTTCGCGCCGACCTGATCTACCAGATCGGCGCACTGGACGCCCTGGTGCGCGCCGCCGGCGGTCGCCTGCATCACGTCAAGCCGCACGGCGCCCTCTACAACCAGGCCGCGCGCGACCCGGACCTGGCCGACGCTATCGCCGCCGCCGTGCTCGACGTCAATCCAGCGCTCGCCGTCTACGGCCTGGCCGGCGGCGAGTTGCTGAAAGCCGCCGAACGCGCCGGCCTGCGCGCGGTCGCCGAAGTCTTCGCCGATCGCGGCTACCGCGCGGACGGCAGCCTGGTGCCGCGCAGCCAACCCGGCGCCTTCATCGAAGACACCGGCACGGCCGTCGCACGCACGCTGCGCATGGTGCGCGACGGCGTCGTGCAGGCGGTCACCGGCGAGACCGTGCCGATGCAGGCCCAAACGATTTGTCTGCACGGCGACGGCCCGCATGCCCTCGCCTTCGCCCGTGCCTTGAACCAGGCCCTCACCCAAGCCGGCGTGCAACTGCGCGCCTGAAATGACGCCCCTCGTCCAATCTCGCCCGGCTGAACGCCGACGAGCCCGGTCGATCCCCCGAGGGGATGACGATGCTCACGGCATCGAGCCGCGAGCACATCGTCAGCGCGGGCCGGCTCGGGAGCGGCCCAGCGCTCGGCCCGCAAGAATCATGTGTGAACACGCAACGGAGAACTGACATGACCCCCACCGTTTCCCTCTGGCCGCTGATCGGCGTCGCCGTCGTCATCGTCGGCTTCGTGCTGCGCTTCAACCCCGTCCTCGTCGTCGCGGTGGCGGGCATTGCGACCGGCCTCGCAGCCAAGCTGCCGCCCGACCTCATCCTCGCCAAGCTCGGCACCGGCTTCGTCAAGACACGCAACCTGCCACTGACCCTGCTGCTGCCCCTGCCCATCATCGGCCTGCTGGAACGCCATGGCCTGCGCGAGCGCGCGCAGACATGGATCGCGGGCATCCGCTCGGCGACGGCGGGCCGGCTGCTGGTCGTCTACCTCTTCATCCGCGAGACCGCTGCGGCGCTGGGCCTGACGTCGCTGGGCGGCCATGCCCCGATGGTGCGGCCGCTGGTGGCGCCCATGACCGAAGCCGCCGCCGAGAAGACGCACGGCCCCGTGCCACAGGCGGTACGCGACAAATGGAAGGCCATGGCCGCGGCGACCGACAACGTCGGCCTGTTCTTTGGTGAGGACATCTTCGTCGCCTTCGGCTCCATCGTGTTGATGCAGACCTTCCTGGCCGAGAACGGCATCGTCACCGACCCGCTGCACATCGCGCTGTGGGGTATCCCGACGGCCATCGCGGCCTTCCTCATCCACGCCGCGCGGCTGATCCGCATGGACCACCGCCTGCCGCAAGACATCGCCCGCGCTCGCGCCGAGGAGGCCAAATGAATTCCATCCTCAAGCTCGACCAGCTCTTCCTGCTGACCGGCGCCGCGCTGCTCATCGTCGCCTGGCTGACCTGCCGCGACCGCAGCAATCCGCGACGCTGGAGCAGCGGCCTGTTCTGGGCGCTGTGGGCCGTCATCTACCTGGTCGGCGACAGCCTGCCGCCCGTCGTCTGCGGGCTGATCGTCCTCATGCTCGCCGCGCTCGGCGGCCTGGGCGGCGTGTCCATCGGCAAGCATGGCCAGCGGGAGCCGGCCGAGCGCCAGGCCAGTGCCGCCCGCCTGGGCAACAAGCTCTTCCTGCCCATCCTCGCCATCACCACGCTGGCCCTGGTCGGCACGCTGACGTTGAAGGATGTCAGCCTTGGCGGCCTGCTGCTCGTCGAGAGCAAGAACGTCACGCTGATCAGCGTCGGCCTCGGCGCCCTCATTGGCCTGGTTGGCGCGTTGTGGATGACGCGCGAGCGCCCCATGCAGGCCGTGCGCGAGGCACGCCGCCTGCTCGAGACCATGGGCCCGGCGGTGCTGCTGCCGCAGCTGCTGGCCACGCTGGGCCTGCTCTTCACCGACGCCGGCGTCGGCAAGGCCGTTGCCCATCTGACGACGAGCTATATCCCGGTCGACAACGTGCTGTTCGCCGTCGCGGCCTATGCGCTGGGCATGGCGCTGTTCACCATGGTCATGGGCAACGCCTTCGCGGCCTTCCCGGTCATGACGGCCGGCATCGGCATCCCCATCCTGCTCGGCATGCACCACGGCAACCCGGCCGTCATGGCGGCCATCGGCATGTTCTGCGGTTACTGCGGCACACTGATGACGCCCATGGCCGCCAACTTCAACATCATCCCCGCCGCCCTGCTCGAACTGAAGGACAAGAACGCCGTCATCCGCGCGCAATGGCCCACGGCGCTGCTGCTGCTGGGCGTCAACATCGTGCTGCTGAAGGTATTGATGTTCTGATGCAGGACCAGCTGTTCGGTGGCGACACGCCGGCCCAGCGCAGCCGCGGCGTCCAGCCCGCGCCGCCGGCGGCTGCTGACTTAGCGCTCGCCGCCGCGCTGCCGCCCCAGGTGCATCTCGGCACGTCCACCTGGAGCTACCCGGGCTGGCAGGACCTGGTCTGGGCCGGCAAGCACAGCGAGGCGACGCTGTCCAAGACCGGCCTCAGCGCCTATGCCGCCCACCCGCTGCTGCGCGCCGTCGGCATCGACCGCGGCTTCTACCGGCCGCTGGCGGCCAGCGACTTCGAGCGCCATGCCCAGCAGGTGCCCCAGGGCTTTCGCTTCACGGTGAAGGCGCCCAGCCTCGTGACCGACGCCCTGGTGCGCAGCGAGGACGGCCGTGGCCAGGAGCCCAATCCCCTCTTCCTCGACGCGACGACGGCGTTGCAGACCTTCATCGAGCCGGTCTTCGAGGGCCTGGGCACGCGCATCGGCGCCCTCGTCTTCCAGCTCAGCCCGCTGCCGGGGCCGCTGCTCGCGCGCATGAGCGAGCAGTTCGATCGCCTGCACGCCCTGCTGCTGGCATGCCCCAAGCCACCCGCCGGCGTCATTGCGGTGGAGGTGCGCGACGCCGCCTGGCTGACACCCGACCTCGTCGCCCTGCTGCGCGACGCCGGCGCGCGCTACTGCGTCGGCCTGCACCCCAAGCTGCCACCTCTGCAGCAGCAATTGCCGCTGCTGCGGGCGCTGTGGCCGGGGCCGCTGGTGGTGCGCTGGAACCTGAACCGCCTGCACGGCCCCTACGGCTACGAGGAAGCGGAGAAGCGCTACGGCGAGTTCAACGCGATGCTGGACCCCGACCCCGAGACGCGGGCCGAGCTGGCCCGCATCATCCGCGGCACGGCGGGCGCGGGACAGGACGCCTTCGTCACCATCTCCAACAAGGCCGAGGGCTCGGCGCCGCTGAGCGTGCGCGCCCTGGCCGAGGCCATCGTCAAGGGGTGACGCGCTTGGTCCGGCTGGCGCGCGGCTTGGCTGGCGCCTTGGCCGCGGTCTGGGGCACGGGCAGATTGCCGCCCTCGGCCTCCCAGCGGTTGACATCTTCGCGATGCAGCTGGCGGTCGTGATGCACGCGGCGCTGATGCTGTTTGTGGCTCAGGTGCTTGACCACCTTCATGGCCAGGGCCGACGTGGCGAGGAGGGCAAGAATGGGCTTGAGGATCATGACAGCCTCCACTGGAAGGGATGGACGCATCGTGGTCGCTCCGGGGTTTCGCGCCCGTCGGCCGGCGTCTTCACGGCCTGTAGGAGCAGGCCTCAGCCCTGCAGCGGCCAGCGTGCGATGACGTCATGCCGCGTCAGCCCCTGCGGGCTCTTCACGAGCACGAACTCGCTGGCGACCCAGCCCGGCAGCTCGACCGGCCAGTCCGGTGCCGCCCGCTTGTCGTAGCGCAGCGTCAGGTGGGGCTCGTAGTCCAGCTCCGGCTCACTGAAACCATGGGCCACGAGCCGCTCCAGGAGGGCATCGCGCAGCTCGCGCACCGCCTCCAGGCCCTGGCCGCCCGTCAACACGAAGGGATGCTTGGACGAGCGTTCCTTGCCCCAGCTCCTGAAGGCGTCGAAGCTCAGGTCGAAGGCCGGCCACACGAGCTCGGACGCGGCGCGGCTGGCCAGCTCGACGAGGCGCGCATCCGGCTCACCGTCGACATAGCCGAAGTAGTGCAGCGTGATGTGGAAGATGCGGCTGGGCCGCAGCCGTGGCTGCAGGCCGCGCGCCTCATGCTCGGCGGTGGCAAAACGGGCAATGCGCTCGGCCGTCTCTTCATCGGGCCGCAGCGCGAAGAAGAGCTTGTGGCCGGTCACGGCCTCAGTTCGTCGCGGCCGAAGCGGCTTCGGCCGCCTTCCTGGCCGCCTCGTCGATCGAGCCCTGCACCTGCTGGCCGACGTCATTCGGCCTGGGCAAAGCCCCGGCGGCTGCCGCAGCCGACGCGCCGGCCGCAGGCGGCTTCAGCGCTGTGGCCTGTTTCTTGGCGAGCGACAGCACGATGGCCGCGACGATGACGAGGGCGAGAAGGCTGAAGGCTGCGCGCATGGCGGGGCAGAGGAAGCTGATGTGGCCGAGGAGCATAGCCCGCCCTTGATCTGGCGCAAGGTGGCGACCCAAGGCTCTTCCTAGCATGGCCCGAACCACAACGGAGACCCGTCATGCTGCTGCGCCTGCTTCTGCTCGCCGCGATCACCGCGTCCACGCTGGCCCAGGGCGCACCCGCCCTGCCAGTCGTCCAGGCCCAGCTGACCAGCCCGCCCTTCGTGCCACCGCCCACCGGGCGCAAGACGCCAGCCAAGGTCATCGTCGAGTTGGAGGTCATCGAGAAGGACATGCCCATCTCCGAAGGCGTCAGCTACACCTTCTGGACCTTCGGCGGCACGGTGCCGGGCAGCTTCATCCGCGTGCGCCAGGGCGACACGGTGGAGTTCCACCTGAAGAACCACCCCAGCAGCAAGATGCCCCACAACATCGACCTGCACGGTGTCACCGGCCCCGGTGGCGGCGCGGCGTCCAGCTTCACCGCGCCGGGCCACGAGTCGCAGTTCAGCTTCAAGGCGCTGAACGAAGGCATCTACGTCTACCACTGCGCGACGGCGCCGGTGGGCATGCACGTGGCCAACGGCATGTACGGCCTCATCCTCGTCGAGCCGCCGCAGGGCCTGCCCAAGGTCGACCATGAGTTCTACGTCATGCAGGGCGACTTTTACACGACCGGCAAATACCGCGAGAAGGGCCAGCAGCCCTTCGACATGGAGAAGGCCATCGCCGAGCAGCCGACCTATGTGCTGTTCAACGGCGCCGAGGGTGCACTGACCGGCGAGCGTGCCTTGCAGGCCAAGACGGGCGAGACGGTGCGCATCTTCGTCGGCAATGGCGGGCCCAACCTCGTGTCCAGCTTCCACGTCATCGGCGCCATCTTCGACAACGTGCGCTTCGAGGGCGGCACGCTGGCGCAGAAGAATGTGCAGACGACGCTGATCCCCGCCGGCGGCGCGGCAATAGTCGACTTCAAGGCGCGCGTGCCGGGCAGCTATGTGCTGGTCGACCACTCCATCTTCCGCGCCTTCAACAAGGGCGCACTCGCCATCCTGAAGATCGACGGCCCCGAGGACAAGGCCATCTACTCGGGCAAGGAGGTCGACTCGGTCTACCTCGGCGATCGCGCGGCGCCCAACCTGAAGGCCGTGGCCACGGCGACGACGGCCGCCGCCGCCGGCACGCTGACGCCCAAGGACCAGATCGCCGCCGGCCAGGCCCTGTTCGCCGGCACCTGCTCGGTCTGCCACCAGGCCAATGGCGCCGGGCTGCCCGGGGTGTTCCCGCCGCTGGCCAAGTCCGACTGGCTGGGCCAGGACCCCAGGCGCGCGGTCGGCGCCGTGCTGCACGGCCTGTCGGGCAAGGTCAAGGTCAACGGCAAGGACTACGACTCGGTGATGCCGCCGATGAACCAGCTCAACGATGACGAGGTCGCCAACATCCTGACCTATGTGCTGAACAGCTGGGGCAATGCAGGCGGCAGCATCTCCGCCGATGAAGTGAAGAAGCAGCGCGCCGCCAAGCCCGCCACCACCAACCAGGCGGGGCATTGATGAACCTCGCCACCGCGCTGGCCGGCCTGGCCGGCGCGGCCTATGTGGCGCTGCCGGGCGGCACGCTGAACAGCGTGCTGGCGCGCGACACCGACCGCGAGCCGACGCAGGTCGCCGCCTTCCAGTTGCGCGAGACGCCTGTCACGCGCGCCGAGTTCCGCCGCTTCCTGGAGGCGCATCCGCAATGGCAGCCGGGTCGCGCGCCGGCGGTGTTTGCCGGCGCCGGCTATCTGCCGCAGGGCCTCGACGACACGGCGGCACCGGTCACCGGCGTCAGCTGGTTTGCGGCCCAGGCCTATTGCGAAGCCGAAGGTGGGCGGCTGCCGACCTGGTACGAATGGGAATACGCGGCGGCCGCCGACGCGACCCGCACCGATGCACGCGGCGACGCCGCCTGGCTGGCACGCATCCTCGGCTGGTATGCCCGGCCCGCCAACGGGCCGCTGCCCGCCGTGGGCGGCGAGGCCAACGTCTACGGCGTGCGCGACCTGCACGGCCTGGTGTGGGAGTGGGTGGACGATTTCAACGCGCTGCTCGTCAACGCCGACAGCCGCAGCGGAAACGATCCCGACCGGCTGAAGTTCTGCGGCGCCGGCGCCATCGACCTGCAGGACCGCCAGAACTACGCCGTGCTGATGCGCGTCGCCCTGCTCTCTTCGCTCAACGCGGCCGACAGCACCGGCAGCCTGGGCTTCCGATGTGTTCACGAGGTGCAGCGATGAAACGACGACTCATGCTCGGCTGGCTCGCCCTGACGGGCGCGGCCCTGGCCCTGCCCGGCGATTCCGTCTACCAGTTCGACGCCACCCTGACCGACCAGCTCGGCCACACGGTCAAGCTCGACGCCGCACGCGGCCAGCCGGTGCTGGTCAGCATGTTCTACACGTCCTGCCAGTTCGTCTGCCCCATGCTCATCGACGCCGCACGCGACACCCAGGCCGCGCTGCCCGAGGCCGAGCGCCGGCGCGTGAAGGTGTTGCTGGTCAGCTTCGACCCGACACGCGACACCCCGGCCAGGCTGGAAAGCATGGCCCGAGAGCGCGGCCTGGACGCCTCGCAATGGACGCTGGCCCGCACCGACCCGGCCACCGCGCGCAAGATCGCCGCGCTGCTGAAATTCCAGTACCGCGCCCTGCCCGACGGCGAGTTCAATCACAGCGCCGAGCTGATCCTGCTCGACGGCGAAGGCCGCATCGCGGCCCGCACAGCCATGCTGGCGGGCGCCGACACGCGCATGGTGGCAGCGATACGCAAGCAGCTGGCGGCGCGATGACACGGCCATGCAACCCACGCCACCACGGCCACCATCGTGGCGCTGGCCATCGCGTTGGCACACTGCGCCAGCGCAAGGCCTGCCCCGACGGCTGTTGATCGTGCATTGACCTGGCGGCAAGCCTGACACCCGCCGCCGCGGGGACGCCGAGGAAGAGCCCCGCACCGGCAGCCGGGCCGACCGGCCCCAGTCAGGCACYTCATCCTTCTTCACCCGCTCGATACCAGCCGGCAGCCTGCCCGCCACAACATCCCTCGGCGGCCCCGCCCTCTTCGGGCCGCCACCATCAGGGAGGCGTATGCAAAAGTCATTGGCAGCGGCAGCTCGCATCGGCGGGGCCGTGGTTCTCGCTCTGCAGCTCGGCGTCGGCGCGTACGCGGCGCCGCTGGAGGCCGGCATTCAGCGCAACGTGCGCGAGGCGACCTTTGAAGTCGTACTGCCCAAGCCGGCCCAGGAGTCCGTCACCTACGACAAGCCCTGGCAGGAGCTGATTCCCTACCAGCTGCGCTCCGACAAGTACGTGTCGATAGGGACTGCCTTCGCCATCGGCCCGAACCAGTACGCCACGGCGATGCACGTGCTGATCGCGGCGTTCGGCGACTCGCGCGGCGAGCCGATGCTGCGCGACGCGGACGGCAAGCTCTATCCGATTGCGCTGATCACCAAGGGCTCCACCGACCAGGACTTTGCGGTGTTCACGCTGGCGAAGCAGCCGGATCGCTCCGCCTTCCTGGAACTGAACGACAAGCCGGAGCTCAACGAGACGGTCTACGCCGTCGGCAACGCACTCGGCGAGGGCGTCGTCATGCGGGAAGGGAACTACACGTCGGACACGCCGGAGGAGGAGAGCGGGCGCTGGCAGTGGATGCGGTTTTCCGCGCCGATATCGGGCGGCAACAGCGGTGGACCGCTGATCGACGCCAAGGGCAGCGTGATCGGCCTCGTGCGTGCCATGCGCACCACCGAGAACACGCTGAACATTGCCGTTCCCGCCGCGCTCGTGAAGAGCGCGCCGGACCACCTGGTGAGCGCGGATTCGCGCGCCGTCACCGGCTTTGCCGTCTTCGACAAGACGCGAGCGGGACGATTCAAGACGGACATCCCCGCGCCCAAGAGCTTCGCCGAGCTGTCGGCGGCCTACATGAAGGCGGTGGAAGAGTTCAATGCGACCCAGCTGCGCGGGCTGCTCTCCGACAACGCGAACGAAACCTTCCCCCGCGGCAGCGGCAGCGAACGGCTGCTTCACGGCCTCTACGAGCGTAGCGCGCCCGCCATCGTCGTGCAGAACGGCAACGGCAACTGGACCTTCACGCAGCCGAGCTACACGCGGCTCGATCTTGGCCGCGAGGGCTGGCAGGATTCGGCCAACTTCAAGGGATACCTTGTGTTCCACCGGCACAAGCCGGACGACGTCAATCAGGCGAAGTGGTATTCGGACGCCCAGATGGTCAGGGAGGCGGTGCTCAAGGCGTCCCCGGCCACGATCCACATCAATGCCGAGAATGCCAAGGTCGTTTCAATGGGCGCCCCGACCGAGGACACCCTCTTCACCGACACCTGGGGCCGGGTATGGCAAGTGCGCGCCTGGCGCATCACCACCTGGTTCGGCAGCGACTGGCTGGTCGAATTCGACCTGCCCGTGCCCGACGGTACGGTCGGTTTCGAGAGCAGGGTCTCCACGCTGGGGCGCAATTTCCAGATCGAGCGAATGAAGCTGCTGACCGGCTTCTTCGCGGCGTCCTACGAAGGAAAGCTGTCGCAATGGGACCGCTTCCTGTCGCAGCGGGCCCTGCTGCCCAAGCCGCTGGCGGCATCGGTGCTGCATATCGACTATGGCCACAGCTTCGCCTTCGACGATCGCCGCGTGGCTTTCAGCTACGGGCCCGAGTTGCAGAAGATCGATCAGGGCAGCCGTCTGCGGCTGGACTTCGCCTTCGCCCGTGAACCCGAGGGAGCCCAGTTCGACATCGCAGGCATCGTGGCCTACAACCCCGACGAGAAGACCGAGATCGACGTCTTTCGCCATGGGACACCCGCCGAGGTCGGGAGTGAGGCCGCGAAGACGGAATGGCGCAAACGGCTTCATCACGCCCATCCCTACGACGGCGTTGCGCTGACCGCGAACAACAGGCAAATGATCAGCACGATCTATGGCGTTGCGGATGCCCAGCCGGCTCCGGACGTCCTCTATACCTTCCAGTACCGCGCCGAGACCGGCACGCCGCAGGACCGGATGAAGGCCAAGCTCGACCTGCTGATGCAACAGGCGAAGGTCAACGAGCGCTGATCGCGCGACGGCACGCTAGCCCGACCGAGTTCTAAACTCGAAGGATGAAGGCAGTCCTGACTTGTCTGGTGGCGACGCTGTTCGCCAGTGCTGAACTGCAGGTCCATGAAGCGCCCTGCGGGCCTTATCAAGTGGCCTTCTACGAAACGGGCTTGCTGTACTTCAAGAACCCGGCAGGCGACTACGTCGGCATTGACCGCGATGTTGTCGAGGAGGTCGGCAGGCGCACGGGCTGCACCTTGGTGCGAGTCATGGAGTCTCGCGTGCGCACCTGGACGGCGCTGGCCGGGGGTACGCTTGACATGACGGTCTCGGGCATAGAAACGCTTGAGCGGCAGAGATTTGCGTACTTCGTTCCTTACGTCCTGAACAATCGCAACTACCTGATCGTGCGCAACGAACTGGCTGCCGCAACGAAGACCATGGACGAGTTCCGAGCGCAAAAGTCTCTACGTCTGGGTGTGGTCAAGGGTTTCGTCCATGGCGCAACGCTGGACGTCTGGATTGAAACACTCCGTCGCGAAGGCCGCATCGATGACGTGGCAGATCTTGAAGTTCTCGCCAGAGTCTTTGCTGCAGGACGCGTCGATGCCTTCCTAAGCCAACCGGTGGTTTGGGGCCCACTACTCAAGCGCAACCAGTTGGCCGGAAAGGTTCAAATCCTCGACTTCGCGCCGCAGGACAACGCAGTCCTCGGACTCGTGCTGTCGCGCCAGCGGGTTGCCGCCGTCGACGTCGACAAGATGCGCAACGCGATCGAGACGATGCGCACCGACGGCACGCTTGAGGCGATTTTCGCGCGCTATGTTGACCGGCCGACAGCCCGAGCGCTTGCGACGCGACCCAGCGAAAAATAGCGGCAGGCAACCGATACCGTCAGGGTGCCTGACGGTAGCAACTCGGGTTGTCAGGATCCAGCCCGGCCCGACTTTGAATCACTCCCACTCGATGGTCAAGCTGCGAGCGCGCTCGAAGGGGCAGCATCAAATATTCGGTGCCTAGTTCATAGCGATACCGTCACCAGCGTCGACGGATCCCTACCGCTGGCAAACCCGCACTCGTCGTCCCACAGCGCCTCGAGTTGGACATGCGCCGTTCTAGTGACCTCATTTCGGTCTGCCGAGGCGCCCAGCATTGGCCGAAATGACGGTATCAGAGCGTCCAACTACGCATGGTCTGACGGTATCAGCGACGGTATCGACTCGCGCTCTGAACGAACTTGAACTCGGAGTGCCTATGGCCCCGCTGACGGTTGGCAGGCGTCCTTCCTGGGCTGGGGCCCCGCCATCATGCGGACTACAAAATCGATGAATGCCCTGACCTTGGCCGGAACGTGGGCGCGGCTGGGATAGTAGACATAGAGAGGAAAAGTCTCGTCTGGCCAGTCCGTCAAGATGGTCTCGAGCGTGCCCGCTCTCACGTGCGTGTCGACACCGAGGTCGATCACCTGGGCGACCCCGTAGCCTGCGAGGCAGGCCCCAATCTTGGTTCCAGCGTCCGTGACCGTCAGGCTGCCGCTGACGGCCACTTTGACCTTCTCATCGCCACGCCAGAACTCCCACTCGAAAGGCCTGCCGGTGGCGGGATCGATGGCCTTGATGCATTCGTGACCGTCATCCACCAAATCCTGTGGGGAGCTGGGCCTACCGCGTTGCGCCAGATAGGACGGTGCGGCGACGGTCAGAACGCGCGGACTGTAGAGACGGCGGCAGACCAAGGTCGAGACCGACGGAGGCCCAAACCTGACTGCAAGATCAAACCCGTCGCTCACCAGGTCCGAGAGTTCGTTCCGCGTCTCCAGCCTCAGTTGAAGGGACGGGTGGGCCGCCAGGAATTTCGCCAACTCCGGTGCCAACACGAGGCCGGCAAACCGCGCATCGCAGGCGACGCGCAGCGTACCGCTGACGGCTGATGCCTGGTCGGCGGCGCCAATGGTCGCATCCTCTAACCCCTGGAGAAGGGGCAGTACCTTCGAGAGCAATGCATGGCCAGCGTCCGTCACTTCAACGTGTCGGCTTGTGCGATGCACGAGCTTGGCGCCCAAGCGGTCCTCCAATCGCTGGATGGAGCGGCTCACCGCAGGCTGTGTCTTACCCAGACGGGCAGCGGCCCGACCAAAACTTTTCGATTGGGCGACCGCATTCAGCGTCAGCAGGCCGATGACAAGCCCTCCATCCAGATCATCCATGGTCTATGTGTTTGGGTAATGGCAGCGATAACCGCTTCGCTGTAGTCGAGCGCGGAAGGATTCCTCACTATACGAATCGTTCAACCAGTGATGAAGGCCCGCGATGACCCAGACCCAAGCCGTAGCCGCTTTGATAGAGGATTACTTCGAACTGGCCTATGAGCCGAAGAGCCGTGACTTCAACAAAGTCTTCCACCCGAGCTGCTTCGTGCAGTGGCTTGACGGAGGACGACTGAATGTCTTGTCCTCGCAGGACTATGCGTCGCTCATCCGTGGGAGGCCGAGTCCCCGCTCAACTGACGCGCCGAGGGACGAAGCGATCCTCTCGGTTGAGCACGTTTCGGACTGCCTTTCAACGGCGAACGTGAGGGTGCGGATCGGCAAGAAGTTGTTCAACGATCACTTCGTCCTGCACAAGGTTGAGGGCGAGTGGCTGATCACGGTGAAGGCGTCCTTCGTGGTAGGCAGTTTCGACTGAAGGGAGGACGGCCTGTGGACGCAGGTCGCGCCGGGCCTGATTCAGCGCGATCTTCCCGACACTTGACACGACATTAAACGGAGGAATATTCTCCGCTTATGGACCGAAGAACTGACTTGGCGTGTGATGCGGGCTGACGCCCAGAAGAATCGGCAACGGCTTGTTGAAGTCACGGTCGACCTGATCCTGGAGGTGGGCGGCGAGCCGGCACGAGACGCTGTCGCCGAACGCGCCGGGGTGGGCATAGCAACCCTCTACAGGCACTTTCCGGATCAACAGTCCCTTCTGCACGCCGCCGTTCGTCATGTACTGGAAAAGACCATCCATGCTGGAGAGGCCCTCGTTGAATCGGTTCCCGACGGCGTCGATACGCTGCGCCAATACATGCACGTGGCGCTCGACAACGGGATCGGGGCGGTGAACATCATTCACCCACTCCTGGAAAAACGAGACTGGAACGATCTTCGCTCCCGCGCGGCGAAGCTCATGAAATCCCTCGTTGCACGCGCCAAGCAGGGCGGTTCGCTTCGCGCTGATCTCTCCGAGCGGGACATCGTGTTCGCCCTGACGCGCTTTGCACGGCCGCTGGCCATGGGAATGCCATCGAGCGAAGAGCGCTCGCTCGCTCACCGGCACCTCGATTTCTACATCGACGGGCTGTGCGCTCCACAGCCGCGCGATGCCAATCCTCGGCCGCAAGACAGATGAAGGCACTCACCGACTTCGCGGCGGCGCTTTGCCTTCTCGCCGCTCTGCCCGCGTTCGCAACGGTAGGCGAGCGGCATCGGCTTGCCCATCAACCCAGCGCGGCGGTTCGAGACGCGGACCACCGCACCGAGGTCGCTAGACGGAGGGCTCACCGTGAGTGAGACCGGCCAGGCTCCGCCGTCCCAGAACGAACCGCTCGTCCTTGCCACGAGCCGGCCGTCGCTGCTGACTGCCTGGACCACCTTCGCCCCTACCCGCATATGACGTTCGCGCAGCCGCCGCCAGATCGGGCGAGGCGCAAGCCGCGCAAACCGTCCTAGGCGCTTTCCCCTGACCCTGACCTGCCTTCGTGGTGACTTGCATGAGCCGCCAGGGAGGGTTGCATCCCCATGAACCGGAGACACGCATGCACCGACGCCAGCTGTTCTCGCTGCTCACCCTTCCTGCGCTGACCGCGCTCCCCTTCACGGCCAAGGCGGCCCCTGCTTCCACCTCTCAAACACCCACTGGAGTTCCCATGACCGACGCCATCCGTTCCGCCCACGCTGCCGTCAACGGCGTGAACCTGTATTACGAGATCCACGGCAGCGGCCGCCCGCTCATGCTGCTGCACGGCGGCGTGTCGGCCAGCGAGGCGTTCGGTCCCAACCTGGCCGCGCTGGCCGCGCAGCGCCAGGTCATCGCCGTGCACCTGCAAGGCCACGGCCACACGCCGGACGTAGAGCGCCCGCTTCGCTTCGAGGACATGGCCGACGATGTGGCCGCGCTGGCCCGCCACCTCGGCCTGAAGAAGATCGACGTGATGGGCTATTCGCTGGGCGGCGGTGTGGCGCAGCAGGTGGCGGTCCGCCACCCCGGGCTGGTGGACCGGCTGGTGGTGGTGTCGCAAGTGTTCAAGCGCGCCGGCTGGTACCCCGAGGTGATTGCCGCGTTCGACGCGATGGCAGCGCACGCGCCGATGATCGCGCAGAACATCGCACAGTCACCCATGGCCAAGCTCTACCCGAACGTGAAGTGGGAGGCGTTGCTGCGCAAGATCGGCGAGCTTGAAAGCCACGACTACGACTGGACGGCCCAGCTCGCCGCCGTGAAGGCGCGCACGCTGCTCGTGTTCGCCGACGCCGACGCGATGCGGCCCGAGCACATGGTGGAGTTCTACAAGCTGCTGGGTGGCGGGCGGYAGGACGCAGGCATGGACGGCTCGCAGCGGCCGGCGGGCCAGTGGGCCGTCATCCCGAACACGACGCACTACAACCTGCTGGCGACTGACGCCGTGGGGAAGGCCGCGGCGGCCTTTCTGGATGGAAAGTGACGGCCAACTGGCCTCTCAACGGCAATTGAGAGCTCAAGCAATGGCATTCACCGCTGCACCTTCGGGTCCCTATGCTTTGCGGCTCGCGGACGTTGATCGGACACTGCTCAATACCGTCGGCGGCAAGGGAGCCAATCTTGGGGAACTGGCGCGAATCGAGGGCATTCGCGTTCCGGACGGGTTCTGCGTAACGACACAAGCCTTTCAGCGCATCCTTACAGAAGTGCCGACCTGGCACGGTCTGCTGGATCGCCTGTCAGGCCTGAAGGCTGATGATCGTGAAGAGATCAGGTCCGCCAGCGCCGACATCCGCCACGCCATCGAGGCCGCCGCGATGCCCGGCGACCTCGTCGACGCGATCACCGCCGAGCTGCGGGGCCTTGGCGAGGAAGCTGCGTATGCGGTCCGCTCCAGCGCGACAGCCGAGGACTTGCCGACCGCGTCGTTTGCAGGTCAACAGGACAGCTATCTGAACATCGTCGGGCTTGCAGACATCCTGCGGCAGATCAGCCGGTGCTGGGCATCGCTGTTCACCGAGCGTGCCGTCGCCTACCGGCTGCACAATGGCATCGACCATCGTCAGGTGCTGATGGCCGTGGTGGTCCAGCGGATGGTCGTCCCGCGCGTGGCGGGCGTCCTGTTCACCGCCGACCCGGTCTCATCCAACCGCAAGGTGGCTGCCATCGACGCCAGCTTTGGGCTGGGCGAGGCGCTGGTGGGTGGACTGGTGAATCCAGACCACTACAAGGTGCGGGACGGGCTGATCATCACCCGAACGACAGGCGACAAGAAGCTGGCCGTCCTGGCCTTGCCGGAGGGCGGCACGCGGGAGCAGGCGGTCGCCGCCGCATTGCAGAGTCAACCGGCCCTCACGGACGCACAGGCGCTGGAACTCGTGCAGCTCGGTCGGCGGATCGAATCGCACTTCGGCTGGCCCCAGGACATCGAATGGTGTCTCCAGGACAACGGTTTCCATTTCGTGCAGAGCCGTTCCATCACTACGCTGTTTCCCGTCCCTGCGGCGACCGACCACGAGAACCACGTCTACGTGTCGGTAGGCCATCAACAGATGATGACCGACCCGCTGCGGCCTCTTGGCGTGTCGATGTGGCAGCTGATGAATCCCCGTATGCATGATGCGGGCGGGCGGTTGTTCGTGGACATCAGCCAGGCGCTGGCATCGCCAAGCCAGCGGGCCAGCCAGTTGGCCATGCTCGAACGAGGCGACCCTCTCGTGCGCGATGCCATCGAGACCCTGCTTCGGCGCGGCGACTTCATCCCGACGGTACGCGACGCGGCCCCTCAACCCGCGCGGCCGGTGGGCAACGAGGCGCAAGCAGACGTCGATGTGTCACTGGTCGGGGAAATGATCGAGGCGTACCGCGTCTCCATCGCGGCGGCCGAGCGCGACCTCCGCACGAAGGCCGGCAACGCGCTGCTGGATTTCATCTTGAGCGACATCCAGGAGCTCAGGAAATTGCAGTCGGCGCAGCAGAGCATCAAGCTCATCTTCGCGGGGGTCGAGGCGCAGTGGTGGCTCAACGACCAGTTGAAGGCGTGGCTGGGAGAGAAAAACGCGGCCGACACGCTGACCTTGTCGGTGGCCGGCAACGTGACGACCGAGATGGGGCTGGCGCTGATGGACGTTGCCGATGAGATTCGCCCGCATCGGCATCTCGTCGCCTTTCTGAAGGAGGCCCGCGATGACTGCTTCCTGGACGGGCTGGAGAAGTTACCGGGTGGTCCAGAGGCCGGCCGCGCCATCCGGCGGTGGCTTGAGCTGTATGGCATGCGCTGCATCGGTGAGATCGATGTGGCCCGGCCGCGGTGGCGGGAGAGGCCGTCGCTGATGCTGCCGATGCTGCTGGTCAACATCAAGAGCTTCGAGTCGGGCGCCGGCCGGCGCCGATTCACCGAAGGCCTGCAG